>NZ_LOKU01000016.1:0-98060 GCF_002211295.1 Rhizobium sp. N122 | reverse complement strand
CAGCGCGCCGCCGACCTGCCGCTCTGGCTCCACCGTTACAATTGGCATCGCCCGCACGGCAGCCTACAATCCAAACCGCCCGTCAGTAGACTCGGCCTGATCAAGGACAACCTGTTGAGGCTCCACAACTAGGCGACAATTTCGTATAGCCAGGGCGGGTTGGCGCCGGCGCGGAAGACGTGACTGCCGCGGCGGCAGCGCCGAGTTTCATTGCCTTGGCAATCTGCTCCTCGCGGAGGCTCGCCACCTCGGCCTTGGTGAGCAGATTCTTCATCTTCAATTAGGCCAGCACTCCGGGGTCGAACGTATCGCCTGCACCGACGGGTCGACGACGGCGGTGCAGGCCGCTATCCCCTCCCCATAGTATCTTTACTCCGGGCAACGCCGAGATCGATCCTCAAGTCGATGTTGATGTGAAGGATGCGGCTATGCTCGTTGAGGCCGAGGCGGCTAAGCACCTCTGGATCACCGGCGATGGACAGAAGCCCCGCCAGCCTAGCGGCACCACTTTCGCCGGCGACAATAGAATGCTCTCGAAAAGCCAACTTGCGCATGGCGTCCCTCGCCAAAGCTGCGCAAACCAGATAGTTTTTCATGCCCATCCTGTCAATGATCGGGAAAAGGGCAATAAGATCAATAATTAGACAGTATGATCAGTTTTTAATCAAAAATCAAAAAGCTCATCATTTTGGCAGAATTTGCGGTTTCTTTGGCCGAATATGAAACATCGGGTCTCTTGCCTCGTGACGGTATCGCAAGTGTAATTCTCCTCGTCTGATCGGCGCTTCCGGCGTAATCGGACCAGCAAACAGCAGCGGAGCCGCCTTTTCAGCCCGGTCATTTGGCCGAGACGGCGGAGGCGTGCCCGGACGGCAAGGGGATGAGGCCATGGCAAAGCTTGCGACGACAATTCTGACCGGGTTTCTCGGGACCGGGAAGACCACGCTTCTCAATCACCTGCTCAACTCAATCGAAAACGAGAGCGTAGCGGTGATCGTCAACGAATATGGGGAGGTCGGCATCGATGGAAAGCTCGTGGTGCCGACGGCGGACGAGGTCATCGAGCTGAACAATGGCTGCATCTGCTGCACCGTCAGGGGCGATCTCATCGCCGCGATCGGCGAACTGCTGCGCTCCGGACGGCCAATCGACCGCATCATCATCGAGACTTCGGGTCTTGCCGATCCGGCGCCGGTCATCCAGTCCTTCCTACTCGACGAAACGCTCGCCAGGCGGCTGCAGCTTGATGCGATCGTGACAGTCGTCGATGCCCGCCATATGAAGCAACAGCTCTCTCAGGACGAGGCGAGGGAGCAGATCAGCTTTGCCGACGTGCTGCTGCTCAACAAGATCGACCTGGAGAGCGCCGAGGACCTTGCCGCCACCGAGCAGCAATTGCGCGGGATCAATCCGCTTGCCCGGATCATCCGGACGAGGGATTGCAAGGTCGAGCTCTCCGCGGTGCTCGACGTCGGCGCCTTCGACCTCAAGAACATCCTGTCTATCGACCCCGATATTCTCAAGGACCATGAACACGAGCACGACCAGAGCATCGGTTGCGTGGCGATCCAGGACTTCGGCCCGCTCGATCCGGCGGCGCTGAACGTCTGGCTCAATCGCCTGGCTCAGGAGATCGGCACGGACCTCTTCCGCATGAAGGGCGTGCTGAATCTCCACGGCGAGCAGCGCCGCTATGTCTTTCACGGCGTGCACATGACGCTTGAAGGACGCCCCGGAAAGGCCTGGGGGCCTTCGGAAAAGCGGCTCAACGAAATCGTCTTCATCGGCAGGAACCTCGACGAGGTGATGCTTCGAGACGGCTTCATGAGCTGCCTCAGCCAGCAGCGCGCGCTGGCATCCTGATGCGCATCCGCCCAACCCCTCAACAAGGAGACAGACCCATGCCCCCGCTCGTTGCCGCAATGATCAGCCTCGGTGTGCTCGGCGCCATCGACACCTATATCACCGCGACGATATTTCCCGTTCCCGTGTGGGTAACCTTCATCGCCTGGGCGTCGTTCTTCGCCTGCGGCGGCGGAAACCAGGGTCTGGTCAAATCGATCGTTTCCAACTGGACCGGCATCGGCATCGCCTCGATCACGCTGCTGATCATCCAATATGGCCCAGCCCACCCGATCTTTGCGGCGATCCTGGTCGGCGCCGGCACCTCAGCAATGATCCTGGCCTCGGCCATCCCGATCCTGAACTTTCCGCCGGCGATCGTCTTCGGCTTCGCCTCGCTCGTCGGCACCAGCGCGGCGACGGACACGACGATCGTCACCTCAGGTCTCAATCATCCGACCCTCGTCGCCATGGCCGCGATGCTGCTCGGCGGCGTCTTCGGCCTGCTCTCGGAAATCGGAACCCAGCTTCTGGCCGGCAAGAAATCCGCGACCGCCTGAGCGTCATCGTCATCATTCACCATAAAGGAACGATCCCATGAAACTTCAGCATTATCTTGGCGGCCTTGAGGGGCTGGGGCCCGTGAGCACCGAAACGCGCGTTTTCGTCGAAGTCTGGGAAACCAGGATCTTCGGCATCCATACGGCGATGATGGCGCTGTCGCCGCAACTTCCGCTTCCCGAGACGCCATCGACGTTCAAGACCATCTGGACCTGGGCGGACCTCAGGAAAGGGGCGGAGTCCCTCAATCCGTTCGATTATTTCAGGTTTCGCTATTACGAGAAGTGGCTCGGCGGAATATCGGGATACTTCATCGACAACGGCTATATCACGGCAGAAGAGCTCGATGCGCTGACGGAGGAATATTACAACGAGCCGTCGAAGCCGCTGCACGAGGCCGGCGATGAGGCGATCGACCGGCGCGTCGTGCAATATCTCATCGAAGGCGACAGCCCCAAGCGCGACATCGGCGTGACCTTCGAATTCAAGGTCGGCGATACGGTGGCGATCCGCGATGTGCCCACCGTCGAGCATACGAGGCTGCCCGGTTTCCTCCGCAACAAGTTCGGAACGATCGAGACCGTCTATGACGGGGCTTACACCTATCTCTGCGACACCGGCCCCGACGGCGTCGGCGCGGCGATGCCGGTCTACTGCGTTCGCTTCGAACCGAGTGACCTCTGGCCCGATAATGCCGAGAAGAATTTCAGCCTCTATGCCGATCTCTACGCCCACTATGTCGAGGCACCGGAAGCCGGCGAAGCCTCCAAGGCCGCCTGAGACGCACACCAGTCGCCGCCATTCCAGTCAAGGAGCCACAACAATGATGGACCGTTTTCACTATCGCCAGGACCGGGAAGCCTACAGCGCCGCCCGCGTCAAAGCCCTGGAAGCCCTGCTGATCAAAAAGGGCGTGATCACCGACAAAACCGTCGATACAGTCCTCGATTTCTTCGAGACAAAGATGGGGCCGTTCAACGGCGCCAAGATCGTCGCGCGCGCCTGGGTCGACCCGGCGTTCAAGGACAGGCTCGTCGCCGACACGCCGAAGGCCATCGCCGAACTTCAGTTGCCCGAGGGCATGGCGGGCGCCGAGGGCGAACACATGCGCGCGGTGGCCAACGCCCCCCATGTCCATAACCTCATCATCTGCACGCTTTGCTCCTGCTATCCGTGGCCGGTGCTCGGCCTGCCGCCCTACTGGTACAAGGACCCGACCTTCCGCAGCCGTGCCGCCCGCGAGCCGCGCGCCGTACTGACGGAGTTCGGGCTGGCGGTTCCCGATGCGGTCGAGATCAAGGTCTGGGATTCCAGCGCCCAGATCCGCTGGTTCGTCGTGCCGGAACGCCCGGCCGGCACGGACGGGCTTTCCGAAGCGGAACTCGAGACCCTGGTCACGCCCGAAGCGATGATGGGTGTCGCCGTCGCCAGGGCAGCGTGAGGAGGGGACATGCAGACGCAATTCGAGCATTTCGCCGTCACCGAGATGATGGGCAGCACCGACAACCCGCCGCGGGCGAACGGCTCGCTCTGCTTCGGCAGCGAGTGGGAGCGAAAGGCCTTCGGCATGGCGCTTGCGCTCGCCAAGGACGGCTTCTTCGAATGGGACGACTTCCGCGACGAGCTGATCAGCACGATCAGCGCCTGGGAAGCGGCCCATCCAGTCGATCGATCCTCCTGGAATTATTATGACCAGTTCCTGGCCGCCCTCGAAAAGGCCGTGGCGAAATCCGGCGTCATCGACGCAGACGAGATCAAGGCCGCCTTCGCGGCCTGATCACCATAGAGCGCCGCGCGTCCCGCAGGACGCCAATGACGCTCCATCAGTTTGAATTGGCGCATGATCCTTTCCAAATCGATTTTCGGGGTTATGCGCTGGCCCTTCAGTCAACATGTTATCGGCGCCAAAGGCGCCATGTCGAAAGGTTTTCCGATGTCCACGCCCTATATCGTCTCATCCTCGGCACCTGTTGCCACCGCTTCCGCCACGAGGCTGCTTCAGTCGGCGATTGCCGCCTGCCTTGGCCTCATGATCGTCGGCTTTGTCGGCTTCTCGCATATCGAAATCGTCCACAATGCTGCGCATGACTCGCGCCACGCCAACGCGTTTCCGTGCCACTGAGAGGAGAATGACAATGTCGCTGTTTCGCTCGATCGTCTTCACCGCGGTGCTCGTCGGCAGTATCGTCGGAACCGCTGTCACGGCCGTCCAGTTCTTCGGCACGAGCCAGCTCATCGCCAAGGCTGAAGTCTACGAGAAAGCGGGTGAGGCACTGCCGGCGGCAGGCGCCGCAGCCGCTATTCCCGCGGGACACGATCATGCGGCGATGGCCGCTCATGACCATGAAGAGGGAGGTTGGGAGCCGGCCGACGGCGTCGAGCGGACGGCCTTCACGCTGGCCGCCAATATTCTCACTGCCATCGGCTATGCGATGGCGCTGACCGGGCTGATCTCGATGCGCGGCAAGGCGCTCGGCTGGCGCGAAGGGCTGATGTGGGGGCTGGCGGGTTTTGCCTGCGTGATGATCGCGCCGTTGCTGGGATTGCCGCCCGAACTGCCGGGCACGCCATCCGCGCCGCTTGCCGACCGGCAGGTCTGGTGGATAGCGACGGCGGCTGCGACGGCTTGCGGCCTCGCCCTGATCGCCTTTCACAGGAACCCGTGGACGGCGGTCGCCGCCATCGTGCTGATCGCGGCTCCGCATGTGATCGGTGCGCCAGCCGCGCCAGAGGGCCGGCATGCGCTGGCTCCGGAAGCGCTCGAACATCAGTTCATCGCCGCCGCGGCCATGACCAGCCTCGTCTTCTGGGCGCTGCTCGGATCGCTGACGGGCACGTTCTTCCGGCGTTTCGAGGCATAGGGTGGAAGAGTTGCACCTGACATGGCGCGAGGATATCGACGCGCTGCAGTTTGACGCCGGCAACGGCGGCCACTGTTTCGTCCACCGGTTTGCGCTGCGGACATTGCTCGGCGCCAGGCCCTCGCCGGACGAATGCCTCGCCTTCGCCAGGCGGAACGCCCCTGCCTTGCTCAGTGCCGCCCGGCAGAGGATCGAGGCCGGCGAGGCACCGGCACAGTGGAATTTTCATCTCGACAGCCGGCAGATCCGCCGCAGCCTTTTGTAAGCTGGCAGGCTAATTGCATGGATTGAACATGCGGGGCGTTTCCGGATCCGCATCGCAACAGGGGTCAAGGCAATGCGCATTGTTATTCTTTCCCCGCCCGGGGTCCAGTCTCTGGATATCGTCGGCCCCGCCGAGGTCTTCTGGGAAGCCGCCCGAAGGCTTGGCGACACGGATGCATACGACATACAGATCATGTCGACAGGAGCGGCGTCCGTCAACGGAACGGGCAAACTCCGTTTCCTCGCTGACCGGACGATCTTCGACCCGGACGAGCCGATCGACACGCTGCTTGTCGCTGGCGATCCGTCGTTCCAGACGATCGATCCCGAGGTTATCGCGTGGCTGCAGCGGCGGGTGCCGACGGTCCGGCGCTTCGGGTCGATCTGTACCGGCGTGTTCCTGCTGGCGGCTGCGGGGCTGCTCGACGGAAAGAACGTAACGACGCATTGGGAATGTGCCGGCAAGTTCGCCAGGGACTTTCCGGCAATCGATCTCGATCCCGATGCGATCTATATTCGCGACGGTGCACTCATAACGGCTGCGGGCGTCACATCGGGCATCGATCTGGCGCTCTCGCTGGTCGAAGAAGATCACGGGCGCGATGTCGCGATGATCGTTGCCCGCTACATGGTGATGTTCATGAAGCGTCCAGGCGGACAATCGCAGTTCAGCGCCCATCTCGTCGGCCAGATGTCGGAAACGACGCTGATCCAAAAGGCGCAGGAATATGTGCTGGCAAACCTCGGCGCTCCGCTCGCCGTCGATGATCTGGCGCAGAAAATCGGCATGAGCAAACGCAATTTCGCTCGGGTGTTCCGCCGCGAGCTCGGCATGACGCCGGCGGATTTCGTCACGGCGGCGCGAACCGACGCTGCCCGCCGTCTGCTGGAGGATACCGCCCAGCCGCTGCAGAAGATCGCCGCCATGTGCGGCTTTAGCGACGTCAATGCTATGCGCCGCGCCTTTGCGCGGACGATCGGAGTGAGCCCTAACCACTATCGCGGCCGCTTTCAACGTTCCGCGCCTGCCGGTATCGAACGATCCAAGTATATGGTTTATGAGACCCGCCAGCCGCGCCGACAGGAGCTGCGATTGTAATGACGTTCATGCCCTGATCCCCGAAAACTGAAGGGAAATTTGGACTCAGGTCGGAGTAAAATCCCGGTGGAGCGATCACATCGTAAGACTCGGTAGTGATCTTGCGTCCGAAACTTAGGCAACGAGACCAATCACCGTCGGCGTTTAGAACGTACTGTGCCTTTCATGCCAGCGGCCTGACAAAACCTAGCTCTCTTGAGCGGACTCGAACTGCATGCCCTTGGCTATGCGCCTACCAAGACTTATCTTCTTTGCTCGACAACCGGGCCCGTTCCCTCCAATCCATTATGCGATCTTCTTCGCCCAGAACGGGAACACCATGGCAACAAGCTGGGCACTGGCCACGAAAGCTCTCACCTTTCCAGGATGCACCGGACCTGATTCAGCAGCACTATCGTCGCCTCCTGACGCAGGACAGGCAGCACTTGGGGCTCGTATTCTGAACCAGGTCCTGGGGCCGCCGCATCCAACATTTGACCCGCGCATGCCGGACGCTTGCGGAAAACTGCGTTCGTGGCATCACTGCAAACCGTCATCACCTTCAGGACAATGTCGTGCAGTCGATCGGCCTCATCACTGCCTTGAACCCCTATATAGGTTACGACAACGCGACGGAGGTTGCATTGGAAGCTCACCGATCGGGACGCGGAGTTTATGAAATTGTCCTTGAACGCGGCCTGATGGCGAAGGAAACCCTCGACACCGTATTACGCCCTGAGATGCTGACCCGCCCGCAACAGATGCTGGCTTAGATCGGCGAACGGCCGTTTCCAATCCCTTCCAAAGCCCCATTGGAGAGATTGTGGCTCGTTGCAACCAATGTCGAACGTTCCCTCGCCTTGAGAGGAATCGAACCGCTGACCTCGCTGTTTTTCCACCCTGGTGACGGCAGAATTGTGCAAAGGCAGACCTCGGGTCTTCGCCCTCGGTTCTTTCGTTAGGCGTCGGTTCGCTGGTTTCTTTCTCGCAATTAATTCAAAGGTGGCTGCCGTCGACAAGATGCCGACGGCAGCCAAGGCGTCCCTGGGAGGAGGACCTGAGTCAATGATCCAATTTCATGGATTCGAGCGCACTCGCTTCTCGACCGTCCATCCAAGTATGGATGCACTCAAGCTGCTCGTTCAAAACCACAAAGTCGGGCGCATATCCTGGCCGGAGATACCCGTACCGGCCGTCCAAGCCCACTGCCCTCGCCGGCACGCTCGACGCCATCGCCAGCACCCGCTCTAAAGGCAGACCGAGAGTCTGATGAGCAAACCTGACGCTCGAAATCATGTCGATATCGGCACCCGCCAATGTCCCGTCCGCCAGCTTCAGTGTCCCATCCTTCCGGCGGATGGCGCGTCCGTTCAAGCTCGAATCCCGCGAGCTCTGTCCCGATCGTTTGCATCGCGTCGGTGACAATGAATATATAACCTGGAGTAGTCTTTGAGCGTAGCGCGACCTTGATCGTAGCCGGGTCCACATGGACGCCGTCCACGATCAACCCGGCAAAGACCCTGCCATCATCCAATGCTGCCCCGACGATCCCCGGTTCCCGGTTTCCCAGCGGGCTCATTGCGTTGAACAGATGGGTGACCATCGAAGCGCCCGCGTCGAAGTAGGGCCTCGCGGTCTGTGCGGTGGCATTGCTGTGCCCGATGCTCACAACCACGCCCGCGGCAACGAGCACGCTGACTGGTCGGTCGTGACGTTTTCGGGCGCAACCGTGGTCAGGACCAACCCCGCATTCCGGCGATAGGCGCAGATCGCTTCGAGATCGCCCTCTGTCATCGGCCGGATGAAGGAGGGGTTATGCGCACCCTTGCGCTCCACCGACAGATGCGGGCCTTCGAGATGAAGGCCAAGGAAACCGGGGACCTTGGCGGCGCGAGCCCGACGGCCGGCTTCGAGCGCCAAAGCCGTCACCTCCGGGGTGTCCGTGATCAAAGTCGGAAGCAGCTTCGTGGTGCCGAACCGAGCGTGAGCGCTCGTGATCTGCTGAATCGCTTCGACTGACGTTTCCTCGCCAAAACGGACTCCACCGCCGCCATTCACCTGGAGGTCGATGAAGCCCGGAACGAGCTGATGCCCGTCGTAATCGACCCGGTCGATGTCGCGCGGGATGTCCGCCACCTTAACGATGCCGACGACACGTTCGTGATCCAGCAGAAGGCCGGAACCCTCATGCCACCCGATGCTGTCGAATATCCGATCGGCTGATATCGCGACTGTCGGTCTCATCGTGTCTGGGTCACCTTCTTGAGAGCCACGGGTTGGTCCGGGTTCAAGCCCCGGCGGCGTGACAGTTGCTCGCCCATTGCATAGAAGGGTACGATGAGAGCGAGCGCGTCCGTGAGCGTGTGTCCGGTCTCCACGAACGGCAGCGACCGCGCCGACACCGTCTTCGCCGAGGTGACAAAGACATCCGCGCCCCGGCCGACGAAATCGTCGGCGAGCAGGACGGCCGCGGACTCCGATGCGTCCCGACTCGCCAGCACCAGGACCGGCAAGCCTTGAGCCACGAGCGCCAGCGGCCCGTGCATGACCTCGGCCGTCGAATAGGCTTCCGCGTGAAGGTTCGACGTCTCCTTGAACTTGAGCGCGACTTCCGACGCGATTGCGAAGCTTGGTCCACGGCCTAGGACATAGAGGGACGTGGCGTCCTCGAGAGACGGCAGCATGTCGCTCCAATCGGCGGAGAGCGCAGTGCGGAGCTGCACCGGCAGCCGGTCGAGCGCCGATTTCAGATCGGCATCGTCAATCCACTCAGCCAGCACGGCAAGACCTGCCACGATCGAGTTGACGAATGTCTTCGTCGCAGCGACGGCGAGTTCCGGGCCGGCGTTCAGGTCGATGGGGACTTCCGCTTCCCTCCAGATCGGAGAGTTCGCGGTATTGGTCAGGGCAAGAGTGAGAGCTCCCTGGCGTCTGGCCGACGCGCACATTTCGACGATGTCGGGACTGCTGCCTGATTGGGAGATGGCGAATGTCGCCGCCTGCGAAAGGTCGATAGGACGACCGTAGATGGATGCGAGCGACGGCCCGAGAGATGCGACGGCCTTCCCGGCTGCAAGTTCGATCGCGTATTTAAGGAACAGCGACGCATGGTCCGACGAGCCCCGCGCGATCGTGGCGATGAACGCGGGGTTCTTCCGCGCCAGCGCCTTGCCTGCGGCGGCCAGTTGAGCTGCCGAATTGTCAAGAAGACACTTCACGGCATCGGGAATCTCCTCGATCTCGCGCCGCATGTTCGTTGTTTCCGCCATGGTCTTTGTCCTCAGGTTCGTGGCTGCGCGGGCTTTGGCGTCCCGAAAAAAATCAGAAGTGCTCTGCCACCCAGGGGGATGGTCCGGCGAACACCTTGTCGGCGAGCGCCACTGTCTCAGGATCGCCGTCGGCGACTCCGGCCCGGTGCAGGAAGCTGGCTGAACGGAACCCTGAATAGAGGCTCGCGAGGTTCGATGCCTGCACCGAGAGGACCTTGTCGCCGTCGATGGCTCCAGGGGCACAGGTTGCGCGCCCGCTGCCAATGGAAATCCGATGCGCCCCCCCCACGCCGCCGTCGACAGCGAGCGTGCATTCGGTGTCCGCGCACGCGTAGCCGCGTGCAGAGAGGGCCAACGCCGGATCGAGGACTCGGATCAGAAACTCTTCCTGATGGACAAGCCGCCATCCCTTGTCCGGCATTGCGAAGACGAGCGCGTCCTGAGGCGCTCCGTGCCAGCGGGTCTTTTCGAACGCAGTCGAAAATGTGCCGACGAACTTCAATATCTGGCGGGCGGCAGCTCCGTTGATGGCCGCCCAGTCGCGGATTTCGATCAGCCCCGGCTTGGAAGTGTCGAGCACCGCGTAGCCTTCGTCATCGCCGAAAACGAAGACCGAGGGGACACTCGCCGCCGTGTTGAAGTGAGCATTCCAGTGCGCGTCGTTGCGATCGAGAAGCCCGGATTGGCCAACGCATGCGGCACGGTAGATAGGCTCCAGCACGTTACGGGCGCCGTCGAGAGGCACCCGGCGGGAGCGGAGCTCTTGCCGGACTTTGTAGAGTTCCGACGTTTCGGCCTCGTAGACCATCTCATGTCCGGCCAGATTGAAACCGGCACGCCGATAGACTGGGCGGGTCGACGCGAAGAGGCTGGCGAGCATGGCTCCGTCACGACGGGCGTCCTCGCAGGAGAGGTCCAGGATTTCCGCGGCAAGTCCGCCACCGCGAAACTCGGGCTGGATGGCGACATGGGCGATATTGGCAGCGGGAACGGACCGACCGCCGAACCAATGGCCACAAGGAACCACAGCCCAGACAGCCGCCGACTGCCCGCTTCTTTCGAGGACCCTAAAGCAGTCCAGCCCCGTCATTTCGACGTAACGCCGGGTGCGCTCCTCGTCGAAAGCGAAAGCGAGACGATAGGCATCGACAATCAACGACAGGTCCGCCTTTGCGGCCTTGCGAACTACCATGATCCGGTCCTCTATTCCTGTGATGCGGGTTTAGCCGCCTGCCTGCACCGACTTGGCACGGGCCAAATCCGCAATGCCGAGAATTCCTGCGTGTACACCGAGTTCGGCTCGGCAGATGGACACCGGAGCGACTTGTCCCGGCGGCGCCACCAGGTTGCGCACCCTGTCGATGAAGCCATCCGCCAGTCCAATGCCGCCACCGATGACGATCTGCGGCGGATCGAGCATGAGTTGGATGTTTCGGCAAAGCCTGGCGACACGACGCGCCGACCCGTCGACGATATCCGCCGCCCAGGCCTCTCCGGTCGCCGCCGCTGCGAAAACCTGCCTTGCGTCGACCTCGTAACCGAGGCGGCGGGCCTCGGTAGCCATCCAACGCCCGGAGACGCGGTCTTCGAGGAACCCGTTGTCGTCACCCTCGGCCGTGAGACCGAAGTGTCCTGCAAGACCTTCCAATAAGCGGCCATTCAGCACGATCCCGCCCCCAACCCCGGTGGAGACGGTGATGAAGACCAGGTCTTTCCCCAGCCCGGCCCCGAGGATATGCTCACCCCAGCTCGCCGCCTGCGCGTCGTTGAAGGCGACTGCCGGGAGTCCGAATAGCCGCTCGACTTTGGCGACGAGTGGATAGTCTTTCGGAATGCCCAAGGTCGCCGGGTTCATCGCCGACCACAGACCGTTGTGCACGTAGCCCGTGACGGCAAGACCTATGCTCCGGAACTGTCCTCGCCATGGCGCTGCGGCAGTTGCCACGGCTCCCAGCCAGGTATCCGGACCATCTTCCCGCCTTGTCGGCACTGTTGCCTCGGCGACGATGCCGGACGCCTTTACCAGTGCCATCAGCGTCTTGGTGCCGCCGATGTCCACCGCGAGGATTGCGTTATCCTGATCCATCCGGACATCCTAGCCTATGAGCTGGCCGCTGGCGGCATTGAACAGCGATACCTTGTCCACCGCGATGGATACGGGCAGCCTCGATCCTTGCGCAACGCTTCCCGTCTCCATGCGGGCGACCAGGGAATGCCCATGGAAGGACAGTGTGACGTTGTCTTCGGGACCAGTCGACTCGACGATATCGGCACGCGCTTGAAGCGCCTCCTGCCCATCGCGTGCCGGGCGAATGTGTTCCGGCCGAATTCCGAGCAAGACCTCGCCGGAGGCACTACCCCCGCCCGGCAGGGAAAGCGGCAGAGTCCACCCCTTGCCGTCGTTGAATACGACCTTGCCGTCGACTGCTGTGATGGTACCGGGAATGAAGTGCATCGCGGGGGAACCAACGAATTTTGCCACGAAGAGGTTGGCGGGGCGATGGTAGATTTCGTTCGGGCTCCCGATCTGCTGCACTTCGCCCTTGTTCATCACGACGATCTTGGTGGCGAGGGTCATCGCCTCGATCTGGTCGTGGGTCACATAGATCATCGTCTTGGCGATGCGTTCATGAAGCTGCTTGATCTCCACCCTGGTCTCGACCCGGAGCGTGGCGTCGAGGTTGGAAAGAGGCTCGTCGAAAAGGAACACCTTCGGGTCACGCACCAGGGCGCGTCCGATGGCCACGCGCTGGCGCTGGCCGCCGGAGAGTTCGCGCGGCTTCCGGTCGAGAAGCTGTTCGATCTGTAGGAGCTTGGCGACCTGCGCCACTTTGGTTTCCTTTTCCTGGGCGCTCGCGTTCCGCATCCGCAATGGAAAGGCGATGTTCTGCCGCACAGTCATATTCGGATAGAGAGCATAGGACTGGAAGACCATTGCGATGTCACGTTCGCGGGTTGGCACATTCGTGACGTCGCGCCCGTCGATCTCTATGAGACCTCCGTCGATGGGATGCAGCCCGGCGATCGCATGCAGGAGCGTGGACTTGCCGCAACCGGATGGCCCAAGGAGGACGACGAAGTCGCCTTCGTTGACGTCGATGTCGATGCCTCTTAGCACGTCCACGGGGCCATAGGATTTCCGGATGCTTTTCAGCAGAAGGGATCGTTTCATGGTTCTCGTTTCTGTCACGGTTCCTACCCCTTGATGCTGCCGAGCGACATGCCGCGCACGACTTGGCCCTGAACCAGCATGCCGAGAACCAGCATGGGCAGCATTACGAGTGTCGCAGCCGCGGTGAGTGGTCCCCATTGCACGCCTTGGAAAGTAAGGAAGGAGGTAATGCTGACTGGCAGGGTCTGGGTGTCGCGCCCTGTCAGCACAAGCGCAATGAAGAACTCGTTCCAGGTGAAGAGCACGCACAGGATGAACGTGGCGACGATCCCGCCGAGCGCTACAGGCATGAAGACCTCACGGAAAATGGTGAACTCACGCGCGCCATCGACCTTCGCCGCGTCCCTGAGTTCGCGAGGAATGTCCTCGAAGAACGTGATGAGGAGCGAGATCGCGAAAGGAATATTCACGAAGGCGTAGACGCCAATGATGATCCAATGGTTGTTCAATAGCTTCATCTGCGCCGCCAGAAAGTAGGTCGGGATGATGAAGATAAGTGGCGGAGCGATACGCAGGCTCAAGATGAACTTCTCGTTCTGCCGCTTGGTGGGCTCGTCCTGCGCCACCAGTCCGTAGGCGACCATTGCGCCGACCGCGACCGAGATCAGGCTCGCCGAGAACGAGATGATGACACTGTTGAAGAAGGCGCGGACGAAGACGCCGTTGTTGAACACTTTCTCGTAGTTCTCCCAGGTCGGCAGGAAGAGCCAGACAGGAGGCATTGAGAAAGCGTCGCGTTGTGTCTTGAGCGAGGTCGCCACCACCCAATAGAGCGGGAAGAGCACGCAGATGAGAAGGACGGCGAGAGCGACCCAGAAAGCGATACGGCGCATCACACGCCTCCCTGCTGCGCTGCCTTGAAGGCGAGGTTGTAGAGCAACAGCAAGACCACGTTCGTCAGGATGGTGAGGACCATCGCAATCGTCAGCGAATACGAGATGTCGAAATTCGTGAATGCGGAGATGTAGCCGTAGAGGTTGAGTGTCTCAGTCGACAGAGCGGGGCCGCCGCGCGTCATGATGTAGAAGATGTCGAACGCCTTGACCGCATCGATGCCGCGGATGAGAGCGACCACAAGGAGCGCCCGTTTCAGTGCGGGCAATGTGATGTACCAAAGCACCTGCCATTCGCGGGCTCCGTCGACACGGGCGGCGTTCTGCGGGTCGCCCGGCAACGACTCCAGCGAAGCCATAGTCAACAACACCACGAACGGTGTCCATTGCCAGATGTCTGCCATAAGGAGTGAGAGAAGAGCGACATTCGGGCTGCCCAGCCAGTCGACCGGACCAAGTCCGATGATGGAAAGAAGGTAGTTCATCATCCCGTTGGACGGATCGAGCAGGAACCGCCAGGTGAGGCCCACGACCACGGGTGTCATCACGATAGGGACGAGCAGAATGCCGCGCACGATGCGCTTTCCGGCAAACTCCCGATCCATCAGGAGCGATATTGCCAGACCCAATGCGACTTCGATCGCAGTCGCGGCAACCGTAAACAGTATGGTTCGGCCGAGAGCGTTCAGGGCGCGCGCATCCAGAAGAAGCCGCAAATAGTTGTCCAGGCCGATGAAACTCTCGCGGCCCGGCCGAAGCAGGCTGATATTCTGAAGTGTCAGCCAAAGCACGTAGATCGTGAGGATGGCCGAGATCGTGCCGAACGCAAGCACGACCGGACGGTAGAAATAGGTGGTCGCATCCTTCATGGTGTCAGTCCTCTAAGGTGGCCATGCCCGGCGAACCGGGCAAGGCGCTTATGTGTCACTTTACGAGCACGGCATCGTTCGCCGTGTTTGCTTCGGCGAGTGCGTCTTTCGCGGTTGCCGTTCCAGCGAGCACCTTAGAAACGGCGATGCCCGCGTTGTTGATGATCTCGTTCGCCGCTTCAACCGTCGGCAGATATTGCGGGTTACCGGCGTTGATGGAAGCGAGCATCGCGTCCTTGAAAGCGCCATAACGCTTGTTGAACTCATTGGAGTTCAACGCCGCAAGCGAGGTCACACCCGAATTCGGCGCGATGTTAAAGGACTTGATCTGCTGCTCCTTGGCCGTCGCCCAGGATGCGAAGAGCCATGCGGCTTCCTTGTTGTGGGAAGCCGCGGCGACATAAAGGCTGTGCACCGCGAGCGACGACGAGCCGCCCTTCAGCTTGTCGGTTTCGACAGGAACCGGCACATAGCCGACCTTGCCGACTACGGAGGAAACCGACGGATCTTCGTTGAAGGCACCGTTCACCGTCGCGTCCAGCGTCATCGCGGCCTTGCCGCTTTGGAAGAGGACGCGATTTTCTTCCCAGCCGAAGTTGGCGACACCGACGGGGCCGTAATCACGCAACGCGCTCGCGAATGCGTCGAGCGACTTGGCCGCCTCGTCGGCAGCCAGGGCCGACTTGCCATCCTTGGTGATGAACTCACCGCCGTAGCCCCACAACCAACCGGCCCAGACGTAGACATTTTGGATCCCCTGCGCACCTCGCATAGTAATCCCGACCATCTTGCCGTCCGACTTCTCCTTGACGGTCTTCGCTGCCGCGATGACTTCGGAGAAGGTCTTGGGAGGAGTGATGCCGTACTTTTCGAAAATATCCTTCCGGTACATCAGGAAGGTGCTTTCGCCGTAGACGGGCAGACCGTAAAGTTTACCGTCGACGATGTTCGTGTTCAGGTAACCAGGCACGAAATCGGCCTTATCATAATTCGACGGGAATTTGCCGGCGTATTCGTCGAGCGGCGCGATGTAACCGGCTTTCAGGAAACCCGGGATGAAGATGATGTTGTTCTGGACGACATCATAGCGGCCGGAGCCGGACGAGAATTCCAGAAGCATTTTAGCAGTGATGTCGGATTCCGGGACCACTTCGAGTTCGACCTCGATGCCTGTTTCCTTAGTGAATTCAGGCAGGAGCGCCTGGATACCGTCCGTGGTCGGGTGCCCTTCCATCAACACGGCGAGCCGCGTGCCCTTGTAGGGTTGGTCCGCGGCCTGCGCGAAGGCTGGCACCGCCATAGAGGTGGCGAGTGCGAGCGTTAAAGCAGCAAATTGACGTCTGTTCATGTCATTCCCCTTTTCTGAATATCGTTGTCAAAACGAGCCGTTGGTCACACATCGCAGCGCCGATACGCGCTGTATCTCCCTGCTTTTAGAGGCGTTGCACCTCCCCAGTTTCGGCCGACTTGACGAGCGCCTGTGTTAGTTCGAGCGAGAGCAACGCTTCTTCGCCCGTCGCGACCTGGCAGTCGACGCCGTTGACCCAATCGAGAACGCTGGAGAGCTGCTGGCGGAGGTCGCCGCCGACCTTGCCGCCGATCTCCGGCCAATGCTGGGTGTCGATTTCCTGGGAGCTCTGGTTGTCGGCGAAGTAGAGGCCGCTGTCGCCGCACTGCACTTCGAACGATCCCTCGGTGCCGATCATTTCGAGACGGGCATCGATCATGTGACGAGCACCCGCCGGAAGTGACCAGGCGCTCTCGAATGTCACCACCGTGCCGCCCGAGAAGCGCACGACACCTGCTATGGTGTCCTGCGTACCCATCTCGCCCAACAGGATGTCGGTCTGCTGCGCGTATGCAGTGACGGGCTTCTGCCCCTTGAGCATCCACAGAACCATGTCGACGTCGTGCACGGTCACATGCATGGCGAGCGGGAGCGTACCTGCGTATCGCTTTGGACCCTCGGTGCGAGCGCTGTTGCGACGGGCGTAAAGGTGGATAGGCTTACCGATCTTTCCGGCTTCGATCAGCTCGCGCGCCTTGTAGTAGCGGGGATCGAAGCGAAGGAGGTAGCCGACGCCGAGCTTCACGTTTGCGGCTTTGCAAGCTTCGACGATGCGACGTCCGTCCTCGATCGTCGAGGCAATAGGCTTCTCGACGAAGAGATTGACCCCCTTGGCGGCGATGGCCAGCGCGGGTTCCAGATGCAGATGATCCGGCGTGCAGATGCTGACGAGGTCGAGCGTCTCGGCGGCAAGCAACTCCTCGTGCGAGGCATAGACGCGAACGCCTCTGCCGATGGAATCAGCAAGGGCTTTGCCGCGCGTGATGTCACGGTCAACCACCGCAACGAGCTCGGCTCGTGGATCGCTGGCAAAGATCGAAGCGTGCATTGATCCCATGAAACCGGCACCGATAACGGCAACCTTGACTGTCTTGATCATTCCAATCCTCCAAATGTCCGCGCCGTGCGACCGACAATCGCGTCGGCGAAGCGCTTGGTAATTTCGTCTGGGCGCGTGATGGCCGAACCGACAACGACGAACATCGCTCCCAGCGCCATGGCGCGTTGCGCCTGGGCAGGGTCCCAAATCCGGCCTTCCGCCACGAATGGGACGTTCGCGGTCGCAAGTTCGGCCATGAGGGCAAAGTCGGGGGCCTCAGAGACCGTGGTGTAAGGCGTATATCCGGATAGAGTTGTCCCGGCGAAATCCGCCCCCACGGCGACCGCATGCCGAGCCTCTTCCAGTGTGCTGATGTCCGCCATGCTGGTTTTTCCGAGCCGATTGATCTCTGCAACCATCTCGGCGACCGTAACGGGTCTCACCCGGTCCGTCGCGTCGAAGGCGATGACATCGGCTCCTGCTTCCGCAAGCCTCCGCGCATCCTCCAGCGTAGGAGTGATATAGACGTCCGAACCCGCCTGGTTGATTTTCGTGATGCCGATGATCGGCTGGCTGATCGCGGCGCGGACCGCCTTGACGTTCCGTACCCCTTCGATCCTCACCCCTTGTGCGCCGCCGACGACGGCTGCGCGTGCGAGCGCCACTATGTGTTCTGAGGCGTTGAGAGGGCTGGTCTCCGCCGCCTGGCAAGAGACGACGAGCTTCCCCCGCATTTTTCCGATGATGTCCATTGACGCCGCACTCCGTGATGAGCGCGACGTTAATCATTCTGGCAATTTACGTCAATAATTTTTTTCAGTTGAAGATTTATTTCAAAGATTATTTTCAAATGTTCCGATCGCTCACACTTTCGGCAGTTTCCGTAATTGTTTTCAAGCGCGACGGATCGAGCTTCGTAATGGTGTTCGCAAGGGCATCGACAATGAGGAGTTGGCTAATCTTCGACGGGAAGGCACCTCCCGTCAGCGGTGTTTCCGGCGATGAAGCGAGCAGTTTGAAATCGCAGGTCGCGGCGAGCGGGCTCTTTGTCCGGTTGGTGATGGCGATCACCTTGGCTCCGCGAGCATGGGCGTTTTCCGCCACGCGAAGGGTATCGATCGTCGACCCGGAGCTTGAGATGAGGATGTAGAGATCATCTGCCGAAGCAGTGGCGGAAGCCATGGTCGCCAGATGGGAATCCCGCGGAATGTGCGCCTGGATACCGAGCCGCGCGAGTTTGTATTCCAGATACTGCGCAGTAATGGCGGAAGCCGCGACACCGAAGATTTCGATGTGCCGAGCAGCTAGCAACAGCGCCGATACGCGTTCAATAACGTCCCGATCGAGTAGTCGCTCCGTCTCCTCCAACGCCATTCGCGCGGTTTCGACGAGTTCCTGAACCATGTCCCCAGGCGCGCTCGCTGCGGGCTGTTGAAGAGTCGCCAGTTCATGGGCGAGGGCGAGCTTGAAGTTTTGGAAACCTGGATACCCGAGTTCGCGGCAGAATCGGATTACGCTTGCTTCGGAGGACTCCGCCTCCTCGGCCAGTTCCGTGATGCTCTTGTAGAGCACCGTCTGGGGATCAGCCAGAACGAAAGCGGCCACCTTTTCCAGGGCTCGCGTCATGTTGGGTGCGTGGGATCGGATTGTCGCGATGAGCGACGGCTGTGATTGAGTATCCATGACGGTAAGACTCCCGAAAAGCATTTAGCCGTTGAATTGACTGGGGGGCTCAACTCCATGCACGTGGCACAAGCCTACATCCAAAGATCGAATAGATTATACCTTCTCAATCCGCCCGGTCAGTTGCTCTCGAACATATCGCGACAATTTTCTCCAGTCGAAACCTATTTTCAAAAAATTTCTTCACTCTGGGGCTAAATCATCCGTCGGATTCGAAAGGAGTGATTGCGGAGAACTCCATGCGACCCCTTAGGTCCGCAAAGGGCCAATGATGGTTGAACTGCAACAGCGATGGGCCGAACTCGGCCGCCCCATCGACCCCTTGGAGGTAAGCGGGCTCGAACCGCACGACTCGCAATTCGCCAAGCGTGCAGTTGATGGGATACGAACTGGCGACCTGCACGTTTCTCGCGCGTAAGTGCGCCTGAGGTCGTGCAACAGCACCATGGTCGCTTTCTTCCGAGGACAAGGTAGCATTGGCCGCCACGATTTCGAACTAGGTCCAGAAAGCGGCGTGAATAGCTGAGCCAGACAAAACTTAGGCCCAGCGCAACCTGATGCGAATGAGCGTTGTCATATGGCCTGCCTTTTCAAGCGGGCCTAACCTTTATCTCTCGAGAATGCCAACCATTCGATTGATAGCGCCCCAATATTCCTTGTGCATGGTTTCGGCTGCTTCCGAGATCGCCAGCTTCCACGCAGGCCCGCGATCCCATGCCTCTTTCAGGGCGTCAACCAGTGAAGGCCCATGGCCCGTGACCGGCAGGGCGTCGAATAGCATTCCTGCCTGTCTGAGGTCTTTATCCCGTTTGGCCTGGCCGGCGGCGTCATTTTGACGGCGACCGGCAATGATAAGCTTGTGCACCGCGTACCTGCAAGGATCAGGGATGACAACTGAGATACCGGCACCATGTAGCAAGATCGAACGAACGGGATCGCGGATCAAGAAATCCATGAATCTTAGCGGTTCGGCTGACGCACCACCGAGAGCGGGCATGTTGGCGGGTTTGTCCGAATATTCTTCGGCTCCCCTGTTAGTTGTCATGAACTCGACCCTGTAACCGGTTTGATTCCGGAAGGCATGAGATCGAGAGCTGCCGCTGATATGCGGCACGGCGCGGAACGTTGGATCAAGCCCTTTTAGGAGATCGAGGATCGGCGGCAGCGAATCCGCCACCTCGGCGGAGATTGCGAAATCCTGCGCTATGTCTGCATCACCTGTTAGGATCGCCGCCGAGGGCAGACGGATGCCAAGATATGCCGAGTAGCATTGAAAAGCGACGGTGCCGATAAGAACGCCGCGCAGCCGGAAGAGACCGGCCTTGGCGAGCGCCTGCACTATATCGCCGGTAAAGTGATCAGCGGCAATCAAACCGGCTTCACGCGTTAGCGTGGAAACGAACTTGCGGCGAGCCTTATAATCTGACTTCTCACCCTTGAAGGTTTCGACCCGTTCCGAAATCAAGGGATCATCGGCAGGTCCGACATACCGGCGCTTCTGCCCACCCTCACCATCGGGTTGGTCGAAATACCAATAACGGCGACCATCGACTGCCACTGGAACGAATCTACCCGATGGGGGAAAATCTTCCGCCCAATCATCATCAAATGCCCGCTGCTGGAGTTCCGCGACCATGGTGCGGAACATGAGATCAATCTGCTTAATCACTGGGGCCTCTATATCATTTACACAAAAATAGTATAGGTACGATCTGCAAGCAAGCTTGGCAGCTTTTACCCCGTGGACGCTGCCCCGCCCTCTCCTCGAATAACAGTCATTCCCACTCGAACCTCATTATACTATTTTTCAAAATATAGTATAGCGCTGCCGTTGAGATTCCCACCTTGAAGGGATAAGCACCGACGACCCGTTTTCATGGGCCCGTCCCAAGTTCTTCGACCGCGGCTGAGCCCCAGCAGCTGGCTCGTAGGCTGTCATTGCTTTGCGATGGGAAGTCGCAAAAGGATGCGACCTTCGGTTTTGATCTGGCCGATGGGAGCTAAACGACGACGAGGTCCTTTGCGTCGATCTGGTCGCCGGCCTTGACGAGCACTTCTGCAATCGTGCCGTCCGTTTCGGCATGGATCGCGGTCTCCATCTTCATGGCCTCGATGGACGCGAGGACGTCGCCAGCCTTGACTGCCTGCCCCGGTGAGACGAAGACGCGGGAAATGACGCCAGGCATTGGGGAGCCTACATGGCTGTCATTTCCCGGCTCCGCCTTACACCGCAACAGGCTTGCAATCGATCCTGGGTTAAAAGGCGGGCAGCGCGCCACGCTCACCGCTCGAACCGCTCCAGCATTTTTCTCAACTGCGCGTTTTGCAACGTTAGCTTTCTGGCCAACTGATCCCTGAGCATCCTGATCTCGTCATCGAGGCTCATCTCGTTGGCAGTGTGGATAACCTGGCGATCGCTCGCTATCGCCACCACTTCCTTGCCGCGATTCCTTTGCTTGCGCGGTGCGACCTCGACTGTTCTCTTGATCCTAGGGGTATCATGTGCAGCGGTGACGTCGATACCAGTACCACCGGATATAGCGGGATCAGCGACCTCCACGATTTTGGCGACTTCGCCGTCGAGCTTGTCATGGACATCGTTCTCGGCTTCTTCGGAATGCACAGGCACTGCAGAGATTGCAGAGGCTTGATCGTGACGAGATAGCTCATCGCCTGCCGGACGAGCAGCGCTAATCAGGCTGTCCTCTGCAGGCGTTTCAGTCGGACCGGAAATAGCCAACGCGTTCGGCGTAACTTCATCGGCCGCGCCATTTTCACTCTTTGGTTCGCGTCCCGGTGAGATCAGTCGGGCAAGAAATTTCCAGGGAGACGCCATCTATCCGACCTCGCGTTTTATCCCGCAAGCAGGCAATGAGTATTAATTCCGGCAACAGCATCCACCGTCGCCAAAATGTGTATCGCGATAAGCATGGAAATGCGGCCGGCGGTTGACCGGCTGCTTTTATCAATCGAGCTTCAGCCGCTTGCGCAGATCGGCATTTTCAGCGCGAAGTTTTTCGGCCAGAAGCTTGCGCAGCCGTTGATTTTCCTCTTCCAACTGCAGGAGATCCGCCATCTCATTGATTGCTGTCGTCGGCGCGGCCTTTGGAGCACGGCGCACAGGTGCGCGTTTGGCGCTCGGCGCAGCTTCGATCACCTTTGTCTTGCGCCCTCTCCTCTTCACACCACCGACGCCGGCCAGAGCAGCTGCTGGCTCTGCCGTAGCGTCAGCTGACGCGGTTTCGAGTGCCGCGGCTTTCTTGGCCCGGGGTTTGCGCTGTTTCTTCGGCGCAATTGGCGTTTCGACAACGGTCGGCGCATCGGCACTGGTTATCGTAGCAGTCTCGTCGGCCATGATTATCTCCTGTTTATCTGATGCTGTTGTCGACGCCACGAGAGGCGGTGTCAACAACGGCTTGGCCTGATCTGCTTTTGATAAAGACATGTCGTCGGATTTGCCACTTTGAGAGCTAGCCGACAGAAAAGGCATTGTCTCTTCGTCTAGGTCGCGAGCCACGGACTTTAAATCCACGTTGCCCCAGATCGAGTTTGACCTGGGATCGAGTTTTCGCCTGCCGCTTTTGTACTCGACGGCAAAACTGCGTTGCACTTTTTTCAATATAGGAGGCCTTGGAGAATCCACGGGATGGTTTGGTCATGTGCTGGTCCATCACGAATAGCGTCAACCGGACTGCCAGTCTATACCACCGGCACATCCGATCCACCGCAGCATCTCCGGGACATCTTCAAAAGGTTCCCGACGATCCTTTATGCGATCTTCTTAGGCCAGAACGTGAACACCATGGCAACCAGTCAGGCAGTGGCCCCAAAAGCATGCGGTGCCACAAAGGATCCTCCATTCCGAATCCCCACTTCACTATGATTTCGATTTCCGCCAACCGGCCGCCCAAGCTTCGGCTTCCGAACAGAACCAACGTTCGCCATACTGGGGACTGATCTTCGTCTGTGCGTAGTATCGCTGCCCTGGTACGTGGAATATGCGTTCGCCTGTTTCGATGCTGACATTGCCCTTGATCTTGCACGTTTGTCCGGAGCTGCCCGAAGCGCTCCATGAGGCCAGCAAGTCGCTCGCGGTCCAGCCGCCGGCCGCACCAAACGCGAGCGCGCCGATGAGCAAGCCCGGCGCTCTGAACAGCACGGAATTCTTCTGCGGATTGCGATAACTGCGACGCATGCCCCCTCCTCGTCATTTCGCGCGAAGATTGTAACTGCGTTAGGGCAAGGCGAACATCTATCCAATAGGCTTATGTCGACGTTCAGACCTTGCTGGGCCGCCCGCGAGCGCGGGGGTGGCTGCGATGATTTGTCAGGACGACTGTTCATCGGAGGTTCATTGAGCAGGAGCCCCAATGGAGCCCTTCCGTCAACGGCGCCGTAGCTCAGGCGGAAGAGAAGATTGTAACGTCAACATCATCGACCGAGGCCAATCACATGTCGCACAAATTGCTTCTCGCCGCTGCCGGATCGTTGCTTGCTGCATTTATCATGTCGACGCCGGCGCACGCGCTGACGATGAAGGAATGCAGCACAAAATATCAGGCGGCCAAAGCTGACGGCTCCGCCAAAGACACGAAGTGGAACGATTTCCGCGCCAAATTCTGTGGCGCGGACGCAGCTGCCGCCGATAAGGAAGACGAGGCGGACGTCGCAAAGACGACCGACAAAGAGCCTGAAAAGGCAACGACCGCGGCGCCGAAGAGCGTCAAGTTCCCGAAGGCGATCGACAAGAAATATTCGAGCGAGACGCCCGCAAAGGCTCGCCTCCATACCTGCGTCGATGCCTATCATTCGGCCAAGGATGCCGGAACGCTTGGAGATCTGAAGTGGATCCAGAAGGGCGGCGGCTATTGGAGCCTTTGCAATACGAGCATCAAGGCTGCTGGCTGAATGAAACACTAGAGAACGCGGAAGGCCGCCGCAAGCGGCCTTTTGCTCGCTAATGACCGCTCTGTCACCGACCGGTCGTCTTGCCGCAAGCCCGAGCCAAAACCGGACAGTCCGCAAGCAGCGAAGGCCAGCGTTCATTCCTTATCGCCTTGAACGGAATCGAACCGCCGACCACCACTCGCGATAGTTAGGTGATTGGCAAGTAACACGTTCTTCTGTTCCCCAGCCCGAGAAGTTCCCTTCGATACATATGCGATCTTTTCCGCCAGAACGTGAACACCATAGCAACAGGCCGGCACTGACCAGGCAAGCTGTCGCCGTGCGAGCGAATGGGGATTTCCCAAATCGGCCGAAGCGTACAATCGGGGTGGTCAAGAGGTCGATCGTCGAGGAGGCGCGAGGACGAGGGGTCCGTCAAAGGTTTCAGGGAATTTCAGCAAGCTGCTCTTCGTGAAGACTGGCCCCGACCGCGTGAAAAGAGAATGGCGAAGTCGTCCGATTTCGTGCGGTCGATCAGTGGAACATCTGTGCTCTTTGTGCTCCCGGATTTAACCGAAAGGGGATCGGCACCAATCTACTGGCTTAAGCCTGCGCCTGTCTCAAGTCAGCAGGCGTCGGAGGCGCTTGGTGGTCGATGAAGGTATCGCTGCGGTTCCCCAGGAAGCGAACTGACACTCGCAAGAGCCGTGTATAAGCCGCACATGCAGGACTGTGCGTTGGCGCCGATTAGAAGAGCTGTTTCCGACCTCATCCGGCCACCGATTCCAAACTCCGTCGGCCGTCATGAACGAGGCGGGACAGAGCGCGGCGGCATCGCTCCGCGCTGGAGCCTCAACACAGATTTCGCGACCTGACGGCACAACGTCCCGCGAGCGGCCTATTACATCCCTTTAAGCCGCCAATATATGTCCACTTGGGAGGGGTCCGAGAAAGCGAACGACAGCCGGCAAAACACATAAGCGTTCTCAACATGTCCCAAAGAGAAGGCAGCAGAGTTAGGCGCCTTGAGCTTCCAGGTTGACGATACCTTAGGGGATCCTGGCAGAATGATCGCAACATGACCCGGATCCCCCGGCATAAGGGCCAGCACCGGCTGTTGGTTACCCGCCCCCTGCGCAGCGTCGTCCAATACAGCCTGGCTGTTAGCCTTTCCCAACTTTGACCAAGTCTCGGGGTGACTTGCAACATAATCCAACATCTGGTTGGCCAGCAACCAGGTTCCGGCGCCAGTGGAAAAGTCATTAATGCCGTAGATTTCCGCCAGAACCTTTCCTACGAAATAATTGCATGCGACCTTGTCCGCAAGCAGACCGCTCGCTGGATCGTCTGTAGGACAAGACATATATTGAACGAGCTTATCGTACAGCGCTTTCTGTTCAGCGTTTGTCTTCCATCCTTCAGGATCAGTGTTCATGCAGTCCCCCGGAGCGGCCGCTACTTGGCTGCAAAACCCGAGTGATAAAGCGACAGCTGTCAGGATTTTTCTCATAGTTTCCTCTCCTCTCCATTGCCACTTGTTGAAGGCTCTTTGAGGAAGAACCCGATTAAATGCCAAACGACACGAGCAGATGGACGGAGCGTCTACAGCAAATGGCGGCAACTTCCGGATCTTCGACCCAACGGTGCCGGGAAGGGCTACCATGCCATAGCGCCGCACGAGGCTCGCGTTAGCGGTCACTTCGCATCACTCGCCATACAAAAATGCTCCTAAGAAGTAGTGATAGTTGCTAGCGTTGCGTAACGCATCTGCCGGTTTGTCATTCGCCAGCTTCAATACCTCGTCTTTACTATAGACTTCCTTCGGGTTGTCATTTCCATTCGTATCCGCAACACTTGGTATATGTGTTACTTCGTGGAACAGGATTGTAGGACGGGAAACCAACCCCGTCTCAGGGTAACCGAAATATCTGGCGGTAAACAAGAGTTCGTGACCGTTATCCGCTTGAGCAACAATTTTCTCAAACGTACCTTCGTCGTTGGCCATGTCGCAAACGAACGTAAGGCTATCTGACAAGCCGCGCGCCGCGCGTAACACACCGAGAACACGCTGCTCCTGATCTGAATTGCGCACGCCGAGCCAGCGGGTGAGTAGGTCAACGGTCTTTTGATCGTGATCCTTGATGGCAGTAATAGCGCGATCGAGCCCGCTTTGCATCTCGCTTTTCGCTGCGTCGATCATCGCGGCGGGCGAGCCCGTGCAAGTGACCGGTGCAGCGAAACCGGACGCCGGCGCCAGCGTGACGAGCAACGCAACGACAGTTGTTGTTATGCGCTTCATGACTCCTCCAATCCTATGATGCAACTTAAAATCTTATTTCCCATTCCGCAAATGCACATTGAACGAGAAACTGACGTCTGACACTTACGACCGCTGCGTTCCCTTTGAGCGGCCCTATCGCATTAAATGCCTTTCGACTGTTGGACGGTCCGTCTCCTCTCTGGGAGTTTTCGGATACGCGATGCAATAATCAAAGTGCCCCACGCCGGCGCTGCTTGGGGACGGAGATGCTGCAAACGTAACGCGCACTTGCGCGCCGCGCCTCGGCCTCCTTCCGCTCCGGGCTCAGAAATTCGTCCAAGTAACTTGTCGGAGGCCGCAGTGCCTTCTCTTCGACATGGACGGATATTTCCAGATCCGGATCCGAAACAGCCTTGTTGGGAACGACAAACGTCCCTTTCCATTCGCCTTCGCGAACGGCTGTGATTTCGAGTTCCGACGACAGGACGGGGAGACCGCTGACGCGATGGAGTCCTTGCAGGCGATAAATCATCCGTGTCTCGACCGTCGCGTCAACCATGGTATTCGATCGAGATTGTGTATCGAGGGTCGCCGGGCCGGTAACGATGATTTCCAACCGCGTTCGGGACGGATCAGCCGCCTCCGGTTTCACCTCAAGGCGGGTCTGCCGCCCGGTAAGCAACTGGAATTGAAAGGGCTCACCAGGGAAGGAGACCTGGAGATCACGCGGCGCTTGCTGCTGATAGCGCACGACCCCTAACCGCAGGAACGGCGAGATCATGTCCTTGGGGTCGAGACGGATGTCGACATACCATTGCTCCCGGTCCACGTGGAAGCGCGGCTCGTATGTCAGCAGGTCGACATTGAGGTAGCGCTGACGTTTCTGGCCGTTTCCGCTGCCAGCGCCGGCGTCTTTATCCTTGTCGGGTATTGGCATGGCGACTTTCGGCACAAACGCGACATCGGCACGGCGCGTCTCTACGGTTCCAGCTTCAACATCGAAGTCGACGTCCTTAAAGATCTCATAGGGGACCACCCAATCCTTCCATCCATTTTTCGGGAAAGCCTCTGTCGGATCCGAGCCCCAGCGCGTCACGAAACGCGCTGCCCCGGTCAAGAAACGGTCCTCGAAGCGATTGAGCACCATGTAATCGTCATAAAGGGGCGCCGGCTTCGAATCCCCCAACGACGGTCGTTCGTAGAGCGGGGCCGTTCGCCAGGGGCCGTAAAACGACTTTTTGCTGGGAATGCGGTTGAACCGCGGCCAGAGAACAATGCCCAGACGCTCGTCTTCCCCCGACGTGAACCAGGGGCGTTGCAACCAAAGCCGCACCTGGCAGAGCCTTTGCTTGATGACGATGGACGGCCCTCCCCGGGGATCTTCCTCCTCCGCGATCAGCGGGTCGGCCTGGGCAGCCGCAACGGGCGTTCCCGGTCGCGCCGACGCCAGTAACCATATGCTCTTACTCCATCCATCCTGCGTCCGCGTTGTCTCGTCCCCTGACAATGGCCCATCGACCACGCGTCTGCCGGAGATGATACGCGGGCGCTTCACAAATGCGCCCGAATGGCGGGCAAGGGCATTGAATTTGAGTTCGACCCTGCGGGCCCGGGTGTCTCCGAAAAGCGGGCGGATATCGGCGGCGATATCCCCCGTTGGCCCGCCAAACAGTGCGTGAAGCGATAGCCAGGCGGGCTTGCTTGGATCGGCCCCCGGAAGGCTTGGTGGAAGATTTGAAAAACGCGCCCACAGCTGCTCGGATTTGAGGAGTTCGACCTTTCCCTTCGCAGAGACCTTGAAGCCATAGAGATCAACATCGGTTGCATCCCGAAGCGACCCGCTCTCTGGATCGACGATTTCCTGCGCGGAGCCGGCGTTGACATTTCGTCGGCTTCGTCCACGGCTGACGTCATCGAACCCATCGCCCGAAGGAGCAACGGCGCGTGCCAGAACTTCCACGCTGCTGGTGGAGGAGAGGTCGACGGAGACGGCCCCACCCAGATCGACCTCCAGTGCATCGCTGATCGGACTGGCACTCACCCAGGCGAGCGGCATCGTTGACGGCGGGGCTGGAAGAAGTTGGGCGCCAAGACCGTCACAGACGGCGCCGACCGCCGTGCGGCGCAGAAGCAGTCCCACGGAACTGTCACCCGCCGGAAATTCGACCGCCCTCGTCGGGCGTGTCGTCGCGTGCACAAGTTCGATGCTGCGCGGTTCGGCAAGTTCGGGAAGAGGATGGGTCAACAGCTCTTCGTAAAGCCGGCCGGCAACGTCATCGAGAAGCGCTCGATCGGGCGCGTGGGTGCCCAAGATGCCGCATCCCGACAGGCTTGGGATAAAGGATTTCTTGATGGCGGGGAAACAATCGAGCGATGCAGCCGTGTCGACGAGTTCACTCCACTGCGCCAGCTGATCCCTGGAAGGAACCGCCCACATGTCGAGCATTCCGACCAGTCCCGGGGGCAAGTTGACGATCACCTCGCGGCACGCCACCCCACTGAGCTTACGGCGCGTGTTCTTATCTACAAAAAGCGACTGGCCGGGCACACCGAACCTGATGACGAGTGCAACCGGCGTTACGTCGGGCCAGGAGTGCGGATCGATCAGGGGGATGACGATTCGACCAACGGCGTCGCGGCCGAGAAGATCGGCACCGGTGCGGAACCGAATGACAAGCTGCGACGCCATCGGGTCCGGGTAAAACGGAATCGTCCGGCCTTGATCGACGGTCTTACTGCCGATCGGCGCAAAAACGGCATCGCCGACGGGCGATGATGGCGGTGGGTTTGGCCGCTCCGGTTTGACTTCGCTTTCTGCGGCGCGGGCCCACACACGGGCCTGTTGCAGCCACGCCCTGCCGTCGTCGAAGCCGGCGGAGACGATGGCAGGCCTGTCGGCGGCTGATCCGATGTCATAGCGAACAAGGGGATAGCCGCCGAAACCTGCGTCGATATGGATGTTGCGCAGGCCATCACGCGGGCGCTGCGCCGTGCCTGGCCGGTGATAGGCCATCGGAAAAAGCGGGACCTTGCCGATCGTATCGACGGGATAGCTCCCGCCTTTGCCGGGAAAGCAGCGTGGCCGGATATCGTCGAAGACGCCGTGCTTTTCAGCGAGTTCGAGACTGATGATGGGCGGCAGCACGACGCGGACGACCTCCTCGGGTTTCGACTTGGCGGCCTTGACGCCAGCCTTCGTCAATGTTGTGCGCAGGATCACCTGGCCTGTTGTCTGTGGAGAGTAATCAGGGCCGCCGCCGGGGCGCTGATAAGCCTTCACCGCATCATCCACCTCGTCTTTCGGGATCAGAATCTGCGGCGACGCGACCGGTTCGCTGCGCAGATAGCGCCGTCCCTCCGGCAGGCCGTCCATCTGCCTTCGCGGGACGGTCGATTCCGGGATCGCATTGAAGCGCTCGGCCGCCTCCGCCGGCGTCAGAACGCCGCCTCCGAGAAACATCGGCACGAACCCGGCGACCACCGACATACCGAAACGGACCGGCATGACGGCCGCATCCTCCGCATCATCGATGTTGAAGAGCGAGATCTCGCGGTCCATCAAGATATCGTTGGAACTGTCCTTGAGCGTTTGGTCGGCTGACTGAAGTCCTGTTTCGACACCCATGGGATCGCCGAGAAACGTCACCTCCGCCGCGTCGACGGCGGCGACATACAGCCGATCTTTCGCCTCCACCTCGGCGAGATCGAAAACGCGAGGCACGGTGCGGTCGGTGCTCGCCTGGGCGAGACGGCGAGGACCGTTGTGCGTCTGATCTCCTGGATAAAGCTGACCGATCAGACGATCGACATCGACCGACTTTCCGCCGAGGGATCGCTCCAGGAAGCGCACCCGCTTGCGCGTCTGGATGTACCAATGGTGGAGAAAGGGATCAGAGGCAGATTTGCGCGCTCGGATGCCAAACAGCGGAAGTCGCCCCATCGAGAGATCTTCGGCGTCCAGGAAGGTGTCGCCGCAGGCGAGGCCATTCGCCGCCTGGCTCGTCCCGATCATGCGCGAAATACGTGGTGCTGCACTGAACGAGACCACGGACAAGCCCCCCGACCGGAGGCCTGACTTGCTTGGTTGCCCGTTTGTCTGCGTTCCCGCTTGCCCCTTCAAAGAGACAGCTGAGAGGAGACGGTCCGCGCGGCTGTCGATCTCCCGCGCCGCCCCGCGCAGATCCGCCGAAACCAGTTCATAGGCCGGCAATGTCATTGCTGCCAGTCCGCCGGGGGGCGCCGGATCAACCCCAATCGCAGACCCACTAAGCATGTAAACACCGTCCAACTGGTGCAGCAGGGCTCTGGTCTGTGCAGGATCGATATCTGCCTGTGCCAGCACAAGTTCCTCCCGGCTTGCCGGAAGGAACGACACGATCTTCGTTTTATCGGCGTTGAAGCGGAACTTCGCCAGCGTCCACCGCGACAATTCATCATCCTGGAAGGTTTTGGAAAGGTCCGGTCCCGTGAGCCGGACGAGCGCCAGCACCCCGCCGTCCGCAAGCAGCTTCTGTCTGAGGAGGTCCTCCAGCAGATTGTGCGCTGGGAGTTGGAAATCGACAAAGAAACGGAAGAGGCGGCCGAGGTCAGGTGACTCCTCCAGTGACGAGAGCCTCGTCCTGGCGGGCGCATCCTTCAGGTCGATCTTGCCCTGCGATTTTTCGAGATCCGGGTTGACTGAGGCAGCGGCGATGTCCTTTTTTGCATCGCTGGGCTCGCTCTTCTCGCTTGCTTGAAGAGCAGCCAACGCTCCGGAATCCAGTGCTGCCGCCAGGAGAAAAAATTGTCTCAACTCGAAGAGCCGCTTGTATAGCGCCTCGACTTTGCGATCGGCGGCGACATCGGTTCCCTGTATGAGGCAAACCATGCCGTCGACCAGGCGTTCCAAAGTTGCCGAAATCAGAGCTTTCGATGCCTCTTGCGCAGAGCCTTCGACACATTTTGATCCGACGGCCCGAGATGCGTCGCAGGCGCTTTTGACACGCTCCAGGGCTTTGCGCGCATAATCACGCTTGAGCTTTGTTTGCCGGGAGTTGGTGAGGGGATCGGGCTTATCGGTTGACGTGCCGTCGGCCGCAGCTTCGGGTTCTTTCGGCGGCCCGTAGATCTTCGCCAGATCCTCATGAGCGTGGAGAAATTCCTCAGCTGACCGCCACGCGGCCATCGCGAGCTCGGCACTGCGCTGCACCGGCGTGTCCGACAGCGCCACCTGAGCGGTTTCAATGGCCCGCAACATCTTCGCCAGCAAAACCATTTCGCCCTGGCGTCCGGAGACGCAGATCGGCGCGTGATCGGGATGGTCTCCTTGATCGAGGTCCTGTCTCGTCTGAAGGTCGGCATGGAGTCTCTCCCAATCAGCGCTTTCTGCAGGAAAGACCTCCTGCCAGATCTTCAGCGCGGTGGCGACGTCCGACCTGTTCGGCCACGGTCTCATCGTCAGGTCTACGGCGCTGGTGACACACAGGTTTGGAGTTGCCCGGTCTTGGTCTTTGGTTAGACTTGGGAAGCGAAGCTCCAATCTCGCATGACCTTGGACGATACCCGCTTCAATATCGGCCGGCCAGGTTTCAAGCTTCGCTGCGCCCTCGCCGGAAACCCTGACCGGCCGCAAAGCCAACGTAACCCTCAGCGCATCCCCAAGCACTCCAGAAGGGACAGTGCGGGCCAGAATATCGACATCGTGGCTCTTGTCGTTGAGCGGCGAATTCAAGCTCATCTCAGTATCCTTCCGGCCGCAACCCACTGAAGTAGCGCCGCCATTCCCGATAGTTGGTGTCCTGGCGCACGGTTGATATTCTCAGGTGCGCGCTCTTTCCCGACGATGGAGCGCTGACTGCCCCGGACAAATCCGCAACCATGTAGGGCTGACGGCTGTCCAGCATGGCCTGCTTGGTCTGTTGCTGCTGGGAAAACCCCTTCGATTCCTTCTTGGCGACGGTGACGGAAAAGCTGATCTTGGCGAAACCCACGGAGAAAGAGTAGCGGAAGACCGCTGACCCGAACATATCGCCATCGCCCGTCATTCCAGTGGTGACGGTCAAGCTGGCCGAGATGCCGAAGATCGCCACGCGCCCGGATCCGCCAGCGAAAAAGTCACCGGCAATTTCGGTATATTGCCCGACCTTTCTGATAAATACGCCGACCGTGATACGGCCAACCATCGTCAAAGGACCGTATGTGACCCCGCCTCCACCACCAAAGACGAAGGATGCATCGAAGCCGGTGATGCTTCGCCCGTCCGATGTTAACTGGAAATGTCCACCGCCGCCCCAGACACCAGCGATGATCACGAAGGGATCTTCGCGCGACGAAAGGGACGCAAGAAACTGGGCCGGCCGGTTGTCGAACGGCAGCCGCGCCCCTGCCGCGAGACCGACATTCAGGAAGGTGACGCCGCCAAGCGTAAAGGCCGGGATATTGATGCGGTAGCCAGCCTCGATCCCTGGGAAGCCGGCGGCCAGCTTGACGAAGGCGCCGCCGCCGGATTGACCCAAGGCACCTGCAAGTTGGTCGACGAAAGACAGCGCCGCTCCGATCCGGTAGTCGACGAAATCGATTGAAAAATGCGGCTCGCTGCCTTGATTCCATGTCAGCTTGGCTGCGGAAAACACCAGTGTGATTGCATCGAAGCCGCCAAGCAGCTTGATCTCGAAGGGCGCCAGTTCGGCATGCGCTTGTGCATTGAACGTTGGCTCGCCAGGTTTGGTGAAGTCGACCGTATTGACGGAGTGGATCGTGAAGCGCCCGTTGTCGATCGGTTTAAAGATCGGCGCGCCGTCCGGGAACGGTCTCAGGGGGACCGAATAGTCGAGTTGCGTTGAAACTCGGGTCGGCAACAGCTTTCTGACTTCGTCTTCAACCAGATGGCGGATCGCCTGGAAATTGATCAGTGAAGCGAAGTTGGCCTGAAGGATCTGGTCCATCACGGTCCGGAAGTTCCCGACAATCTGGACCGCCGCAAGATCGCTGCTGTTTCGGTTCAGGAGAACGCGCAGCGCGGACAGTTGCGTTGCTATAGAGGCGGGTGATCCGCTCTCGGCGATCCCGGCCAAGGTCTTCACCAGTTGGGTCTCGTCTGCCAGCAGGTCATCCGGTTTGTCGTAGTTCGACGGCGAGAGAAGGACGATCTTGTCCTCGACTGGGCTCCTGCCCGCGACCGAGGGGATGGGGACGGCAACGAACAGCAAGGCCGGGATGAGCTTGGCGTCCTCGACGGTCGCCGCACCAAGCTTCAGGAACTGCATGACCGTCCCGATCGAGATGGCCAAGCGATATTCGTTATCTTTGAGCTTAGAAAGCAGATCATTTCTTGTTTTAAGAATGGTCTCGGCGGTCTGCGCCAAGGTCGATAGCAGAACGCTCACAGGTGGGCTGGCAAAGACCTCCGCGACGAGCCACGCCTCCGCCGCGTCGGCGGCCTCGTCCACCTCGTTTTTGAGGGCAGCAATCAATGCGGCGGCCTGCGCCAGGGCAAGATCACGCGTCTGCTGTCCTGCGTCGGTCAGCGTCGACCCCAATGCGGTACGAAGGGCGGCAAGCCTGTCGGCGCTGGTCAATTGCAACGCGTTACGGAGCACGCTTGCCGCCTCTAACGTCTTTGCGTAGCTGGACGCGTTCCAAAGCGTCTTTCCCGCCTCTGTGGCAGCAGTCAACGCTCGCTCGAGCGCCACGACATCGGGCGCTTTCGAAAATTCCTGCGAAATCCGAAGGAGCAGATCGGCGAAGGGCTGCAGGAACGGATATTGGGCGACCGCGAACTCAAGCCCGTCGCGTGCGTCGAGAGCGGTCTTGATTAGCTTGGCGGGCGGCGCCAGAACGGTTCCGGGCTGCCATCCCGTCGCCTGGACGAGGCTCTGCCCTGCCGCAAAGGCGCGATCGCGAGCGATCGTGAATTCCCGATCCACAAGACCCTGGACCTTCGTGTCGACGAAGCCTTGAATCGCGGCTTCCACCGTCTTGATGGCGATGACGGCATCCTTTTCAGCCCCGACAGGCAGCGGCTGCAGCTTCTCAAGGGCCGCGGCAGTTTTCAGGTAGGCCGGAAGAATATCCTCAAGGGCCTCCAACGACCGGGCCGCCACCTTCGGCCAGGCGTCGAGCAATGCGGAAAGTTCTGACCGTGGAAACGTTCGGGCGACATCGTGGTAGGTGGCAAGGCTTGGGGTCTTGCGTGCCTGCTCGATCGCGCGCCTTGCCCCGACGGCGACCGAACGGGGCGGATTTGACGATAGACCCAGCCACGCGTTCATGGCAAGACGGGCCTGGACAAGTACGAGCGCAGTGCGCGCATGGGCACGCAAGAGCTCCTCCAGGAGCGGGTCATAGGCGTCGACAAAGCGGCCTGCCCAGCGCAGCAGGTCGGAACGGCGTGGCTCGGTTGTCTCGCTCCGGGAGAATTGCTTTACGGCACCGCCAAGGCTCGTCGCCACCGTCAGGGACAGCTTTTGGCCGAGATCCTCGACCTGCGCGAGCCAGGGAGTGTTGGCCACCTTCAAGCTCGCGCGAACCGTATCGAGCCGATCTCGCACCTCCGCAACTATCTTGTCGACCGCGGCATCGATCTCGTCCGGGCTCTGGGGCAGATTGGCCATTAGGGAACGCAGCGTTGCTGCAATGCCGCTCGGGCCTGTTGTCGTGGCAAGGCCGGAAATCGCGGCCTCGGCCGCAGCAACCTCCGCGGCGAAATCGATCACCGGATCGAGCTTGTCCGATTGCTCGACGAAAACATCGGCCAGATCGAGCACGGCTGTGTAACCGTCCAGAATCGGACGCATCATGTTGGCGATCTGCGCATTGTCGACGGCGCCGACTAGGGCTTGTTCCGTTGCCTTGCCGAACCGCCCTCGCAGAAACAATCGGTCGATACGCGCCAGCAACTCGACGGCCAACCGGATTTTACCACTGTCATCACTCGCGTTTCCAAGCTCTTCGAACTTGACTTTCAACGCTTGGGCCTGCGACGCCACAGTGGCGGCGTCGACACCCAGCAGGACATGTGCCGCCTGATCCGCCAGGCGTCGTAGCTCCACGTCGGCCTGATGCTTGAGCGCTTCGACACGTTCCTTGACGTCGTTCTCTGCGGCCGACTGGATCTGGTCAGCCAGATCTGAGGCACTTTCCAGCACCAGGTCAATCGCGCCCCTCAGCATGACGACTTGCGACCAATAGGACCGCGCCTCGGCCTCAAGCGGTTCAAGACCCTTCTTGAGATCACCACTAAGCTCTTTTAGCGTCGCAGATGCGACGACCGCGGCACCGAAGAGGGCGAGGATGTCATCCGCATTCACTTTGCCCAGCAGGTCCTGCGGGCTGGTGGGTGCGGGCTTGAAAATCTTGTCAACGATGCCGTCATAAAAGCCGGCGACGACCTCTTCGCCAATTTTTGCAAATGTCTGCGCGCCGCCGCTCGGCTGGTCGGGCAGCGGCATCAGTCGCGTGATTGCCGAAACGACTGCGGTTCTGGTGGAACTCTCCTTCAGCTTGGCTTCAAGCCGCGCCAGCGACGCCTGTACGGCGATTTGGACGACCTTATCGAGATCCGGCAAGGATGCGATAAGACCGCGGATACTCTGCTCGATCACCTCGACGGTCTGAAAGTCGGCGAGCAGAATCTGTCGCAGTTCCAGTTTCAGGGGGGAGATTGGGTCCCGGCTCGCTTTGTCCAGCGCCTTGAGCAGGTTTTTTGCGGCAGTCACGACCGCGGCCAGTTTGGTCCCCGCCGTAGGGACGTCGGCAGCCTTCTCGAAGTCACCGAGGGATAGGTCGAGGCCTGTCATCGCATTTGCGATGTCAGGGTAGATCCGCCGAGCTTTGAGCTCCAGGCCACCGACCTTAACGGCCGCTAGACTGAACTCCTTGTCGATTGCCTGCAATACGGCCCTAAGCGCCGGGATCACCTCCGCACGAACGCTCTCGATAAAAGAAGCAGCGCCGCCACCGGCATAATCGGTGATTTCCTTGACGGCCGGCACCGCATCGGCGAGTTCCATGACCGCCTGATTGATCAGCTCCAGCAGCGTAAACGAGCCGAAGATCTTGACGTCCGCATCACCGAGAACGACCTTCAGGAGGCGATCGAGAGTCATCGCCTTTGACTCCGACTGCGGCTTTTGCACATCGGCTAATCCAAGCGCGCCGGCGGGTACGGCTTGCTGCTCAGGGGGCAGGATCGTTGCGCCGAAGTTAGGCGGCTGCAGCAAATAATTCTTCAGATCGACCAGACCACCTGAAGGTTCGTCCCGCGTCAACGGCCCAGTTTGCGTGACGAGAAACACTTGGCCCGCAATCCGGCCGATGGCTCCGATCCGGTCGCCCCGGCTACCAACGTCGAGAATTGCCTGACTGAGGATCCCAAGCATGGGTTCAGGGGTTGCTGAAGGCTGCGCGGGATCCGCAAATCCTCTTTTCAGATAACCGCGTTCGAAGGCTGCGACGCATTCCCTGCCCTGGCGTTCGCCGATCAGGCGTGCCAGGCGGTCGAGCCTTATCTCCGCAAATTGGACGAAGGGATAGAAAGGAGGCTGGTCACTCGCCAAAAGCAAAGGAGAGAAGCTGTAGTTCGACCGCGAGGAAACTGCTGCCGTTCGAGCCTTCGTGAGTTCGCCGTCTTCCGTACCATGAGCCTCTCCGGGCCGCCCCTCGACGCCGATACTCCATGCCTGGGTCTCATAATCGGTCTGCCCCTCCTCGAGAGGAACGCCATAACGCCGCCGCGCGCCGCCCTGATCGAAGACGCGTCGACTGGATCTGTCAAGCTTGCTCTGAAAATATCCCGTCGAGGGCAGGCCTCCCGGCGGAATGGGAATTCCAGGTTGGAGTGCGTTGTAGTAGTTAATGAGCGACGCAAGCGTGTTCTCATCGTTTGCGGCTTCCTTGTCGACGAAGATCATCGGCATCCGATGCGCAAAACCGCTCCCATCGATCTGAAACTCGAACGCGACCTCCGTGCCCTGGAACGGCGCGGTGCGCGGCCAGAACACCAACCCTCTTCCATTGGCAAGCGATATGCGCCCGTTCGCAAGCTCGACGCCGAAGGGATCGGTATCCTTTTTGTGCTCCAACGACGGTGCGCCCGACCGCGGATCGACGAGGTCGGCGGTCTCGCGGGTCAGGATCTTCATCTGGCCAACCGGCCACGCCCTGCCGCCATCCGGTTGATCGTACCAGGCGGACTTGAGCGGCTCGGAGCAACGGATGAACACGCGCTGGACGGGATAGGATGTTGGTCCCCTGTCGCCCTTCGGCTGGGAAGGATACCGTTCCGTCAAAGTGACCAGGGTCGCGTGATGGCCGAAGGGGAAAAGATAGCCAGCATATTGCGGCTCTTCGGCGATCGTCCGGCCGGAGACAGTGAGGTGGCGCCAACTCTCCAGCGTGGCGGCCGGAAACAGATCTCGTCCGTCGAGCAGATCCGCCGAAACCGGCGGTTTGAATTTCGTGTGCAGGTCAAGCGTCCCGCCGAGCGCCGTCAGCCGCAGCTCGCGGAAAGTCAGCGATTTCGGTGCGTAAAAGGCGACGCTGGATATCTTCGTCGCTGGTCGACCTGCAGTCCCGGGAAGCCGCTCAGTCGCAACATCGATAAAGTCGTAGCCATCCGGTGGGGAATACGAGCCTCCGCCCTCGATGACCTGGCCGGTCGCCGGGTCGACGCCTCGTTTGACGAGAATGCCTGGCACGGAGGATTCCAGGACGATCTGGTCTCGATCATATGCATCCAGCGATGCACGAAACTCTCTTTCTTCCGCCGATACGCTCTCGGGCACAATGTCGATGATCTCGCCATTCTGCCGACGAAGCCGCTTTCGATACCACGGCGCCGCCGGCGCACGCGCTGGGGGGCCGGCATAGTCGTTCAGGTGCTCGACCGCATCGCGGTCGCCCGGATCGCGCGCGCCATCAAGACGATTTCGATCGTTTTGGAACCGTTCGGGCCAAAAATCTTCCGACCAAACAGCCTTGAGAAAGGGGTCCGGGTCGGCAGGCTCGAGAGCCACAGACCAAATCGGCTGGCCAAAGAAAGGTTCCTCCGTTCCGCTGTCCGGCAGGCTTCGCTGGATCCTGACATCGTGCGGTAGTATCCAGGTGGGATCCTGCGCGGGAGAAAGCTGAAGGCGAAACGGCAGCTCGATTGCCGTCTCGTACGGCAAGGGTGCCTTCGCGGCCAACGCGTAAACCCTCTGCATCCAGCTTCTCGCAGACAGGTCCTTGCCAGGTTCAAGGCCTTGCAACCGCAAATACTCGGCCGGATCGGATACGCGAACAAGATTGCCCTCGCGGTCGAGCGAACGGACGCCGCGCGCGCGCAACGTCACCAGTTGGTCGCGCTCGGCCCAGTCGAGTAACTCAGACAAGGCGAAGGGCGCATCGCCTCTCGATTCGGCGTCTGACCTGTGCCGGCGCGACCACCGGAACGCCAGTCGGGTCGGGCCGGATAGACGAGCGCGGCTTCGCTCGGGGAACGGCTCATCCTCCTCCCCGGTCAGGCTGGCCATTGCCTGCACCACAGTCCGCATGATCGTGAGGACCGGATCTTTTTGACCGCGGCCTTCCAGCGCCCAATGGACCGATGCGAAGTCTTCGACAAGCGGAAACTCGTCCGGCGAGATGGTATCGCGCGCCGCGTCTGCGGCACGTTTCCATCTCGACCTGAACTCCGCATAGTCTGGCGCCGCACGCTCTTTTGCCGCGCTCGCGCGGCGCTGAGCGTCGTCGTCTTGCCGTTTGTCGCCCAGAACCGTTAGCACTGCGGCGTCAGGCTCGGCCGGCGTAAACGAGATCGTCTCGGAGATCTTGCGCGTCGCGCCGTCGATGATGTTGAGGATCCCGGTCTTCAGGTCCCCCGGTTCACTCAGCCGTTCCTTCTTCAATTTGGCCGCATCGCCATAGCTGCCATCGACGGAGATCAGCCGCTCGATGAGCTTTGCCCGCCGGATCACGATATGATCGTCGGATCGCAACTGCCACGCCAGGCCGGCGACATCTGGGTCCAGGTCATCCGGGCCGCAATAGATCTTCTGATCTTCAGGCGGCGAAAAGCGGCGAAACATCCGCTTCACCCCCTCTTCAAACAACGCCGCAAAGGAGATGAAGTCATTGATGCGGTTTTTTATGTCAGGGTCGTTTTTCGCAAGCGCTTCGGTGATCCGCTTCTGCTCGTCCGTAGCGGCATTCCCGGCGTTGACGCTTTTGGCAGCCTCGCCAACCAATGACCCCAACTTCTGGCGTGCCTCCTTCTTTTCCGGGCGCGAGCCATAGCGTAACGTGTGGAAGGCTGAGCTGACAGCTGCCGGCCAGTCGCTACCCAAACCTGTCGCAAGCATCTGAAAATCCAGTGCCGGCAAACCGCCCGACAGCGCGTCGCGTCGCAGGAAGGCCTGCTCTGCCATGTGCTGCGAGCCGAAATCGACCCGCAGGACCGGCTCGTCCGGAAAATCAACCGGTGACAGGCCGTCCGGCTTTTCAACCGGATCGGTGACGAGAATGAAGGCTCCGGCCGCCTTCGTCGAGCACAGCCGCATATTGGCCAGCCGAAAGTCGAGCATCAACATGTCGCTTGCCCGGCGCACCTGGATGACTGCCGCATCCATCGGCAAGTCCAGCACGGGAAGAGATTTCGGATCGTCACGTGGCGGCTCGAGATAGATATGTCCGACCCGGCCTGCTTCGGCATCCGTTACAACGGAAAGTGGGACGTCGCGTAGCCGCAATATTGGGTGTATCCCCGGCTTGGCGACAGCGACCCGACTGAAGAAGGGCGCTTGAGGATCCCGCGCCAAGGTTGCCGGCAACTCGTTGAGCGAGGCCGCAATAGCAAGCGCTTCGACGTGGCCGATCGACAGTTGAGCCAGCAGACGCACCCCACCGGTCGTCCGACCATCGCTTGCCTGCTGCAAGGTCAGCCAACCCGCCGCCAGGCTTCTTATTCGGCCAGACGATCCGCCATCCAGGGTAACGCGGCCAGCACTTTCAGCCCCCACCGAAAGATCGTCAAGCTCGCCGATTTCGCTGGTTGCAGCGGGGAAATCGGCGACCAACTGCCACACCCCTTTGACGGGCGTCAGGCGAAGTCCCGGACTGTTGGCGTATTTCACGTTCCCAAGCGGCGTTCCGCCACTCCGAAGGGACAGGACGAAAGTGCCGTTGAAGGCAACTTCGACCATTGGCTTGCCAATCGACGGGAGTTCCGTCTTCTTCAGTGTTGTATTCCAGGTCGCAACAACATCCGAAGCGGAAACGGACAGATCGGAATTGCGCTCTCGGCGGACAGCGAAGCGCGATAACGGAAGATCGACCCTTCCATTTGGCCGCGCGATCAGTGTTTTGTCTGCCGTGAATGCCGCTGCTGGCGGCGGGTCGTTCCCAGCGACTATTTCAAAAACGGATGCCGTTACAACGGGCACGGCTTCCGGCGCGAGATCTGGGTCAAGCACTGGGATCCAGCCGAAGCGGATGCTGCGAAACTGGAGGACACCTCCATAAGCGGTTAACAGAGAATTCCCGTCGATCGGGCGTACGCTCCATAGCCATGACCGGCGCCCGTCCGAGGAAGCCGGGGTGTCGACCCCGTCCACTGAGCTTTTGGCGACAATTGGTACCCCTGCCAAGACGGCAACATGTTCTCCACGCGCCGCGATGTTCTGTCCCACAACCCGGCCTAGCGTCTCACTTACCCATCCCGGGCCCAGCTCCAGTTTGAATCCGGCGTTCCCGACCATCAGATCGATGAGCGCAAGCGAGTTGGGGCTGCCAAGCCCAACGATGGGGAAGTCGAGCCATTGGTTACGTTTGGGCTTGACCCAGGCGTTCGTTTGCATCCCGATCTGCCATGTGCCAGGCTGGTCTTTGCGACCAGAAGGTCTGCACGCAATCCTGAAGACGTAGGTACTGGGTTGGCCGTTGAGATCGGTCTTCTGATTGAAAAGATCGACGCCGGACACGGTGATTGTCAAAACAGTGGTTTCTGCTACCGGCTCGCTCGGGTCGCGAAATGGGGTATTGAGCCCCGTGAGGTCGAACCGAGGCAATTTAAGTGTGCCTTTGGGAACGAAGTCCGCTGCAGCGAAGTGAAGAACGTGTGACACCTTGCTGGCGTTCTTGAGGGTCAGTCGGACGCCGACTAACGTTTCCTGCTCACCGAGCGCTTCGTAGATAGCTTCGACAAAAAGGTACGGGAATGCCGTATCTGCGGCTGGAAAAGCAACAGTTGCCGCACCAAGGGTCGCGCCGGATGAGTAAAGGAAAGCTCGACGCGTGAGCTTCCATCCGCTCTCTGACTTACGCATGGGACTAAGCCTCGATTTTAAACAGTGTCCCGGGAGAAAACCCTAGGCCGGGCAGAGAGTGCATTCTCGAAAAAGCACACACGTTCGCCATGCCTACCTACTATCAACAGTAGACCTTTTTACAGGTATTGATGCGAAAATTACCCGCGAAACGGCAGTCTTAATCTGCAGAAACTCCCCTTTAACGGGTATCGTTAACGGATTTTTTGTGCTCGTCAAGTATAATTCTGTCGACGATTTCTTCCCTGCTCTAAAGGACTACTTCGACCTAACCTTAATGTACGGTCAGACTCCGAGAACCACCCGTTCGGCGTAGATCGTCTATCCGCCCAAAGCTTGGATTAAGGAAGCAGGCTATAACCACTATATTGAAAGCGTGAACGCCTTCCTGCGTAGCGACTGCGGTCTTTCGGATGTGTTTCGGCGTGCAAATTTGACCCCCTTGGCGGGGTAATCGGCGTCCAATTTTGACCCCCCTCAGATTTCATCTGACCATCCGGCTTTTGGCGGCGGATGGAGTGGGAGTTGAAGCGAGTGGATACTATTGCGCGTGTTCGACGGGCCTTCCATGTGCAGGGCTGGTCGGTGAAGAAGATCGTCCGGGAACTGCATGTTTCGCGCAACACGGTCCGCAAGATTTTGCGTTCCGACGAGACCGATTTTACCTATGAACGAGAGCGACAACCGCTGCCGAGGATCGGAGCGTGGAAGGCCGAGATCGAGCGGTTCCTGACGACCAACGAGGGCAAGCCATCGCGCGAACGGTTGACGCTGATCCGGATTTACGAGGAGGTTCGGGCACTCGGCTACGACGGCAGTTATGACGCGATCCGGCGATACGCCAAGACCTGGGCGAAGAACCGGGGAGCCATGACGGCGGAAGCCTACGTGCCGCTCTATTACGCGCCGGGTGAGGCCTACCAGTTCGACTGGAGCCACGAGATCATTCTGATCAACGGCGTGACGACGACCGTCAAGGTTGCTCACGTCCGGCTCTGCCACAGCCGGATGATGTTCGTCAGGGCCTATATGCGCGAAAGCCAGGAGATGGTGTTCGATGCGCACGACAAGGCCTTCGCCTTCTTCCGTGGCACCTGCACGCGCGGCATCTACGACAACATGAAGACGGCGGTCGAGGCCGTATTCGTCGGCAAGGAGCGGCAATACAATCGCCGTTTCCTGCAGATGTGCAGCCATTATCTCGTTCATCCCGTGGCCTGCACGCCCGCATCAGGCTGGGAGAAGGGGCAGGTCGAGAACCAGGTTGGCCTCGTGCGCGAACGCTTCTTCACTCCACGCCTTCGCGTCAAAAGCCTGGAAGAGCTGAACGTATGGCTGCTCGACAAGTGCATCGCCTACGCCAAGGCGCACCGCCATCCCGAGCAGACCGAGCGGATGATCTGGCAAATGTTCGAGGAGGAGCGCGGCAGCCTCGTCCATTACGTCGGGCCGTTCGACGGATTCCACTGCGTCCCGACCTCGGTGTCGAAGACCTGCACGGTCCGCTTCGACAACAACAAATACTCCGTCCTCTCAACTGCGGTCGGCCGGCCGGTCGAGGTTCACGCCTATGCCGAGAAGATCGTCATCAGGCAGGACGGTGTGAACGTCGGTGAGCATCCTCGTTGCTTTGGCCGTGGCGAGACGATCTACGATCCCTGGCATTATGTCCCTGTTCTGGCACGCAAACCCGGTGCTTTGCGCAATGGTGCGCCGTTCCGTGAATGGGTCCTACCCACAGCGATGGAGAAAGTGCGCCGGCGGCTGAAGAGTGTCCATGATGGTGATCGGCAAATGGTCACCATTCTCGGATGCGTTCCCGCCGACGGTCTGGCGGCCGTCGATGCTGCCTGCCAGGAGGCTTTGGATCACGGCGTCTGCTCGGCCTCGGTGATCATCAACATTCTGGCCCGGAGCCGTGATCCGGCCCCGGCCGCAACCCTGCAAACCCCGGATGCGCTGCGGCTTACCCATGAACCGGTCGCCGACTGCGCACGGTATGACAGCCTCAGGAGGGCAAGCTGATGGAACGCACACAGGTTCTCGAACTGATGAGCACGCTGAAGCTCTATGGAATGCGCGGCGCTTACGACGAGGTCATGGGCAACGGCATCAAGCGGCAGCACGAACCGCCGCGCATCGTCGGCGATCTCTTGCAGTCGGAGATCGCCGAGAAGCAGGCCCGCTCCATTCGCTACCAGCTCAGCATTGCCAAGCTGCCGCTCGCCAAGGACATCGACGACTTCGACTTCGCCGATACGCCCGTCAATGAACCCCTGGTGCGGGAGCTGTCGACCGGCACCTTCGTCGCCGATCAGCGCAATGTTGTCCTCGTCGGCGGCACGGGAACCGGGAAGAGCCATCTGGCCATCGCGATTGCCCGCGCACTGATCCGCAACGGAACACGCGGGCGCTTCTTCAATGTCGTCGATCTGGTCAATCGCTTGGAAACGGAAACGCGCAGCGGCAAGCAGGGGCGGACGGCCGACTACCTCAACCGTCTCGACTTCATCATCCTTGACGAACTCGGCTACCTGCCGTTCGCCCAGGCCGGCGGCCAACTCCTGTTCCATCTGATCAGCAGGCTCTACGAGCGGACTTCGATCATCGTCACCACGAACCTGGCCTTTGGAGAATGGCCGACGGTGTTCGGTGACGCCAAGATGACGACCGCGCTTCTGGACCGTCTCACCCACCACTGCGAGATCGTCGAAACCGGAAACGAATCCTGGCGCTTCAAGAACCGCTCTCAAAGCTAAAGCCGAAGACGATCATCACGCGCACTTGGCCTACCCTCTGCAACCCCGGCCAGCGCCGGGCAGGCCAAGCGCTGATCTACAGCATATGGGGGGTCAAAATTGGACGCCGATAAGGGGTGAACTTTGGACGCCGATTGACATTTCGGACGATATTTGCGACAAGATCTTCCGTCGCAACGCGCTTCGTTTCCTTCCCCTAGAAAGGGGAAGCTTGGGGCGCGAGCGGCTTCTGACCTACTATCGAACAAATAGATTGGATGAGAGTCGCCTTCCCTCCGCGAGCTCGCGCCTAGTCGCCAGTCTCTTTGGTCGGTGAACGACCCAATGTTGAGAAAATGAGGAAAGCGCACCGTAATCGCCTTTCCTCTCCAGATGGTGTCCAACGGTGGGTTCCGGTCGCGCGCCTTGATGGGAAAGGAACCATCGACCCGCCAATTATCAAGCTTATCGATCTGGGAAAACAAGGTCTTACACGCCGAACCTTTGCAGGGGCCGCACTCAGGAATTCCACCAGCAACTCGGCGTTCAATCCGGCAATCGCAACGGCCATTATCCGGATGTCCGAATGGAAGCGGTCTACTGGCTGACCGTCGAAGACATCCAAGTCGCTGCGGCTGAAGACTGTCGCGAGAATTCGCTCCACACCATTGGACGGCCGCGTTTCCAGCGTAGGGCCGGGTGTTCGGCACCAGGCCTTTTCGTGAGGTCTCCCGGTTCCAACCGAACCTCCTAGTGCTCAGGCCGCCAGAACCGCTCCTCAATGACGACCGGCTGCTCTCCAGGAACCCTGAACCGCTCCTCCTTCACGGAAATGTCGAGGTGCTCGTGGAATAACGCCACGTAATCACGTTGGTCCTGGAAGTCGGACGGCACCTTGCCTAGCTTGGCCGCTACGTCGAGGGACGCTCCTCCTGTAGAGGTGACGGGGATGACTTTCGCATGCGGCTGAAGTTGCCTGAACATCTCATATTCCGCAACGATTCCACCCATGCCGCCAATGAAGACCGCCGCCTTGAACTCGTGCTCTTCGAACATGCGTTGCCGCATGAGCTTCAGGCTCGCCTCTCGGTCATTGCTCAGCTTTTCCGTGAAAACGACGTTCCGGAAGCGCTCGTTATCTTCAGGGAACTCGTCCTTGAAGAACTCGGACTGATAAAGCGTCACCCACTCCCCGTAGTCAATGCTCATGCCCTCGGACATAACGAGGATCATTGGGGTGATCGCAGGATGTCCGCCCCAGATAAGGCGCCTGCGTCCCAAGACTACGTAGGCGAGCGCTGATACCGCGGCGGTTATGGCGACGGTATCTGCCGTCGCCGCGAATTCCGGGCCACGCCTCGGGTCAGGAACGCCCGCAGATAAGAAGATTGCTTCCGCCATCATTCGTCCATCCCTGCCAAGGCCCACCCCGCCTCAGACACCCGGATAGTCTTCACTGCTTTAATCTGCTCGTCCAGCCACGCGAGATGGGCTATCCAACTATCGCGAATTCCGATGTGATCGTAAACAAGCACCGGGACCTCGCCCTGCTCGGCCTTCCTTGCCTTCGTCGCGACGTCGTTCAAGGTCTCGGCCGACGGGATACCGACGATCGGATAAGCCCAGATGAGGCGCTCGTTCAGCAGCCGTACGGCAATTGCCCGGTGGGCGCCCACAGCCTCAACCGCGGCGCCGATCTTCTCGACGTCGGCTCTGAGCTTGCCCGTGATCGACATGTACCTCGCGGCGATGCTCATGCTCCGGAGCCGCTCGACGCGTAGCACGATTGAGTCTGCCGTCACATCTACGATCGGGCCATCAGGACCGAGGAGTTCTTGGGAATCGAGATATACACTCTCAGCCATGTCCATCAGACGGTTTGGCGTATGCTCGGGCCAGATGACACGAATGACCTGAATCTCCTTCGCCCTAGCCCGACCGATTTCCTGCCGAGTCCATCGGCTGGCGAAATAGCTGGGGGTATCAAGCATCACGACAACGTCGGAGTCGACCAGCCGATGCCACAGTACATCCTGGAACGGTTCACCGGGACGTATGTCATGCGTGTCCAGGAAGACGTCAAATCCGCGAGAGCCGAGGAGGTCGTGAAGCTGCAGAGCCGCCGCACGGGACTCGGTTCGTCTATAGCTGACAAAAACCCGGCGCTGCGCGCGCAGGAGGCCGATGCACTCTAAAGCCGCTCCGGAAAGCTCCGTCAGAGCCGTGTCGTCGGACCGGCGTCTCAGTCCGTTTGCGAACTGCAGCGAGGGCGGGATCGCATCCGCGAAGTCGCCCGAGTGATCGACCGTCGGGATGACTGGCAAGCTAGCGGCTTTGAGTTCGTTTGCGACGTCGACGTCGACTTCCTTGGCTCCGCCGAAATAGACGGCCGCAAATGCGTTTCGTGGATCGCGCTTCAGAGCGGACTGGCCATCATGAAGCAGGACTTCCGTCCCGACCGACAAACCGAAATCGGCGATCATTTCCCCGATCGTGGCAGCGAACACAGCACGTTCTTTCTCGGTTGGCGATCCGAGTATCGCTAGTTCATAGACGCTCATCGACCCGCGAGCCCTGCGGCGGTTTCAATCCAACCGCCTATATTTTGATGTCCGCGCTGCTGCACGTAGTCGTATGCCATGCAATGGTTTGAGATCTGGACGACGCTGTCCGTCTTGGGAGCAGCGAACCACAGGTCACTCTCCGGGATGGCGCGGGTATAGTCGGAATAAGAGACCCACTTCCCGCCTTTCCACTCAGCAAGATAGATGGAGCCGCTGCTCCTGTAGACGCCCATCTGTGCGAGCGGGTCGTAACCCTTGGTAGAAGTGTATCCGTTCCTGTCCTTGACGCCGTGGATATGGACAGTCAGCAAACCGTTGCCCTTGATGATGCTGCGGGCGATCTCGTAGCGCACCCAGCGCCTCTGCCAGGTGTCCGTTCCAGTCAGAACGCAAGTCACGGAAGTATTATCGAGTCCCTTTCGAAGGAAAGCCTTCAGGGTGTCGTCGTTTTCGCGTTTGGAAGCCTCGAACACGCTGTTGTCGAAAAAACCGGTGTCGACATGGTCAGGCTTCGCGACCCAAGAATTGCGGACATTCCACGCACGCCAGACGTCCGATGAATAATGAAACGAAAAGAACGTTCTACCGGCCATCGGTAGTTTTTCTGCTCAAAGCGTTTGGTTGCCGTAAAGGCGGGTTCCCTTCCCCGCCGCATCGAAGCTCCCGATGCCGCCTGTTGAGGCCTTATCGAGATGTCGGTAAAGCTCGAGATATTCGTTGCCATGAGTGACGCCGCGGCCATCGCGGGTGGGGATAACAAGGATTCGATCCAGGCTTTTGACGCCGTCCGCATATCCGATTTCCCAAGGGCACCAACGACTGCCCATAGAGTTCTGGGTCGCAAGGAAGAAGAACATCTCGAGGTCGCGGATCTTCGCCTGGATTTTTTCCGCCGTTCGGCGATCCGGACGCTCCGGCATCGTCGCGTCTTCCCAGTCGATGTAGACCTCCCATCCATTTTTATGGAGGTAGCCCTGCAGTCCTTTGGCGAGTTCGGCATCGAGATGGCTATGACACAAAAACGCCGTACGCTTGTTCTGGACCCGCCCTTCGCTAGCTGATTTCCTTACCGTCGAGTAGCCCACTGAGCTACGGATGTCGCTTTGGTTAATGGCCATATGGTTCCCTCACTTGACCAAGGATATTGGCTGATTCGCAACTTCTAAGCGAGCCATCTACTTCGCCATCTACACGATTTTCATGCACGCGAGTGTCTCCTGTAGGATGTGGAATCAATTTACGAGACCATATGCGCCAAGGCCGACGGCATCGTCGAAAACAAATTCTTGGAACATCGCGATGCGCAACCGTCGGCCGCTCGTGAAAGATTGGCGTGCTCAAGAGGCGCGCCCATGCAATCGACAAAGATTGCGCCAGCAGATTAAAACACCCAAATTCAATTGGCTCGTAGTTGAAGGGATCCCAACCGACGATCCGGCTATCTATTCTCTCTCTACGTTATAAAATAACCAGCCTCATCAATATTTTGGCATAGCGGTAGCGATGGATTCGAAATCGTTAGTGAAAATGATAGCTTCCAGGATGTGCTAGCCCGAGGGTTAGAAGAAAAGCATGATCGATTTCTTCATGGCCCCCTTCAACACCATCTCCGCCGTTTTCGTGAAGATGGGTTGGCATCGCGGCAGCACAGATGCCAGTGCACCCTTTCTTTATGGCGCTTACAAGAACTGAAACCACTGGTAGTAAAGCTTTAATAAAATTCGATCACTCTAGTACCTCGGGGTTCGGGGGGCGTCCAAATGAATCAACTTTGGTTTGGGGATAATCTTACAATCCTTCGAGAAGAGGTCTTCTCCGAGAGCGTCGACCTAATCTATCTCGACCCACCATTCAACAGCAACGCGAATTACAACGTTCTATTTCGAACACCGTCTGATGAGGCCGCTAGCGCACAAATCGAGGCATTCCGCGATACATGGACGTGGGGCAACGAAGCTCAGTGGGCAATTGACGAGATCATGATGAACGGCGGCCCGGTCGCCACCATTGTTCACGCACTTCATTCAGCTTTGGGCGAAAGCGACATGATGGCTTACCTAGTCATGATGGCGCAGCGATTGTCGGAATTGCGCCGCGTGCTTCGAAGCACCGGATCGCTCTACCTGCACTGTGATCCAACTGCGAGCCACTACCTGAAGATCGTTTTGGACGCGATATTCGGTCCTGTGATGTTCGACGCTGAAATTATATGGAAGCGTACGAACGCCCGGAGCACCGCAGGGAAGTGGCCGCGGCTGCATGATGTCATCCTGGTGTACAAAGGCAGCAGTATCCGGAGCTTCAATCCACAAATGGTGAAGGGCGATGCACAAAAGCTGCCGCACACTCTAATTCTCGGAAATGATGGCCAAAAGTACCAGACATTCGAGCTGACCGGAGCTGGTGTGACCAAGGAAGGTGAAAGCGGCAAGCCGTGGCGCGGATATGATCCGACACCCCTCGGTCGCCATTGGGGAAAATCGGTCGCGGAACTGGAGCGCCTCGATCTCGTCGGTGAAATTCATTGGCCCAAGAACGGTGGGTGGCCGCGGCGCAAGGCCAGCGAACCCTTTGTGCCGGAAAACCGCATGATCACCGTTGGAGATGTTTGGACCGATATTGATCGCCTCAACCAAAAGGCTGCAGAACGTCTCGGATATCCGACCCAAAAGCCGTTAGCGTTGCTCGACCGCGTTATCCGTGCATCCTCGAATTCCGGCGATGTCGTGCTAGATCCGTTCTGCGGGTGCGGCACCACCGTCGCAGCCGCTCAAGCCGCCGGCCGGCAGTGGATTGGAATCGACGTCGCCTATCACGCGATTAAGGTCATTGAGGGAAGGCTAGAGTCGATGCCCGGCGCCGTTAAATATGATCTGGGCGGGATACCTCGTGACTTCGAAGCTGCCATGCGTCTCGCCCAACGCGACAAGTATCAGTTTCAGTGGTGGGCCAATTACCTAGTTGGAGTCCAGGCATTGAAAGAGATCAAGAAAGGTGCTGACCGAGGTATCGATGGACAAATGTATTTCATGAATGGACCGAAAGGATGGGGCCGTGTCCTGACTTCGGTCAAAGGCGGCCAGCATGTTGGCAGCAAGGACGTCCGGGAATTCAAAGCAGTCATTGATCGAGAACGGGCAGAGATGGGCCTTTTCATCTGCCTTAATGAACCGACGCGCGACATGAACACGGAGGCCGCTGCGTTCGGATTTGTTCAGACTGCACACGGCCATCTCCCGAAGCTGCAGATCGTATCGATAGCAGAGTGGTTCCGAGGCAAGCGCCCTCATCTGCCATCATTGGGTCACATATCCCGCGAGTTTTTCGAGCCCGAGAAGCGCGCGAAGCACAAAAAGGGCCGAATCCCAGATCCCAACGCACCGGAATTCACGTTCAGCTTTCCGGGAACGAAGGCCGACAACACCGTTGTCCATTTCAATCCTTCGGCTGTGAAGGCCGAAAGTCTCTGAGTGAGAGTTGATGGAGCGTTCGTCTCGGAGGCGACACTACTTGGGAAGGCGATCAGGCACCTGAACTCCAGCCCTGGGCCGCATGGGAAAGCGCCATCACAGGCGGGAAACCATGCGCCTGACCCGCCGCTATCACACCCTGGAACCCGGAAGCCTCCGCTTTCGCTTCGGAACCGACTCGCCCGCTGCAGCCCAGCAGAAAAGGGAAAGCGAATCCCTTGACCAGTTCCTGATCAGAAAACGATAATCAGAGGCGGCTCACCTTGGTGGAAAAACCAGCTCAGTTCCGCTCGGAAATCAGCAAATTGGCAGGAACGAACCGCCTGTGGCTCTGGTCGCGCCGGCGCGCTGTGCGCCCGGGCCAGTACCGCGGTTTCCGCCCATTGGGATCACGAACCATCTCGCGCGAATTGTTGCCGGGATACGAATTCGCGTTTCATCGTGATAGGTTCGAAGTGCGGAGCGCCTATATGTTAGGGAGAGGGGTAGATTTTGACGCGAAACGATCCAATTGGACCTGAATTTTATGTTCCGTTACGCACAGCAGAAAAGGTATCCGACGCTGCCTTCTATCTCGCCGCGGCGCTTTCAATCGCAGTACTACTTGTCGATAAGACATCCCAACCCAAGGTGTATGGCGCCATTCAGGCCAGCTTCGCAGTGGCCGTCGTTGGGATGTTCGTGAGCGGCATCGTAATACGAACGTACTTTGCCTCTCGTGCACACTCGAGTCGCTTTGCCGATTTTGTTTCAAGCGCGTTTTCGGTTCCGCTAGTCCCATCTCCGTCTCAAGGCTACTACAATCCGCCTCAAGGAGATGCATTCCTTCGGATCGGTGCATCTGTTTTAGAAAATGCGCTGTTCACCAAATCGATTCTCGTCGGGATGTTGCGCTTCGAGCGGACTCGCATCTGCGTCTACGTGCTGGTTTGGTTGTGGGCCGCAGTCTACCGCGCCACGGACCTGGAATTGCTGGCTCTCGCTGCCCAGGTGTTGTTTAGCGAACAACTTCTTTCCCGATGGGTGCGCATGGAATGGCTCCGCTCGAGAGTGGAGCGCCTCTATGATGATCTGTACGCGCTCATCCAATCCACCTCCGAATTTCGAAGCAAGGAGTTTCGCGCTCGTGTCATCGAGTCCTTAATCAGATACGAAACGAGCAAAGCCCAAGCAGGCCTGTCGCTCTCATCTCGCGTGTTTAACAAACTGAATCCCGAGCTTTCTCAAAAGTGGAACTCGCTGTGCGATCAACTTGGAATCGCTCCAGCTAAGGGGCCGGCCGCTTGATCGACCGGTCCGCTAGGCGCTTCGCGTAGCTTCTTGAGTAGGATCGAGCGGATGCCCGGACCTTCGAGCAGAGCGCCGATCTCGGCGCCGTGCGATCGTCCCGCACCAACTGACGTCGCCATCCAGTTGAAACTCGAAATCACGATATTGTCTTCATCCCAGCCAAGATATTTCGCGTGGACATCGTCGACGCGAACGATCTTGATTCCGCGTTCGGCAATCTCCCCTGGAGAGGGCTCGTGGCCCTCCTCGAGCAAGAACTTGCTAGGCCGGGTATATTGAAGCCTGACGTCGATCCCGCGGGATGCTGCCGTCTCCATCGGCACGAGCACCGACGTCTCCGCCGACAAACCGTAAAGATCGCACGCAATCTCGATTTCTTTAGTAGCGCGGTCGCGAGCGAGTGTTACGCACTCGTAGTGATCGTAATCAGTTACCAGAGAGATCGCGTATGCACCGATTTCCGGCTGAGCGCGCGTCTTCAACTTTAGCTCCGACCAAATGTGATTAAGCCGCCTTGCAGTGCCGCTCCAATTGCCGACGGCTGGAAGCTGATTGGACAGCAGACGACTTACTACCTTGGACGCGAACGAGGCGCTGCGCGTTCGCAACGATACCTCCAACCAGTCGAAGTCCGAGGAAAGAAAATTGCAACTGCCGACGATGGTGGTCCATCGTCCTGTTTCGCGATCGTCGAACAGTAGGACCTTGGCGTGAGAACCAGACGAGTGTGACGAAAGCCTAATTCTTCCCCTGACGCCGGGCGGAAGAGCGGTCAGCACATTTGCTGCGTCAGAAAATTTTCTCGGGGGCCCACCGGCTTCGGGGTCCGCATACAAGCCCCAAAGTAGCTCGACTCGGACCTTGCGCTTTGCTGCCCGCTCCAAGTCAGGCAGCAGGTCACGAAGGGTATCAGAGCTGAGGAAACACGAGTGGATCACAACCGTCGATTTCGCCCGATCCAATGATTGCCGAAGCAAGTGGAGGTGCGCTGGCCCGCCGACAATGATGTCATCAGCGGTGAGGTCGTCTCTGGCCACTTCCTGTACCATGTAAGACTTGGAGGAATAGGCGGCGGCGTCATCATCCTTAACTTCCGCCGAGGCTTTTACCAGCGCAGCGCGCAAGCCAAGCGGAGTGTTCGGAGGAAGTCCGACCTGGACATCGTTGAAGGCTATTCCAACGCGGGCGTAAGGCAAAGACGGCGTCCGAAATTGTGGTGTCGCCGGCTCCAGACTTTCGTTAAGGTTTAAGCGAAAAAGGTCACGCAGCGTCGCATCATTCGGCTCGAAAGTATGAAGAAATGCCGGAAGCCGCACGGCATCAGTTGGCAGATCCTTCTCGTAAACAAGATCGAGATCGTCGGCGCGCATCCAATGACCGGTCAGCCTTTCGACGCAGACGGAATCCCAGCGAATATCCTTCTGCAGACGCTCGGGGAGCGACTTCTCCTTGGCATGCCTCTGCCCCGCCGGAGTTGCAGCGAAGTAGACTTTATCATTGTCGCTTCGTACCTCGATCCAATTCGCGCGCAAGAGGTTGATCAGCGCCTCGACGACGAGCCTGTGAGGGACGTTGGCTATCACCGCGAGTTCGGAAGCCGTGTGCTTTGCGACCGTGCTCTCGATGAGGAGCATGTGCTCGATGAGGCTCCAGCGTCGGCCGAAACTGTAGAGGTAACTCACGGCCATCCTGTAAAGGGGAACGTAAATATACTTCATGGTGTTGCCCTCACCCTAGACAGGATGCGCGCTTTCTCCGCTGAGGCCATCTCCTTCATCATCCGACCGATATACGCATGCTCATCGTATTCACTCGTGGTGGCATTGCAACGCGATTCGAAGAAATCCCAGCTCCCCACGATAATAAGCTTCTGCTTCGCGCGGCTAAGCAGCACGTTCATTCGATTTTTCTCTTTAAGAAACCCGACACTTTTCCAAGGAACAAGTGCGTTGTTGCGCACGAGGCTTACGATCACGATGTCGGATTCTGAGCCTTGGAATTCATCGACCGTTGCCCCCATCCTCTTCCCATGCCCGAGGTCAAATGGAGGCTTGAACATATGGGATAGCCGTCCGGAACCGTATGCTCGCTCGATAGCTGTTCTAATGGCATCCAATTGGCCGTTGTACGGCGAAAGAATTTGCAGATCGCAAGCCTCTCCGCCTTGTGGTTGGATTTGCTCAAGAACCTTTACGACCAACTCGGCTTCAGGCCGCGAAACAAAGAGACCCTCGACTTCGCCTTCAGCGAATTCCTCCTTCCGCTCCCAAGGGACGTCGCACCAGACTACTCTTTGCTCTGGCAACCAGGATCCCGACGGGATCGTGAAAGGCGTCAGACCCTGGAACCGATCGTGGGTCGCGGGCGGGGAGTGCAAAATCGTGCCGCCCTCATCGTCAGGGTAAAACACCTTCCCGACCAGTTCGGCGATATGTGGATGCATGCGGTGCTGGTCGGTCAGGATCGCTGCAGGCGAGCTTTCCACATCGCGCGGCGCGCTTCGTGTGAAGATCGTCTCGAACAGCTTGACCATGCGCGCCCACTCCGCGCAGCGCTCAACAAATGGATCCCGATCCTCATCGTCCGCCACCAGTGAGGGATCAACGAGTCCTGGCGCAAACCGAGCACCGGCCTGTATCGCCTTCCGAACCTTGAGAGGGTCGCCGAGAAGATCCGTGAAGCGCCGAACATTGAATGGCGGAAGCTGGTGGTGGTCTCCGATCAGAAGCAGTCGGTGGCTTTCTTGCAGGGCAGTCGCCATGTCGAAGCCGTGCGCCTTGCCCGCCTCCTCAATGATCGACCAATCGAAGCGCCTTCCTCGACCAGCGAGATCTGCTAACTCCGGCGAATTGAGCGTCGAAAATGTCAGATTGGCCGCATCTTGTACTAGAACTTGCATCGTACGGACATCGGTGTCTGCGTCTGGACCGCTTCGGTCGACGTGATCAACAGCAAATGCCAGTCTGTCCTGCAGGTGCGAGGGTGAGCGCCCCGCCAAATCGCTCTGATTGAGCTGTGATAGAATGGCTGCGGTGACGCTCTCCGAGCTATCGGCATCGCCGTCTTCAGCACCTAAGCGCAGAACAATCGGCCGGTGGTGATTGTCGTGGTCTGCGAAGACTGTCGAAAGTTTGCCTCGAACGTCGTCGACAGTGTGATGAGAGTGGGCAGTAATCAGGATTTGCGCGCTGGAGTCGACGTTGAAAAGCCGATCCGCAAACGCCTTGATCAGCGTCGTCTTGCCAGTGCCGGGAGGACCCTGAATCGCGAAGGAGGGCTGGGTCCCCCAAAGCCGCTGGAGTGCCGCAAGCTTCGAGTCGTCAAGCGGTATGGCTGCCTTCGCCGGCGGCAGGACATCAGAATTAATGCGCGTTACCTCGCGAGGAGATGCGACGAGTCGCAGCAGTCCTTCAAAGAGACGCAGGTCTTCGATTGCCTTATGCCGTCTCCGGATCTGTGCAAGTGTGCCGCCATGATTCCGAGCCAAATAGGCTCTGCCTTCTCGCACGATAGCGGCCCCTTGAGTTCGAAACAGATAACGTGGGCCTTTCGGGTCAGGCTTGGCCTGTACAAATCGCCAGGTAATCGACGACGTATCGCTGCCGATGGTATGCCGATCGAGGAACGAGTACCGGTCTTGCTTTGGATCCTCTTCGTCATCCGCCGAGACTGCCTCGGCTCCCAGTTTGAACCAGTCCTGAACCTGTTCCGGAGGAGGATCGAGATTTAGAAACCGCGCTAAGTCTGCCCGCTCAGGCTCTTGGAACGGCGTTACAACAATTGTTGTATCGTTCACGCCTTTCTCGACATCAAGGATGTCGACAGCGCAGATTTGCGCCACGGTCAGGACTGTGTCGAGCTGTTGCGTAATCCGGAAGAATTCGTGGACGGTGCGCAGATTGGTCGGAAGCTCCGACCGCTGAGTGCGGATCGGAAAAACCTTGTCCCATTGAGCCGATTTGTCCCGCACAGATCGAATGTTCTTCCGGATGTGTGGGAATAGTTGCACGTCGAGCTTACGTTGCCCCAAGCTGAACAACTGGTCGTCCGATGTAATCCTGGGAACCCGTTCGATGCCGTCGCAAAAACCGACGTCCCATGTGGTTAAGCTGTCAACCGACCAATTGCGTACCCGATACTCGAGCTTCTCACCCTTCAAGACGTAATAAGGTGAGGGCGTGGTCCGACCGATCACCCGAACGTCCCCTGTAAGGTCTTTTCGGATCCAGTCGCGTTGAGCGATGGGATCGTGGGCGCTTGCACGGCCTTCCGAAACAACTTCTATGGTCCGCGCTATATCCAGATCCGAACCGAGACGCACTGCAAACAGCAAATCTCTGCCTGCCGACGACGTTACAGTGCCGAGATCGCGTATGACCTGCCGCAGCAGCTGCTCGATTTCATCACCATCGACGAGACGTTGTTCCTGACTTTCCTCAATCAGGCGTCGAATGATATCGCGCTCTGCTTCTCGGAGGTTCGTTAGGTTGGCAACAAGCGCAGGCAGCGCTGCTCGTTTTTTTGTATTTTTAATTGGCACGCCGAAAAGCTCGGCAGCGGTCAGGCCGAAATCGTACCAGTCTGTTGCTGTGGAATATTCGCCATCCGGTTTATCAAGCTCGGGGGCGCAAAACGCGCTTTTCCGCGATACCCTTGATGCGCCGCTGTCGGGTCCTGCCAGGCGCAATGACCATTCAAAGCCGCTCAAACGAAACTCGCCCTGACCATCCGGACTTACGAACACGGATGATGGGGAAAGGGAGCGGTGAAGTGTTCCTTCTCGATGGAGGATCGCAAGTGCTTCGGCTATACGAAGCAGCCCTTCCCAAAGCGGGCGACGACGGCTGACCTCGGCCAAATTGAGAAGCCAGTGATATCGACTTCGGTTTTGCAAGACTTCGGCGAGAACCTGCCTTCTCCCGCCATCGAGAATTGCGAAGTAATACTTTTCATCCGAATCGAGATCGCGAAGCTTTACGAACAGTTCGGAGGCTCCTGGATAGCTTTGCAGCCGCATAAGGCCGCGCACTTCACGATTCCAGAGTGCTTGAATTGCCGCGCTGTCGCCCGCGCCTTTCGACCATAGTTTGGCGTAATAGAGGTCTCCCTGGTCTTCAGCTTGCCAAAGGTCCGGAACACCCCGCTTCGAATCGCCCGGGACAATCTTTCGGATCAACCTGTAGCGCCCGACCTTTTGCTCTGCCATTTCGCCGCCCCCCCGCGGTTTGACTACCTTATTCTGTTTACGAAAGCCGAATGCGCTCATCACGTGCAAAGCTATCTCTTCACCTCGGCGCCGCTAAGATCAATGGGGTCTTGAATAGACTCTGGTATTATCAGCAGTTTTTCGCGCGACTCGTCCATTTCGTCGCCTGCCACTCACTCACCTTACACTATGCCCTATGCGCGAAACCTCCACTCCCCGTCATCTCCCCCCAATCCCAACTCCTCAATGATCCTGAGCGCCGCCCGCGGCGTCACCTTCAGCGTCTTCACGACCATGCCGGCGGAGACGCGGCTTCGCCATGACGAACTGGATCAGCTCAGGCAGTTTTGATGACGCCCGCCGGCCGGTCAGTTTGCGCTCCATCATCTGCCTGGCCAGCGCCAGCCGGTCGTGCTCCTTCAGTCCGGTCTCGGCGGCCGCGATCACGCCCTGAGCGATAGCGAGCAGCCGGGTTTCGCGATCACGATGCCGGCCCCGATCGACCGGGATGGACTTCAGGCCGATGTTGAATCCGGCCAGATGCGCCGCTGTCGTGACGCCGGCCTGGCGCAGGATCGACGCTGCCAGCAGCCGACCAAGCCAGGGCGCGTGCTGCAGCACCTGCAGCTCGTTTCAGCCGTCGAGGGCGATGATCGCCTGCAATACAGCTGGTAGGCGTTCAATCTCGGTCAGCACCATCCGCCATTCTTCGAGGCGTTCCTCCTCATTCCAGTCGAGACCATAGATCAGTGGATCCGTGGCCTAGCGTGTTTGCTTTTTCGATGGCGGCGTCCGACCGGGCCAGCACCGTATCGGCAAGCTCGGCGTCGAAGAAGCAGGCGACATCAGAACCCTCCGCCCCCCCTTCCGGCACTGCATTGGTACCGTGCTCTGCTGCGACATTTCCCGAGCCTCGTCACCAAAAGATGGTGCAGGCGCGTCGGCAACGAGGCCGTAAGCGGACATTGCCCAGCCGAACGGCAGCGATGCGCCGGCGGCTGCGCAAGACGTCGCAGGCGATGGTCTGTTCGTAGGTCGGGGCACGAACATCATGGCTGGCGCCGCGGAGGACGAGGTCCTCTAGATGCAAAAGGTCGCCATCAATCCACGGCGAGGCATCGGCGAAATTGGCTCGTTCGAGAAGGCCGGCGCCGATGGGTGAGCGGGCAATACGCTCGGTTGAGCGCCGCGGTATCGTCGATGCCGGCCGCTGCAGGCTCTGGATAGAGCCTTTGGTTCGGTCGTAAGCCACTGACAACATGGTAAATGCATGGTTAACCAGAAGTTATCTCCGCCATTGGTTCCGTCATCGACGCGATTCCGGCATCAGGCTATCACATCCGATAAGTACTGCTTATCGGAAGTGATTGCTATAACGCCGCAAATCAGCGATGTCGGTCGTCCTGGATTTGCGGATTCGCCCGGAAATCCGGGCTTTTAGGGCGATTTCGCCCGGGATGACCGGACTCTCCATCGCAAAATTCGACGGCCGCCGTCGGCGCACATGTCCGTCCTCGTTTCCGGAATTGAGCGCCGGCGCCCTTTCCACAGGCTCCTACCTCTCGCAGCCACCTCCGAAACCGCTGCTTTTCAGCCATTTCCGCCACAGAAGCCCGCTGATGCGCATTTACCTATGCTGACGCTCGGTTGCTCGTCCGCGGCAGCATTTCGAGTCTGGCGGGCCGCTATTCGGTGCCTAAAACACGCTTGCAACTGAGCAATTTCTCACGCATTCCTTATCTGTACAAATCACCTCGAAACCGGCCGTTAAAAGCGCGATGGCGAAGCGACAAACAGTTAACGTCCAACAGTCTCTAAAGCGCCTGATCGGCTACGCCCGCGTCTCGACGGACGACCAGGTCCACGATGCCCAGATGGACGAGTTGCGGGCCGCCGGCTGTGATCGGATCTACCAGGAGCACGGCTCCGGGGCATCACGCGCCCGACCAGTCTTAACACGGCTGCTCGGCGAGTTGGCCGCGGGTGACGTCCTTGTGGTCGTCCGCCTCGATCGGCTGGCTCGATCGGTGAGCCATCTCTTGGCAGTGATCGAGGATCTCGAGCAACGCGGCGTTCATTTTCGATCGATCCGCGATCCGATCGACACCTCGACTCCGCAGGGCATGTTTTCCCTCCAGGTTCTCGGTGCGGTCGCGCAGCTCGAGAGAGCGCTGATCGCCGAGCGCACCAAAGCCGGCATCAAGGCGGCGAAGGCGCGCGGCAAGCTTCCTGGAAACCCTGGCCTGCGAGAACGACGACCGGAGGCAATCAAGGCAGTCTCAGACGCACGCGAGAAACTCTATCTCGATGAGCTCATTGCGTCCGCGCAGACGTGGCTGCCGACGGTGCGGCAACTCCGGCCCCAGCATAGTTGGGACAATGTCGTGCGGGTGCTCAATCGCCGCGGCCACGACTGGACCGTCGAGCGCCTTCGTCGCGCCGTTCATCGCCTGGTCCGCGAAAAGCTTGCAGAAAGAGAACTCTTGGCCCGCTCCCCTCGCCGCGCTCCTGAAGACCATCTGATGAAGCTGGTGGCGGCGATCGCCATTGCCGATCCCGATCTGTCGCTTCGCGACATTGCCGCTCAACTGGACCAGATGGGAGAACGGCCGGCGCGAGGCGGCAAAAAATGGCAACCCTCCTCCGTCCGGGATCTGCTGGACGAGGCGCACCGGTTTGGTCTCATCCGCCGCTGAGGGCACGGTTCATCAGACGGCCGATCACGCGGTTCTTTTTCCTGCCGCTGCTCGCCGGCAGAGTCTTCCAGGCTTGGCTATTGAGAATCTGCAGCGCTAGGCGACGGTAATCGCCATCACTCCGTAGTTTCAGCTCGGCACTTTCATCCTCGGTCGCGGCAGCGGGTTCTTCCGCCTGCTGGCCCTCCCCTCTCCGGATCTTCCTGAAGGCCTCATGCACGAAGGCCGGGACGGTTCCGACTTCACGAGACTCGACCAGACCCGCAAGCTCAGCCATGCCATCGATAGAGACGGCCCGCCAGGCGAGAGGCAGCGTGGATAGCGGCGCAGACGCCCTTGGTGATGGCGGCAACCTCCCATACGGAAGCGAAATCCCGAGGTAGGTGATATAGCGCGATCCGTGCGACTGCGCGGCCCAGAGAAACCGGCTAGCCGCTATCAACGCATCGAGTTGTATGCCCTTTCCGTTAATCGCACGACTGATCGCTGACATCGATTCCAGCATCCTGCTCTCCCGTGGTTGCCGTCGCCTTCTTTCCGAGATCACCGCAGCACACCAAGGGCAGACGAGCCTGGCGCCGCCCGACAGAAATCGAAACTGGAAAAGACCGCCTCGAAAACAACGCTGACAGGCGCTCTGCAGGCCGGCGCCATGCTTGACGCATGCGACCGCTTCCACATGAGCCCAGCTTCGCCGGCAATAGTGGTCACCGCCCTGTTCAGCATCCTCGTCCAAGCAAACGGCGCAAACCCCTCGGTGTAGTGGATGCCTGACATAGTAGTCTTCAGGCCTTTCAAGATTGGATAGCGCCAGCTGCTCGAGATCGCGTTCCTTGAGTCTGCAGGCCCGCGTCCAGCGCCACGTCATGTCTTGTTCCGGCCGGAAATCCCGAGCCTCAAAGCTATCTCGCATCGAAACTGACCGCCCACCGAACCAAGCCTCGATCTGCGACGGTGTGCTGTCATAACGGCAGGCGACGCGGCACTGCCAGGATGACAGGAGCTCGTCCTCACATGGACGGGGTGCGACCGGAAGCAGCCGTACATGTCTCACCGAGCCACCTGTCGTCTGAGTTGGTGCTCCGCATGCTGCGTCATGGCGACCAGCGGCAAGACCAGATCGTCGCCGTCAAAGCTTTCGAGGGTAATCGCCTCTTTGCCGCCGCGGACCGCTTCTGCCGCCACGGTCTCGATCAACCGAAATATCCGCACAGTGACGCCGTCCGTGAGTTCGAGAATACGCCGACGAACCGGCGCAGACCCGAGATCAGAGGGGCGCCTCAGCGGAAGGATTGTGCCGAGGCTCGCCAGGAGTTGCGCAAGATGCTGGTCGTTGACCCACCGCTTCAGATGAAACGTCTCGAACCGCTCCGCCAGCTGCGGATCCGTCAACAGCGCCTGCCGAGCAAGGTCCGTTCCTGCACAGATCAGCGGCACCTTCAGATCATTCGCCAGAAACCGGATGACATTGAGGAAAATCCGCTGCTGCCGGTAGGTGCCGGTCAGCATCGCGTGGATCTCGTCGATGATCAGCATACGAACGCTCATGCTGCGCATCAGGTTGCGGCAGGTCGCCTTTAGCCGAAAGGTCGCGTCGCCCATCGGTCCAGGTGCGTTCATTGCATTGAGAAGCTCGCCATAGACGTCACGCTCTATCGGTTCGGCTGGCATTTGCATCGCCACGACCGGCATGGTCGTCGTGCCAGTGCCGCGATCGAAAGTTGGCACGCGATCGCGAAGGAATTTTCGGATGATCTTGGTCTTGCCCATGCCGGTGTCGCCGTAGATCAACAGGCATGGCATTCGGTCTCGCGGCGGGTACGTGAGCAGGTCGTTCAGCCTCGCAAGCGCCAGGTGTGCATTCGCCGTTTCCAGCCACCGATCGGCACGGATCCAGGCGATCCGCTCATCAGCTGTGAGATCTGCATATTGCCTGTATGCCGGTTGCAGGTGGGAGTATTGCGTCACGACCACTCCTCGACGCTGAGCGGAGGCAGCTCCACAAAGTGTTGGTCATCCCCAGAGTCCCGCGCAGGAACGGAAGAGTGCCCCTCCCACGCCAGCGCCCGGGAGCGCTTTTCCGCATTCCGTCGCACGCTGCGGGTCTGCTGGCCCGACATTTCGACGATCCGTCTCTGCCCGTCGATGGTCTTGAAGATCAGGTCGGCGTCGACGGAGCGCACGCCACGCTGCCTCAATAAAGCCAGTGCCTGCCTATGCTCTCCGAGCGTGATGCGTGGCCAGCCGAGATTTGCGAAGCGAATTGGCCAGGTCGATCCGTCGGGCGCCTCGCCGTAAACCGTGGAGAGGTCGCGAGGATCATATCGAACGCGCATCTTGCATGGCCCGCCTGCCAGCGGACTGAGGACGTCATCCCAGTATTTGAGGCCGAATAAGTGCACACCGTCCCTTCGGACGTTTCGTTCCTCGAATGGCAGAAAGTCGAGGAGGAAACGGTGTTCGTCATAGGGTAGCCGTCGGGGAAGTGGGCGTGCAGCGACAGCATCTTCCCAGGCCGTATTTGGAGGCAGTCGCAAGGCGCGGTGGATGTTTGCATGATATCGGCCGACGATCTGCAGGGCCAACCATTGCTCAAGCTCGTCGAGGGTCATGATGGCGTGTCTCTGTGGGTCATAATCCCCGCGGCTGCCGATATCGCTGGACGTGGATCCCGGCAGGAGATGCACAGCGCCCATCATCGTTCCGATCAGCCGTTCAATATGGCCACCGAAGTGGGGACGGGCAACGGGACGATACTGAAGCTCTACGCCGTGTTCCGCAGCACCTCGCACCAGCGCCTTGCCATGAAACTCGCGGCCATTGTCGAGGTGGATGACGTCAGGCAACCCGAAGACCGGCCATTCCGCCTCAATTCCGCGCGAAGCGAGCCAACTGTCCTTTGGTAAAACAACGTGTTGGACAGCCAGGGCGACGGATGTCGACGACGGGTTTTCCAGACTGAGATAAAATCCTGCGACCATCCGGCTCGCGACATCTATTGCCAGCGTCAGCCACGGTCGCTGAAGCGGTTGCCGACTGACTGTATCGACGATGAACAGATCGACAAGGGTGTGGTCGATCTGAACGACCTGGAGCGCATATTGCGCCGAATATTCACCCACCACTGCCGCGAACTGCTGTCGGGCCGCCTTCGCACCCTCCCGCAACTTCATCAGCCGCCGTTGGTTGCTCTGATCCACTCGCGCTTTGACTGCCTTCCAGGACGGAGGGTACAGATCCCGCTGGTGGCAGGCTCTGAGAACGTGGTCATGAACTGCGCTGATGGTTGGACGTTCGCGAGCGCAATAGACTGCCTCGATGGCAAGCCTGACCACGTCTTCCTGATCGGCCGAGAGCAGTCGCCTCCCCTTCTCCGGCCCGGGCATTTCGTCGAGAAGCGAACTGGTGACTGGTCGCTTGCGAAACTTAGCGACGAGCTCATAGAGCCGCGTGCGCTTCAGACCGAGTTGTCGGCAGGCCGAAGCGATATCTCCTCGAGATATCCGGGTTGCTGAGATCAAAGGCCTTATGACCGCCTCCCGTGCCACGGCCTTCTGCCAAGCCGGGTCACACACGGTCAGTTTATCCGGTCTGTCCGCCATCGAAGACCTCCTCGTTCCTGACCGAGGTGCGAAGCCAGTTCCCAATTTTGGACTACGATGACCGTGGATCGTTACAGATGAAAGACAGCGACTTCTTCGAGGAACAAAAAATCCGCTGAACCAGGTCGAGTCCACCGATCGTCCCCGAGGGCAAATCGTTAAAAAACAGTTAATAATGGCCCGTTCATCCTCTAAGACTGACAAGCGAAAACGGGAGGAAGGACGGCCGCCGCCGCCGTTTTCGGCAGCCGGTTTCGAGCAGCTTTTGGAGGCCTTTTGGACATTCTTGCTCCGAACACGGCATCAGATGCGATGGCTCGACGGGCCGAAACCCTCGACACCATTGCCGCCGTGCTGCCGATCGACCGGCGCGACAAGCTCGCCGAGATTCTTTCCGACCAGGACGTCGAGACGCTGCGGCACCTGGTCAACGAGGGCATGGGCGACAACACGCTTCGCGCGCTCGCCTCCGACCTCGGCTACCTCGAAGCCTGGTGCCTGGCGGCGACCGGCAGCTCCCTGCCCTGGCCGGCACCGGAAGCGCTGCTGCTGAAATTCGTCGCCCACCATCTCTGGGATCCGGCGCGGCGTGAGACCGATCCGGAGCACGGCATGCCGGCCGAGGTCGACCAGTCCTTGCGCGACGGTGGCTTTCTTCGCTCGACCGGGCCGCATGCGCCGGCGACCGTCGGACGACGGCTGGCCAACTGGTCGACGCTGACCAAGTGGCGCGGTCTCGACGGCGCCTTCCCCTCCCCCGCACTCAAATCGGCGATCCGGCTGGCCGTCCGCGCCGTGCCACGCCAACGCCGGCGCAAGAGCGCCAAGGCGGTGACATCAGACGTGTTGGCGAAACTGCTGGCGACCTGCGGCGGCGACAATCTGCGCGATCTCCGCGATCGGGCGATCCTGATGGTCGCCTTCGCGTCCGGCGGCCGCCGGCGCAGCGAAGTGGCCGGCCTGCGCAAGGAGCAGCTGACGATCGAGCCGCCCGTTACCGGCGAGGACGGCAGCCTCCTGCCCTCGCTGTCCATCGATCTCGGCCGCACCAAGAATTCCGGCGCCGGCCAGGACGAGGTGGTCTACCTCACCGGCCGGCCGGTGGAGGCGCTGAATGTCTGGCTGGCGGCCGCGAAGATCGGCGGCGGCAGTGTGTTTCGGGCGATCGATCGCTGGGGCCATGTCTCCCGCCGGGCCCTCGATCCGAAGGCGGTCAATGATATCGTCAAGCGGCGGGTGGCGATGGCCGGGCTGGAGGTCGGGGAGTTTTCCGCCCACGGCCTCCGATCGGGCTATCTCACGGAGGCCGCAAATCGTGGTGTCCCCCTGCCCGAAGCTATGGAACAGTCACGGCATCGGTCGGTTCAGCAGGCATCCAGCTACTACAACAACACCACGCGGCGCACAGGTCGGGCAGCCCGCATGATTTGACCAAGATGTGGTACGGTCGAATCCAGAGTTTTCTCCAAGGAACTCCAAGCGTGGTACGATCAACGGAACATCTCATGCAAGGCGTGGAGTTCTCGGAGAAGGAGCGACGAGGTTGAATGACAGTCGGGCAGTTAAGGTGGTCCTCTTAAATGAACAAGCCACACTACCAGAGTACAAAACGAGCGGTTCAGCAGGAGCTGACCTCTTTGCCGCATTCAACGGACCAGCCATAGTCTTAGAACCCGGCCAGCGAGCAAACGTCCCTACCGGAATTTGCATCGAGCTTCCCGAATCCATGGAAGCACAGGTTCGTCCGCGTTCAGGCCTTGCGTCGCACCATGGAATAACAGTCCTGAACTCCCCTGGTACGATCGACAGTGACTATCGCGGCGAGGTTATCGTCATTCTTCTAAACACGTCCGAGACCTCCTACACAATCAAATCAGGTGATCGCATAGCACAGATGGTGATCGCTCCAGTGGTTAAGGCAGTATTTGACACCGTTACCGAGCTTGGCAGCTCCGCCCGAGGCCATTCCGGTCTGGGAAGTACTGGAAGCTAGGCCCGAAATTTCGCACCCGCACACAACATCAGTGTGCCCATGGGATCTTATTGATGATCCATCGATTCACTTCTGAAAGATCCCCAGCACTGGCGTCGAGCTTTGCCTTCAGGGACATTTCACTGGAGGGCGTCAATTTCAATCTTTGAAGCGCGAGGCTGAGTAAGAATTCGCTTAGCGCTTCGCCGTGCGGCAGATGCTGCAAATCCACCATTCTCCCGACCAGATCCGCCATACGTTCACTTTCGATTGGGGCGTCGCGATAGTCGAGTTCGATCGGGAGTGACGCCCTGATAAAGGCCGCTTGTATTATCCCATCGTTGAAGCGGAAGAACGTCTCGGCTGCAATAACACAGTGGTTATATGCGTCATTGAGCAGCCGTTCGGATTGCAGTGTGTCCTGTCCAGAGCGGATGTTCGCCACGATAGCCGCTATTGTGGTAAACACGTCTGCTTGAGAAGACGTTGAGCAGTTTACGGTACGGGGCCAAAAAGCAAAATTATCCCTTAGCTCAAGTTTACCGCCGCGCCCTTCCAGGAACAAATTGTCGATGAGACCAACGGAGTTATCCAACTCCCCCAAGCGCTTTTCGAGTTCATCCGGAAGATTGTCGTCCTCAACTAGCAGCGCTCGTTCAGCCTGCCAGCTCTCCGCTAGCCGTTCTCGATCAATTAAGATGTCAAACCATTTATGGAACCTATGCGTGGGCTGCTCCAGGTTGCTCTTCAGCGCCGAGGATAACGCAGGAGAGGAAGGCATTGCGGCGGTAGTGATGTAGATCCTGTGCGAGGCGGGCGCGTATTTCCGGAGAGCTCGGCTCGCCATAAGGAACTCCCCGCCGTGGCCAGTTGCGCCTCCAACAACTACGACTGGGGCTTCACGGATTTCCCAATCCATTTTCCCGGACTCTATTTCCTTCAGAGTGAGGGTCCGGCACTCCACCAACTGCCCTCCCTGCGCTTTCACTTCAGCCGTGATAGCCGAAGCAAGGGTCTTGGACGACGGGTCATCGGCAAAATGAACGACCGCACGTGTCGAAGCCGGAATACTCGTCGCCACAAGTGTTCTAACCCACTTCTTGAACGCCTCGGTAAATACCAATTTTTCGACATCAATCCAGATCGCTCTCCGTGAATTAGCGATAAGGCTTGACTTGTAGGCTCGAAAAACGTTCTGCCCGACTAGTTGGTGCAAAAATCCTTTGACAGCCTCAGGCCTGTCACCAAGCTTAGGAACGATCGCTCTGGGACCGTCGGGAACAGCGTGGAAATGCTCACCTATTAGGTTGATCGGCCGGCTGTTTTTGCGGTCAATCCGCGTGGTCTGAGGTTGAATCCCATATGGATTCAGCTGGGCATCGTACTCTAGATTTGCGAGGGTGGTCGTGTTCGGCGTGCTGACGGGCGCCGTGGAAAACAGTGTCACAACCATCTTCGGGTCGGCAACCACCTTCGAGATCCCCTTAGCCATTTCGCCTGACTGGGAGGCCGAGATAAGCACCAGCTCTTTCCTGTCCTTATGGAAGGGGTGCGTATCCTTACCATCGTACGACTTGAACGTTGTTATGACTGGAACGGTTTTTCGATCTTTCATGATTACGGCAGCGAAGGCCAGGCTGGCGATGGCCGATGTGTCGACATGGATCCTCTGGACATCATCGGTAAGCAACCCAAGAATCCAGAACGCGCAGAAGAATATTTCCGCCCCCTCCGCCAATGCGTGTGCTGCTCTCAGAAAGCGACTGTCTGCTCGGCCGGAAGGCTTCATAAAATGCGCGGTTGGGCCCGCCTCAAGTAATCCTCCGCGATCGCGAAAGAGCTTGGTCAGGCCCTGTCGCCGAATAGGCTCCAAGTTAAGCTCCTTGGGAGGGAAAGCTCGGAAGGCCCGCAGAAATCGCACCTGTCCGGAGCGATCGTAAACGTAAGCGCCGATAGGAACGTCGCGTGAAATTGGCGCAAAGATATCCGCCAACTCATTATCGAGATTGGTCAGATCGGTAGCCAGTATCTCCGGGAAAAGGACGATCACCAATTCGGGCGACAGATCATTTCTCGTATGGTCAGAAACTGCTGTCGTCAGATCGTTGGCATCGAGTTCACCCGGCCCCGAAAAGATTACGAGCGTTGAAGCTCCATTGGGCGCCTCAGCGCTCCGGCATCGAAACGAGTAAAGGCTATTCATTAATTATGCTCTCGGTTCAAAGGCAACATTACGGTTATGAGTGTTCCATCTGCCCAAGCGCGAGCCTGATTAGGCCGGCCACCATCAATCGAGTCCTCCAGGCCTTCGTCAATCTCTGACTGGTGTCCAGGCACGCCGGCGACGTGGACAAGGGAAAGCCTTCCGGAACGAACGCGAATGAACCCACCATTTTCGCTGACAACGCGCATAATTCTGAAAAGCCCGTTACCGCTTGTCTCGCCGCCCTTTGTTGTTCCACCCTTGCGGAAGCACGCAAGTACAGCTTCGAACTCGTCATCTACCGATATATGACCCTCAAGAATTCCCGCGGTAACTCGGGCCTTCTTTTGTAACCACGTTTGGGCCAACCCAGCACCGCTGTCGAAGATAGACATCTCGACGAACTGCGCGTGTTTTGCGTCTGGATGATCAGGCCGCCAAGCCTGAAAGTAGTCCTCAATCGGTCTATGCCCTGATGCGCTGGGAACAAGCTGTTCTCGTTTGATGTACCTAGAGCCTATGAGGACGCCTCGAACGGACCTTCGATAAACATTTCCGGCGGCGTCAGCCTGTGCGTGTTCATGCGTGTTGAGAAAAGCCTCGTACATGAGACTAGCTGCAGCATTGATCAGTCGCGGATCGCTAATGGGCCGGGATCGAGGAAGGATCGCGCGGCCCGCCGCGTTTAACAAATCGGCAAAATCCCGACGGCTTCTGACTTGATCGCTGTTGGGGCTGTAGAGGCGATTTGGTCGAGCGAGCCGCTTGGCATTGTCGATACAAATTAATGGGATGGTCGTTCTCGCGAACGTTCGGAGATCTTTGAGGTGGCCAAAATGCATAGCTTCGACAAAAGGCAATGCTGTTTCCATCGCCTTAGATCGCTCGATCGCCGCATCACCATATCCCCGAATTGCACGGGCAAAATTCAAAGCTACCAGGCCGACTGCGGTACGTGAAAAGTGTCCAATCGACACCTCATCATTTCCGTCGGCGTAAATCCGCAGCCGGGGAACGTCGCTCGCTCGGCGAGCCCACGTTACAACAAGTTGCAATAACGACGCCTGGCCGCCAACTGCATCAGCTTTCAGTGCGTTTGGCAGTCTTAGCTCTTGCCTAGGATCCGCCCAGAGACTGTCCAGATAAGTTTCAAAATCACCGAGTGAGAAGCTCTTCTCGACATTAAGCAAAGCTTTCTTCCTTCAGCCTAGATTGCGGTACGACTGATTTAGCAGCCTGCTAGTTTCAATTGTCTTATAGCGAGCACTACAACGGCTAATCGGCCACTTTCACGTTGGAATCGGAAATCGAAGCAAAAGCCTCCTTCTCTCAAACCCTGTAACTAACTATAAAAAGAACTCGACTGCTCGCTATTTAAGGTTACTTATGTGTATGCGGCAGCCCGTTTGGGAGGCGTCATCTTTCCGAGACCGATGGCTCGATTCGGTGGAATCCCGATGCTTTCCCTAACTTTTCAGTTCTTTCCCACTCAACGCCGATAACTATCTGTATTCCATAACAAAACCACGGAAAAAAACGGCTGACAAGTTCGTGGTGTCTCAAGACCTCATATGCTTTCAAGGAGACCCAGGGGCTAGGCACCGAACCGTGAGGATCTCTCTGTCTTCAACCCGCTCTGCGAAATCCCTCCCCGTTCGCCTTCAACAGTGCCATCAACATCGGGCCAAGCGAAAACTCGCCGCGCTCCGTACGTCTCGTCAGGTCTCGCAAATATCCACCGGCCGAATTGATAAAGTTCGATCGCTCAAGGATGCATGCGATCGCAACAGCCGCATTTTCGGGACCCATGGCATCGCAAGCCTCCTGGTAGGCTGACGGACTGACGCCCAGCATTGAGCGAACCAAAACCGCGGCCGCCATCAGTTCGCGCCAATGCGAAATGCCGCCGCCCGGCCCGTAGTCGGTGATCTGGGGGCAAGCGCGTAGAACCATCCCCAGCGGCAAGGATTTAATCGGCTCGACGTTTGCTTTCGCTTTTGCCTGCGGCTTGCGCATCGTTTCCGGTTCAGGCCGCGCCGGTTCGCCCTGCTCTTTTTCAGAGCTAGGTTCAAGTTCATGGATGGATTCGGGTTTTGAATTCTGTATATGGCATCCATTTTGGATGCCATTGACATCCATATTTTCAGCTTTCGCCTGAATTTCCAGACGGTTGAGGACCTCTTCGCGCAAAAGAGCCATTTCTTCGAGCGTAACTTCGACCTGCGGGCGGCTAGGGTGCCTCGGTAGCCCCGCGAGAATGCCGATGTACACACCTTCAACAGCAAGCCAATCTCCCGGCGCTTCCTCCTCGATCGCGGCGGTGATCAGCTTGCGAACATCCCTCCGGCAAATCGTCAGCGATTCCTTCGCACGGCGAAACCGAATGCGCTCGGCTGCAACGTCCTGCGCGAGAGATGCGAACTCAGCGGCGCGCACTGCCAGCGGCGTAAGATCGAAACCATAGGCCTGCTCGATCTCGCCGTCGCGGTCGCGGTGTGCGTAACGCTTTCCGTTCGGACTGTCACGCCGCTGGATGAGCCCAGCTTCAACGAGGGCGGCCAGGTGTCGTCGTAACGTGGTTCCGGTAATTCCGTGGGCGCGCACTGATAGCTGTCCATTCGACGGGAAGACAACAAGCCCCTTTTCCGTGTTGAGCTCGCTTTCAGGGTAAAACGTCAGCAGCGCATCGAGGACGGCAAGCGCTCTGTCCTGGAGGCCGAAGCGTTCACGCGCTTCGCAGACGTCACGAAACACCTTCCATTTTTCAACGCATGCGGTGAATTTTGATTCCGCGACCTCAAGCTGTCCCTTGACCAAGGCAAGCGTCATCGGCCGCCGCCCAAAGGGCGTCGTCACATGTCCCATGTGCATTTTTCTCTCACCTTTCTTCAGGCAAAAGAAGTCCGCTCACCAAATCGGTGCCAAAGACTCTTGACTGCGATTCCGGGAAATGCGATTCTCGATCTTGCTAAGGATAACGAGAGAGGCTTCCACGGTTTACCGTTTGGGGGCCTTTTTCTTTTGCGGTCTAATCTCCGTTGCGTTCAGTTTTGGACTGTCTGTATTCGTCGTACAGGCGATCCATCCGGCTCGAAAGCCAATCACTGAAGGGCTTCGCTTCCGCATTCGAAAGCTCAATCGCTACCTTCTTCGACTTGGCATTCATTGAGAAATTCAGGCAACTATCGTTCGACTTCCACTCCATCGCCGATGGGGCGCTCTTCGGCTTCTTGGCCGCCGACTTGTTCTTGTATCGCGTCAGGTACCCGTGGAGATCGTCGAATCTAGACTCTTCCCCAAGTGCGAGAAATTCGGCAGTTCCTACATAATCGCTAGCTACTCTGAGGAGGGCAGGGGCCAGCAGAATCTGACGCAGGCTCAGCCACTTGTCCCGACCTATCTTTTTGGCCGCACCGAGCGCCTTGATGATGGGAGTTGGTACGACGTCGATGACGCCGAGCATCTTGGAGAGCATAGCCTCATCGATTGCCAGCGACGACCTAACCACGTCCTTTGTCATTCCAGACGCGAGGAGGTTCTGCGCAAAATACGCGCGCTCAACAAACGATAGATTTGAACGAGCGGAGTTTTCCTGCCCTTGCGCAATCGCAGAGGCGATGTCGTCCAGCTTCTTGACGACCGCTTTGACCGGGATTCCGAGTTCCTGAGCTACCTTCAGGCGACGATGGCCAAAGACCACCATATAACGCTGTGGGTCCGTGGAGCTGGGGCGCACCAAAATGGGGGTTGATTGCCCGGACTCTTTGATCGCCTGTTTAAGCTCCTGGTACTCCTCGTCATCATCGGAAAGACGGTCGGCAACGAAGGAGACGTCGAGTGATCGGGGATCCAACTCCACGATCACTTCGCCTTCCATGAGCTTCTTCGTATTCTCCGCCAGATCCTCGATAGATCGAACAACTGTCTTCGCAGCACCAGTCATGCCGTAGCCAGGTTTTGTAGGCGTCTTGTCTGCAGAGATGGAGGCAAGGTCCAGCTTCGCGAATGGATTTTCACGCGACACGGCCAACCTCCTTCAACTTTGATAAGGCTCTGGTGTTACTGTCTAAAAGGGGAAGAAAAACGGCTGACAAGTTGCTCATTTCCGCCCCCAAGCGTTGTGAATGAGCTCCATGATCTCGCCGTTGGCCGCGTTCAAGCTTTCAATCGCCCGGTCATAGGTCGATCGGACGAAATCGCCACGCTCGACCTCATACAGGGTTTGCTTTTTAATCGAGGCGTCAGAAATGGCCGTCGATTTCAGCACGTGGTTTCGAAGCATGTGCTGAGCAAACATCGACTGCATGAAGCCGACCATCTGTGTTTGCGGGATGTCCGTCGGCTCGAACCGCGTCACAAGATAGCGGAACCATTCGACGCGGATCTCCGCACCTGCCTCTGCGACTGGCGTCATTATGCCACCCAGCATCATCAGGAACTGGCTCATCGACATGATGTCCAGCATCTGGGGGTGGATGGTAATGAGGATGCCGGTTGAGGCCATAAGGGCAGTGATGGTCAGATATCCGAGCTGCGGCGGACAATCGATGACCACCACGTCATACCTGTCATCAACTTCCTTCAACGCGTTGCCGATACGCATGTGGAACAGCCGGCCTTCATCTCCCTTCTTCGAGGAAATGGCGAGCGGCACATCGTACTCGTACTCCTGCAAGACGAGGTTCGCCGGGACGACGTCCAGACCGGGAATGTTCGTAGGCTGGATGACCTTAGCGATCGGCTTCCTTTCATCGTCGAACCGCAGTGCCTCGTAAAGGGAGGCCGTGTCGTCGAGTTCAGGCTGAATTCCGAATAGGGATGTCAAAGACGCCTGTGGGTCGAGATCAACCGCCAAGACGCGATGGCCTGTGAGGGCAAGATATTGCGCGAGGTGTGCTGCGGTCGTCGTCTTGCCGCTTCCGCCCTTGAAGTTTACGACCGATACTACCTGCATCGGTTCGCCTTCGCGCCGCTGTGGAACATAATATCGCTTGTCGGATTTCTTGTTCGCTTCGAGATACTCACGAAGCTCAAGCATCTGCTCGGCCGTATAGTAACGCCGGCCACTGATAGATTCGATTTCGGGTCCCTTACCCTCCGAATGAATCTGTCGAAGATGGCTCTGCGTAACTCCCATAAAATCGGCTACTTCTCCGAGTTGGAACTTGCGTAGACCCTTGCGAGCGTCGGGCGGATACTGTTGACTGCGCAGCATATGCAACGCGGTCGAGATCTTCGACCCTTGCTGGGCGATCTCGAAATCAAATCGGTTGGGCTGCGGCTGGCTCATTTTGCAAACTATTTCCGAGATAAGGACAATTTCGAAAAAATGGCTCTGCGGCCAAAATTTTCGCAACTATCTCCCGATTCCCACGGACCCGCAAGGGATTTAAGGTTAACAAAAGGTTAACGGAGAGGCCGTACAAAAGTCGGTCGCATCCTTTTTTTCCTTTGTTTCCGAGTGTTTAGAAGCCTACGCGATATCGCGTGTTCCAGGTTTGTTTTACTGTGAATCCTACAATGCGGTCTGCGCCTTTTGGCGGAGCAAGGCAGCTCAATCGCGACTTGCCGCTTGCCGCTGGCGCGACTCACTTCAAGCCGGACTTGTAGGATCCTACAACTACCGCCCGAATCTCATCTGTGCTGATTTCGCCGCCGACCAACGACGACGGAGAAATTCATGCAGATTCTCGCGATTTCCCACCCGCGAAATATTCAAGAAGCTCAGCTTCTCCACCGCCATCATCAGCTACGAGCACGCGTTTTCTCTGGGCGCCTGGGCTGGGATGTCAGCGTAGTCGACGGTCAAGAGTCTGACGACTTTGACGCTCTTCTGCCGACCTACATCCTCGCAATTTCCGACGCCGGCGACGTGACCGGCTGCGCAAGACTGCTCCCGGCACTTGGCGCGACGATGGTGACGAGCATCTTTCCGTCGCTTCTTCCAAATGGCCGGCTGAATGCACACGCCGCGATGATCGAGAGCTCCCGTTTTTGCGTCGATACGACCCTTGAGGAGGGCAGGGGAGACGGCACCGTCCATGAAGCGACCTTGACCATGTTCGCGGGCATCATCGAGTGGTGCATGACCAACGCCTACACCGAGATTGTCACGGTAACCGATCTCCGGTTCGAGCGGATCCTCGCGCGCGTCGGCTGGCCGCTGCAGCGGTTGGCTGAGCCGAAGAAGATCGGCGTGACCATGGCCGTGGCCGGCATCCTCCCCGCAAACGCCGACACATTTCGACGGCTCCGGCCAACCAACCACCGTTCCGAACTCAGCACCGTCAGCCAGGCAGCGTAAGGAAGAAACGCCGTGAACCAGCTTCGCTCACATCCTCGACTTGTCCGCAAACTCCAGGAGGCGCTCGGCGACCAGCTCTGCGTCGCCCTCGACGACTCGACCGTCGTCGAGATCATGCTCAATCCCGATGGCAAGCTGTTCATCGAACGGCTGGGGCATGGCGTGGCGCCGGCCGGCGAAATGTCCTCCGCAGCTGCGGAAATGGTGATCGGAACCGTGGCGCATGCACTCCAGACCGAGGTCGACACCGAACAGCCGATCATCTCAGGGGAATTGCCAATCGGAGGTCATCGCTTCGAAGGATTGTTGCCCCCGGTCGTGGCAAAACCGGCCTTCACCATCAGGCGACGTGCCTCGCGCCTGATACCGCTCGACGATTATGTGCGGTCTGGCGTTATGACCGACCATCAGGCTTCGACCATCCGCAGCGCGATTTCGTCCCGGCTCAACATCATCATCTCCGGGGGCACAGGATCGGGCAAGACAACGCTCGCCAACGCCGTTATCGCTGAAATCGTCAAGTCCGCCCCGGAAGACCGCCTCGTCATCCTTGAAGACACCGCCGAGATTCAGTGCGCCGCCGACAACGCCGTGCTCCTGCACACCAGCGATAGCGTCGACATGGCGCGGCTCCTGAAGAGCACCATGCGCCTGCGTCCGGACCGGATCGTGGTCGGCGAGGTCCGCGACGGGGCTGCGCTCACGTTGCTGAAGGCATGGAACACCGGTCATCCAGGAGGCGTGGCAACCATCCATTCCAACACTGCAATGTCGGCGCTTCGCCGCCTTGAGCAACTGACCGCCGAAGCCAGCCAACAGCCGATGCACGAAGTGATCGGTGAAGCGGTCGATCTCATCGTCTCGATTGAACGGACGCCGCGCGGGCGGCGTGTTCGGGACGTCATCCAGGTCGAGCGTTTCGCCGGCGGCCAATACGAAATCGAATCCGACCAGCTTACGGAAGAACAGGAGGCGCGCCATGTCGCGTAGAAACGCCCTCATCGCCGTCGCACTCCTTGCGGCGCCTATGATCCTTGCCTCGGTCGCGCCGGCGCTCGCCAGCTCCGGCGGCAGTCTTCCCTGGGAAGGGCCGCTGCAGCAAATCCAGGAGTCGATCACCGGACCGGTCGCCGGCGCAATCGCGCTTGCAGCTGTCGCGATCGCCGGCGGCATGCTGATCTTCGGCGGCGAGCTAAACGATTTCGCACGGCGGCTCGTCTATGTCGTACTTGTCGCCGGCATTCTTCTCGGTGCAACCACCATCGTCGGCCTGTTCGGCGCCACCGGCGCCTCGATCGGACTGCCCGACGCGCGAGCCACGTCCATCGATCACGGCGGAGAAGGGGAGGGGGCTCATGGCTGAGTCCCTGTCTGGGCTGCAACGCAACCGCATCCACCGCGCGCTGTCGCGGCCGAACCTCCTGATGGGTGCCGATCGGGAATTGGTGCTGCTCACCGGTCTCGCCGCCGTCATCCTGATTTTCGTGGTGCTGACAGTTTACTCCGCGCTGTTCGGCGTTGCCATCTGGATCGTCATTGTCGGGCTCCTGAGAATGATGGCCAAGGCCGATCCGCTCATGCGACAGGTCTATGTCCGCCATATCTCCTACAAGCATTACTACAAGGCGACCTCTTCGCCGTGGCGCCGGTATTGAGGAGCAGGCATGGTTGCTCTCAAACGTTTCCGGGCCACCGCCCCCTCCTTCGCCGATCTCGTTCCCTATGCCGGCTTGGTCGACAATGGCATCCTTCTGTTGAAAGACGGAAGCCTAATGGCCGGCTGGTATTTTGCCGGACCAGACTCCGAAAGCGCCACCGATCTCGAACGCAACGAACTGTCGCGGCAGATCAATATGATCCTGTCGCGTCTCGGAAGCGGCTGGATGATCCAGGTCGAGGCGGTCCGGATCCCGACGTTCGACTATCCTTCGGATGATCGTTGCCACTTTCCCGATGCGGTGACCCGCGCGATCGACGCCGAACGGCGGGCACATTTCGCGCGCGAGCAGGGGCATTTCGAGAGCAAGCACGCGATCATCCTGACCTATCGGCCGCTCGAATCCAAAAAGACGGCCCTCAGCAAATACATCTACTCGGACGAGGAGAGCCGGAAGAAGACCTATGCGGACACGGTGCTGTTCATTTTCAAGAACGCTGTCCGCGAGATCGAGCAGTATTTCGGCAATACCCTTTCGATCCGTCGCATGGAAACCCGGGAAACAGTCGAGAGGGGAGGGGAGCGCGTCGCCCGCTATGACGAGCTGCTGCAATTCGTTCGCTTCTGCATCACAGGCGAAAATCATCCGATCCGACTGCCGGATGCCCCCATGTATCTCGACTGGCTTGCGACGGCCGAGCTCGAGCATGGCCTGACGCCGAAGGTCGAAAGCCGTTTCCTCGGCGTCGTGGCGATCGACGGGCTGCCAGCCGAGAGCTGGCCCGGAGTTCTCAACAGCCTCGATCTGATGCCGCTCACCTATCGCTGGTCATCGCGCTTCATCTTCCTTGATGCAGAGGACGCGCGGCAGAAACTCGAACGCACCCGTAAGAAATGGCAGCAGAAGGTACGGCCATTCTTCGATCAGCTCTTCCAGACGCAGAGCCGGTCGGTAGACCAGGACGCCATGACCATGGTGGCCGAGACAGAAGACGCCATCGCGCAAGCCTCCTCGCAGCTGGTGGCCTATGGCTACTATACGCCGGTGATCGTTCTCTTCGATCGCGACCGGGAGGTACTGCAGGAAAAAGCAGAAGCAATCCGCCGGCTGATCCAGGCGGAGGGTTTCGGTGCACGCATCGAGACCCTCAACGCCACGGACGCCTTTCTCGGCAGCCTGCCGGGTAACTGGTATTGCAATATTCGCGAACCGCTGATCAACACGAGCAATCTCGCGGATTTGATACCGCTCAACTCGGTCTGGTCGGGCAGTCCGGTCGCACCTTGCCCGTTCTACCCGCCGAATTCGCCGCCGCTGATGCAGGTGGCGAGCGGCTCGACGCCGTTCCGGCTGAACCTGCATGTCGACGACGTCGGGCACACCTTGATCTTCGGACCGACCGGCTCGGGCAAGTCGACGCTGCTGGCGCTGATCGCCGCGCAGTTCCGTCGGTACGAACGCGCCCAGATCTTCGCCTTCGACAAGGGGAACTCGCTCCTGCCGCTGACGCTCGCCGCCGGCGGCGATCATTGTGAGATCGGTGGCGACGCTCAAGATGAGGCAAGGGCGCTGGCCTTCTGCCCGTTATCGGACCTGTCCAGCGATGCAGATCGAGCTTGGGCAACCGAATGGATCGAGATGCTGGTTGCCCTGCAGGGTGTTGCCATCACCCCTGATCATCGCAACGCCATCTCGCGTCAGGTCGGATTGATGGCCAGCGCAGCTGGACGGTCCTTGTCGGACTTCGTCAGCGGCGTCCAGATGCGCGAGATCAAGGACGCGCTGCATCACTACACGGTCGACGGCCCGATGGGCCAGCTTCTCGACGCGGAACAGGACGGTCTTTCGCTCGGCGCGTTCCAGACCTTCGAGATCGAGCAGTTGATGAATATGGGCGAGCGCAATCTTGTGCCGGTACTGACCTATCTCTTCCGGCGGATCGAGAAGCGTCTCGACGGTTCCCCGAGCCTGATTGTGCTGGATGAGGCCTGGCTGATGCTCGGTCATCCCGTGTTCCGCAGCAAGATCCGCGAGTGGCTCAAGGTGCTGCGCAAAGCGAATTGTGCGGTCGTGCTCGCCACGCAGTCGATTTCGGACGCCGAGCGTTCCGGGATTATCGATGTCCTGAAGGAATCCTGCCCGACGAAAATCTGCCTGCCGAACGGCGCCGCCCGAGAACCTGGAACACGCGAGTTCTATGAGAGGATCGGCTTCAACGAGCGTCAGATCGAGATCGTTTCGAACGCGATCCCCAAGCGCGAATATTACGTGGTCACGCCGGAAGGCCGGCGCCTGTTCGATATGGCGCTCGGCCCGGTGGCGCTCAGCTTCGTCGGCGCGTCGGGCAAGGAAGACTTGCAGCGTATCCGCGCACTCCACGCCGAACATGGCCACGACTGGCCGATCCACTGGCTTCAAACGAGAGGAGTTCGCGATGCCGCATCACTGCTCACCTTCGAATAGATTACTCGCTGGTCTGGCGGCCGTCGCATTGATGGCCGGCACTGGCGTGCCGGCGAATGCGGGAACTGCCACCGGTGCCGCCACCGAATGGACGCAGATCCTCAACAATGGCGAACTCGTATCTCTTGTTGGTCAATCTGGCGAGCAAATCCAGAACCAGCTCACCCAGATCAGCCAGTTGGCGCAACAGATCGAAACGCAGCTGAACATCTATCAAAACTTGCTTCAGAACACCGCGACCCTGCCGTCGCACATGTGGGGGCAGGTCGAAAGCGACCTCAATCAGCTACGCAGCATCGTCGATCAAGGGCAGAGCATCTCGTTTTCGATGGGCAATGCCGATGACGTGCTTCAGCAGCGCTTCCAAAGCTACTCAAGCCTCAAGACCAACCTGCCGGACGCGACAAGTTTTTCGTCGAGCTACCAGACCTGGTCGGATACCAATCGGGACACGATCGCCAGCACGCTGAAGGCGGCGAGCCTGACGGCCGACCAGTTCGATAGCGAGGAAGGCACGATGTCCTCGCTGCGGTCGATGTCCGAGACCGCCGACGGCCAGATGAAAGCCCTGCAAGTCGGCCACGAGATCGCTGCGCAACAGGTCGCGCAGATGCAGAAGCTTCGAGGGCTCTTCTCCCAACAGATGACCATGATGGGAACCTGGCTTCAGGCCGAACAAACCGACAAAGACCTTGCACAGGCGCGGCGCGAGAAATTCTTCAGTGGGACCGCACCTTCCACATCAGGCGGCGAAAAGATGAAGGTGGAATGGTGAGAACAAAACTGATCCTCGTCGCTATCGCGATTTTACTGGCAGCCGGAAGCGCCGGCATCTGGTTTCTCATTTCCGAAACGCATGTTGCACAGGAGCGGCGTGGAACGTTCTTCGGCTCGTCGAAGGAGTATCCGACCTCTGGCGGCGAAAAGATGAAAGTCGAGTGGTAGGGGCATGACAGCGATATCTCTTCAGCCACTTCGATCGGCGATGCTACTTACCGTCGTCTGCGTGCTGGCGGCGCAGCCAGCCCTTGCCCAGGAAGGTTCGGTGCTGACCTCGTTGCAAAGCCAGATCACAACGGCCGCAAAGGGTTGGGAAACGACCGTCATGGATGCGGCGAAGTCGCTGTTCTGGATCCTGGCAACGATCGAGATTGGCCTGGCCGCCGTCTGGCTCGCCATCCAAGCCGCATCGCTCGACAGCTGGTTCGCCGAGCTTGTCCGGCGGATCATGTTCGTCGGCTTCTTCGCTTTCGTGTTGGCACAGGGCCCCACCTTCGCCAAGGCGGTAGTCGACAGCCTATTCCAGATTGGCGCCGGAGGCGGCACTGCGTCGCCAGCCGACGTCTTCAATGCCGGGCTCGCGGTTGCAACGAAGATGTCGGAGAAGATTCAGTTCGGTCTATTCGAGGACAATGCACTGGCGATATCGGCTGCTTTTGCCATGGTCGTCGTGGTCATCTCGTTCTCGCTCGTCGCCGCGATTTTCGTGTCGGTCATGGTGGAAATGTATATCGGACTGCTTGCCGGTATGATCATGCTGGGGCTTGGCGGCTCGTCCTATACGAAGGACTTCGCGGTCCGATATCTGGTCTACGCATTCTCGGTCGGCATGAAGCTCATGGCACTTGTCATGATTTCCCGTATCGGATCGGAAGTTCTTATCGGACTCGCAAACCAACCCGACATTGGAGACCAGTTCCAGACTGCGCTTGCGATCGCCGGTATCGCCGTCGTCGTCTTCATTATCGCCATCTACGTGCCGAACATCATGCAGGGTGTCGTTCAGGGCGCGTCCGTCTCGGGCGGAATGGAGGCGATCCGGCACGGTGGTCAGGCCGCATCATTTGCGACAGGAGCAGGGTTCCTCGCGGCTGGCGCTGCCGGCGCGGGATTTGCGGCGGCTCAAACGGCGCGGGCCGCGGGGTCATCCGTCGCCGGCGCCATGCTTCGAGGTTTCGGCGCAGGGATCGGCTCGGCTGGAAAAGCGGCGGGCTCGGCTGCCAAGGAGAAGGCCATCGGCTCTCCCGGCGCCTATGCCGGGTCTATCCTGGGTCTCGCCAATTCAAAGCTCGACCAGGCGCGCAGCGGGCACAGCGGACCAAAACCACCTCCCGAACGCAAAGACTAACAGCAATCAGAAAGTGATCGATCGATGGCAGCGAACCGCGCCCCCGAAAACCCCTATCTCGCTGCGCGCCAGGAATGGAGCGAGCGATACGGCTCCTATGTCCAGGCCGCCGCCGCATGGCGGATCGTCGGCATTCTCGGTCTGACCATGGCCGTCATAGGCTTTGGCTATTCAATGTATCTCAGCACTCAGGTCAAGCTGGTTCCCTATATCGTCCAGGTCGATAAACTGGGCACGGCGGTGACCGCGGGCTTCCCCGAACAAATCGAATATGCGGATGTCCGGGTGGTGCGTGCCACACTCGGCAACTTCGTGACCAGCTTCCGTTCGATCACGCCGGACGCCGTGGTCCAGAAGCAATATATCGATCGGACCTACGCGCTCCTTCGAACATCCGATCCGTCGACCGAGAAGATCAACGCCTGGTTCCGCGGCAACTCCCCCTTCGAGAAGGCGAAATCGTCCACCGTTGCCATCGAGGTCAACAACATCGTGGCGCTGTCGAACCAGACCTATCAGATCGACTGGACCGAATACGAACGCGACCGCAAGGGCAAGGAAATCGGCACGCGCCGGTTCCGCGGTATCGCGACGGTCACGCTCACCGCGCCGCAGGATGAGGCGACCATCCGCCTCAATCCAATCGGTCTCTACGTCCGGGATTTCGACTGGACAGCACAGCTTTAAGGGCAGGGGTTTTCTCAATGAACAGAACAGGATTGATCGCAGCCGTCGGCTGCCTGGCCGGACTCGTCTTTGTCGGGGGTGCTGAGGCGCAGGGCATGACGAACAATGAGGTGATGGGCACCAATATTTCCAGGAAATGGCGTGGCACGTCCGGACTGGTGACGACCGGCCCCGATGGCAAGGTCATCTTCCTCTTTGGCGAAACACAGCCGTCCGTCGTCTGCTCGCCCCTGCAGGTCTGCGATATCGAACTCCAGGGCGGCGAGATTGTCCGCGATGTTTTGGTCGGTGACACGGTGCGTTGGAAGGTGGAGCCTGCGACCTCCGGCGCCACCGGAGGCCAGGCGATCCACCTTATCGTCAAGCCGTCGGAAGCAGGTCTCGTCACCTCGATGGTGGTCACGACGTCGCGCCGCACCTATCATATTCAGCTCAAGTCCCATCCGAGCCAATATATGGCCCGCGTCAGCTTCGAGTACCCGGAGGACGTGTCGACCAAGCTCGCCGATATCAATTCCCGGCTCGAGACAGGCGGAATTCCGGGGACGGCACCTGACAAGCTAAACTTCTCCTACTCGGTGAGCGGGAGCGCGCCCTGGAAGCCGAAGCGGGTCTATTCGGATGGCACCAAAACCTACATTCAATTCTCGAAATCAGTCTCGAGCCAGGACGCACCGGTCCTTTTCGTGGTCAGCGGCGGCCAGAACCGCATCGTCAACTACAGAGTGAAGAACGACATGATGATCGTCGACTATGCGGTCGACAAGGCCATCCTCGTCTCCGGCGTCGGCTGGCGCCAGCAGAAAATCACCATCCGGCGGGGAGGCTGAACCATGCGCAAGCTTCTCGTCACCATCATCACCACCATCCTGCTTTCAGGCTGCCAAACCGCCGAGGATGGATTGACCACCAATTCCACGCCCGTCGCGGTCACCGGCCCCGCCGCAAGCGCCATTGCCGGCGACATGGCGAGCCGGCTCGCCGAGCAAATCGGTCCGGCAGGCACAGCAACGCTCAAAATGGAAAAGAACTCGTCCGACTTCGCGACGGCACTCGAAGCGGCGCTGAAAGGATGGGGCTATACGGTCATCACCGACGGCAAGGTCGGAAAGGGCGTGAAACCGGTCGAGCTCGCCTATTCGATCGATGACGTCGACGGTCAGGTGCTCGCGCAGCTTTCGACACCGTCGATCTCCCTTGGCCGGGCCTACACGACGACCGCAGCCGGGGCTACGCCGGCAAGCCCGCTTTCGATCATTCAGCGGAATTGAGGGGAGGCGGGTATGGTCCAATCGCTCCAGCTCGGCGCATCAAACCAAGCCGACGACCAGAAAGGTATGCGCCGTCTCAATCGGCTGCCGGTCATCATCGCCGTCGTCATCGTCGCACTATTCGTTGGCGTGGTCGTGATCGGACTTTCATGGCGCGGGCTCCCCTTCAATCGGGACAACGATCTCGACAGCGCCTCGAATGCTCCGGCGACGAATTTCGGAGACCAACTCAAACGCGGCGTCACCGACGGTATCATCGGCGAGCCGGTGGAACGTGAGGCGTTTCAGCCAAAGCCCGTCGTCGAACAGAAGGTCGAGAAGGAAACACCTGTTGTCGACCGCCGGCCAACGGAACGGGAAGAACGGCGGCCGAGGCTCGAATCCGAAGAGGAATGGAAGGCCCGCCTGAAGCGAGAGCAGGATGAGCAATATATCCGCGAGGCGCAGCGCCAGCGGATGGCTCGACTGCAGGCGCGGGCAACGGCGCTGGACTCGCCGTTGAAGGTGGATATTTCCGACGTCGAGAAAACCGCCAACAACGCCAGGGACGCGGGTCGGCAGACGACGACTGCGACAGCCAACAATGCCTCGGACCTCTACGCCGCCGCCATGAAATCCGGCCTCATGGGTCAAAACGTTGACCAGAATGCCCAAGGTTCGAAGGAGGATTTTTTCAATCAGGACATCAAGGATCTCGGCTATCTGCCGAACCAGGTCGTGCCGCAGATGTCGCCCTACGAACTAAAGCGCGGCTCCGTCATTCCCGCCACCTTGATCACCGGCCTCAATTCCGACCTGCCGGGGCGCATCAACGCCCAGGTCAGCCAGAACGTCTACGACAGCGCCACCGGTTACCGGCTCCTGATCCCGCAGGGTGCCAAGCTCTTTGGCCGTTACGATTCCAAAGTCTCGTTCGGCCAGGAGCGTGTTCTCGTGGTCTGGACCGACCTCATATTTCCGAATGGATCGACGCTGCAGATCGGCGGCATGGCCGGCACGGATGCCGAAGGATATGGCGGCTTCAAGGACAAGGTCGATCGGCATCTCTGGCGCACCTGGAGTTCGGCAGCCCTCGTCGCGCTCATCGGAACCGGGATCGACATGTCGATGCCGGAGAGTTCGACGCTTGCGACGCAGGAGACGGCGTCCGATGCCGCCAGACGGAATTTCGCGGAAAGCTTCGGCCGCGTCGCGGAACAGACGATCTCGAAGAACCTCAATGTCCAGCCGACGATCCAAATCCGCCCAGGCTACAAATTCAATGTGCTCGTCGATCAGGATATTATTTTTCCGCAAGCTTATCGACAGTAGCAACTGTGATGAATTCTCTTGTCATAGCCCATGGCCTAGAAAATACTCGCCGCGATAGCGGATACCGCAGCCTATGGGCTTTTTCCGCCCTCAGGGGTTGCATTTAGCGACTGGCTCGGCGATTCTGTGGTCGCTAACCCGCAAACGATAATCACAGTTACGGAAAGAAGCATGCAGGAAAACGAACATTCGCCCACCTATCCCGACGCTTTCAGCGCGATGAAAAATGCGGCGACGGTGGCGGCCGCTTTGGATGAATTCCAATCGCACTATCCCATTGATTTCGTCACGTTTCATCTTGCGAGAACAATCGTCGATAACGTTGACGCTCCGTTTGTACGAACCACCTATCCCGATAGCTGGGTTTCACGCTATTTGCTCAACGATTACATAAACGTCGATCCAATCATTCGAGAGGGCTTTTCTCGACAGTTGCCTTTCGATTGGCGCGAGATTGATATTACCGAGACTGCGCACGAGTTCATGGTCGATGCCGAGCTGCACGGGATCGGTACCAACGGAGTCTCTGTCCCGATTATCGACAAATCCAGGCGTTCGCTCCTCTCGATCAACTCCCAGAAGAGTGATGAAGAATGGACGTTGATCGAGCGCCAATTTTTGCCAGAGTGGCTTGAGCTTGGATTTCTTCTGCATCGCAAAGCAGTGTTCGAACTCCACGGTGAGAATGATCCCGTACCTGCGCTCGGATCACGGGAAATTGAGTGCCTTCATTGGGCCTCGCGCGGCAAAGATAGCAAGGACATTGGCGAGATCCTGGGACTATCCGAGCATACGACACGCGGCTACCTCAAATCAGCACGCTATAAGCTCGGTTGCCCCACGCTGTCGGCCGCCATAGCCCATGCAGTACACCTGAACCTCATCACGCCTCACGTGGGTACCCCAAGTTAGGGGCATCGGTTCGGGGGATTTATCTCCTCGCGTTCCCGTCGCATGTTCGAACAGTGGCACGAACATGGGGAGAGTGAGATTGAATGACGCACTGAGGAATTTGATCGATACCGTTGAGGCGTCACAGGACGAGGTATCGGTCAAAGTGGCTTTGCGTAACTATGGAGCTGCATTCGGGCTCGAGCGATACGCTTACCTCGAAGCGTCAGGTGCGGAAGTCCGCACATTCAACAACTATCCTAAAGACTGGCAGGAAGCATATTTATCCGGTCACTATTCACGGATAGACCCCGTAGTCACTGAGGCAAAGCGTCGACACGAGGCCTTTGCGTGGACTGCAGATAATTGGCCAGCTCGCGGGACGTCCGACTTTCGAAAATTCCGAGAACAAGCCGTGGATCATGGGCTAAGAAGCGGCGTCACGATCGGGACCGATGGCAGTTTCGGCTCGCATCTGATGCTAACGTTTGCGACTTCCGAAGCGAGGACCGACTTAGTTGAGATGCAGCAGACGTTCCAAGCTTTGCAGGCGTTGCTGGTCGTTCATTACCGGCTGCGCTTCATAGCCGCGAGGACGCAGCTGACGCCGAAGCGAACGCTATCACCGCGGGAAATGACGTGCTTGCTTTGGGCGACGAAGGGAAAAACGGCACCTGAAACGGCGATGCTTACCGGAATCAATGCTAGAACCGTGCAACACTATCTCGACAAGGCGCGTGAAAAGTTTGACGCCCAGTCGGTGCCGCAGCTCGTCGCCATTGCCAAGGATCGTGGCCTGATCTGACGATTATTCGTCATTCTCAAGCGGCACGTCCGGAACGTAGCCGAGCGCGTCCAGGATTTCCGAGAGTTCCTCCTGCTGGTTCTCGGACTTCTTCTGGCGCGAGATGTATTCGTTTTGAAGGGCCTGAAGCACAGACCCGGAGATCGAAGGATCGTCGCTTGCGTGCGCCCACTCGTCATATACGGCTTGGTCGGCTGCGAGGAGCCGACGGTGTTCGCGGATTGCCGAAATAGCCATCGCCTTCAAGTCCGTTTTTAGCATCGAACTGTAACGAGATTGTCTTCCGTTTGTGCCGTCTGCGACGGATGAGATGGCGTCCTTCATCCCCGTCTCCTCAAATTGCATATTGTGACGTCAATTCCCGAGGCTGCATACGCTCGCGATTAAATACCAGATCGTCACAGGATGGGAGGGCGTTCGTATTTTGAGCGGTTCAGCACGCGCGCGAAACTAACTTTCTGACGCTGCTGCATCATCTTGATTCGTCAACGGAATGTCTTTGTAGAGAATACTCCGTGGTGAAATACTCTACAAGCCGATGCTCTCTCGATCATGGAGATTCGAGAGGTATTTGCACGGAATCTGAAAGCCGCGCGGCTGGCCAAGGGCCTGTCGCAAGAAGAGCTTGCTTTCAGGGCAGATATCGATCGCACTTACATCAGTTCCTTGGAGCGCAGCGTCTACAATGCGAGCATCGATGTGGTAGACCGCCTGGCAGCGATTTTGGAAGTGGAAGCGTCTGATCTGCTGAAGCGGCCGCCGGAGAAGAAGTGAAACCTTCTTCCCGGCTGCGAGCTGCGAGGTCGAAAACTCAGTCGATCTTTACGGGGTACGTCACCAGCATTATATATTCTCCACAAGGAGAATGATTATGACCAGCACATCACACGCCTACACGCCCGCCGAGGCGGCGGCTGTCAGCGAGATCGCTGTGAAGTCGGTGCACAATGCGATCGACAAGCGCATCATCGAGACTCATCTCGTTGGTAGCAGGGGTCGAGCACTCACCGACGAGGATCTGCTTCGGTTGAAGCTCTGGTACGGCGTCGGATCGATCTTGTCTGCCGAGCGCCGCAAGCGCTTGTTCGATACGATCGACCAGAACCCCGATGCCGAAACTGTTAGGGCAGACGACTATCTCATTATCGACGTCGCTCGGGCACGAGAACAATTGGCGGCGCGGGCCGAGGCGCTTCGAGAAGCCGAACGAATGATTGAAAGCGTGAAAGGGGTCGTGGGCGGCGAGCCAGTGTTCAAGCGAACCCGTGTTCCCGTGCGAACGATTGCCGCGATGAAGACGCAAGGCGCAAGTACAGCGGAAATCGTCGAGGGCTATCCTTCGCTCACCGAGCACATGGTGGAACTTGCCGAGATCTGGGTTGCGGCCCATCCCGCCAGGGGACGTCCGAGGAACCTTTCGGAGCAGGGCCTGAAGGTGAAATCCGTGAAGCGCCTGAGCCTTCGGAACGAGAACGTCTCCAAACCCTCTGGCTCGACCTCGTGAAGTTTCTTATCGATGAATGCCTTCACACGTCTCTCGTGGCCGTGGCGCAAGCGCACGGCCACGATTGCTTCCATGTGAACTGGCTGGGACTGAGCGGCGAAACCGACTGGGATCTGATGCCTCGGATCATCGAGGAGGATTTTACGTTCGTAACGAACAATGCCCGCGACTTCCGGAAGCTGTACGCGAAAGAGGAATTGCATGCGGGCCTGATGATCATTGTCCCGCAGGTGCTTCCCGCGCAGCAACGAGAATTGTTTGCGCTCATATTGCAGGATTTGGCAGGAGAGCAGGCTATGGTCAATGAAGTCATCGAAGTGACCCTCGATGGCGAAGACGCTGTTCTCACGCGCTATGCGCTTCCGGAGGCTTAGCAGCCTTCATTTGGCATCATTTGCCCCCAATCCTCGACAGGTCGATACGCATCTCCGCTGACCCGACGCTTTCGCCTTTCTCGATGCTTTCAGCGCCTGTATCCGTAGGCGGTAGGTCGACGGTGGCCTTGTCCTGGTGTGCAGGCAACACGTTGTCGATCGTGACGCTTTTTCCTGGATCTTCCACCTGGAAAACGCTCACGCCCTCGAACTCTCCGGTCTTCCAGGCATAGACCGCATCGTCGAAGATCTGCGGGAAGACATCGTCGCTCTTCGGATTGCCGTACCACTTGGCGACAATCCGCAAGACCTTGGCAAACATGGCCGTTCCCTTGCGGAGGTTTTCGCAAGGATCGAGGAGATCAGGCTTCAGATCAGCCGCGTCCTTCACGCCGACGCCCGCCGGAAACTGCGTCAGGCCGACGCGAACGACAGCCTGGCCGACATACTGCCGGACGATCGCCATCGCTTCGTCCGGCGACGCCGCCGTCGGAACGAGGATCAACCGGCCACCAGATTTGACAGTGACGGCAAGGGGATCGTTCCCGCCAGCCGCGGACACGAACTGCTCGACGATCGCGGTCTTCAGCGAGGGGTCGGCGCATTGTTGAATCAGGGCAGCATCGAGCATGAGGGCTCCTTGGCACTCAGGTGTTGAAGGAAAAAACGAAGGGTTTGTCGAACAGGCGCGCCCAGGCTTGCGTGTTGGCGCGCTGGATAGCCACGATGGATGTCCCCTTGGTCCACCAGCCGTTGCCGACGGCAACCACAACGTCCGGATCGTGGAGCATGGATTGAAGAACAGGCCAGACGATCAGCTGCTCATAGCAGATCAGCGGGGCGACCCGACTGTCGGCATCGGTCACGACAGGGTTGGCGAAGAAGTGCGCCCGCGCGCCGCCGCTCTGACCAAGGAGGGGACGCCAAGGTTGCCACATCGAGCCTGGCACCGGCATGCGCTCGCGATAAAGGAGCCGAGCCCCGTCGCCGGATATCGCGATCAGAACATTGTCGTATCCGCCCGCATCGACAACAGCGGCGCCGGCGATGACGGTGGTGTCAGTTCCCTGCAGGGATCGTACCCAGAGCCGCTCGACCGTAGGCGTCCAGAAGCCCAGCGCACTCTCGGGAAGAACTATCGTGCGGGCGCCACCCGATGCCCGCTCCGTCACCGTGGCAATCAGATCACGGTGGCGCTCAATGCTGGCGTCGCGCCCCAGCGACGCGCCCATTTCGCGGTCGACCCCCTCCCAGGATTTCGGTAGTTTCGGTTCGTCCCAGGTTGCGGCGGACCCAATCCAAAAGCCTGCGAGGACAATCGCGACAGCTGGCCACATGCGGGTTACGAGGCCCATGAGGCCGGCTGTCGCGGCAACCAGCCCCCACCATCCCCATCCTGGAAACAGCACGCCCGCGGCAGTGATCGGATGAGCCCAGCCGGTGATGCCGAATGGCGGAACGGCCATCAGAGCCGCTGCCAGGAGATAGTGACACGGACGAGCACGCTTCCTCTTGGTCCAGAGGACGGTATGCACGATGACGAAGCCGGTGGACGCACAGAGCCAGAGCAATAATCCAGGCCAGAGGTCCGACGAATAGAAAGTTGCAACACCCTGCGGCAATCCCCGGGATGCAGCCAGGAAATAGCCGGCCGAGACAACCGCGGCCGTCCACCTTGTTCGCGCAAGCGCCCAGAGAACCGGAAACGCGAGCGCGACCGGAAGAAGCAGGACGTGGCCACTCCATCCCACCGTCCCGGCGACGGTTGAAACGGCAGTCAATACGGTTGGCCGGAGGTGCTCACGGCGCATAGGTGAGCACCGGTTGCGCCAGACCGAGGATTCCGGAGGCGGGCAGGGGGCCGAAATAACGGGAGTCATAGGAGCCCCTGAACGGTGAATGGAGAAAGACGCTTTCGTCAGGCACGACGCCGCCTGAAAACGGTGTCATCGGCCGGCCATTGCCGTCCTGCACTGCCAAATCGGAGGAGGGGACCGGTCGCCCATCGATCGTCACGCCGGCGCCGATTTCAACATGCTGACCGGCGACGGCGATGACCGTTTTGATGAGCGGCGCGACGCCGCCAGGGCAGGTTCCGGCACGGAGAAAACCACGCTCTCTCGCCTCCCGCATTGCTGTCGTTTGCGGAGGGCAAACGAAAACGAGATCCCCGCGATCTGCCGGGCGATCGAGCGGCACGATACGCCAGAGACCGAGAGGTTCACTGGGTGTCATGTTGATGCGAAAGCCGCCGACGGTTGCGGCAGCAACACCGCCGCCAACGATGGATGCCGCCAGGGCCAAGAGCACGACTGCATTCGTCCTCTGAGCGCGTCGCGTCCCGAACGCAAACACGGTTATCTTCATTTGAGCGACAGCCCCTGGCTCTTCGTCTGACGCAGGGCGTCGGCTTGCTTCAGCGCCTCGGTCGTGCGCTCATGCGCGGCGAGCTGCTGCACCGTCCGCATCATATTCCACGCCGATTGCACCTCGGCCTTCTGTCCGGCCGTCATTCCCGCGGTCGCGGCATTGAAGGTCTGTCCATTGGGGTCCTTCGCGGCAAGCGACAGGAAGGTCCGCTCGCCGAAACGCTCGGAGACAGCCTTGGCGAAACCGTCCAGTTCAGCCTTCACCATTTTGTCGGCGAGCGCATATTCGAGGCCGGCGGGCAGGTCGTTTCGGTCGATCGCATCGCGAACGCGTTCCAATGTCTGTTTTGCGTTTGGAGAGAGTACGGGAATATCGATCGAGACCTTCAGCCGGACGGCGCGTTCTTCGACCTCGAACTTGCGTTCCGCTTCAGCCCGCTGGCGCAGATAGCGCTCCAAATTGCGGACCAGCGCCGGCGCATTCGTTTGTGCCTTTTCCCGCTCCTCTCTGTCGGCGCGGCTGGCGAGGATCCCGGTCTTGCCCTTCAGCGCGCCGAAGTGTTCGGGCTTCGATCCGATCGTCGCCAACGTGGATTTTGCGACGCCCTCGTCCTTCAGCATCGCATCGACATTGACTGCCTTGAACGCGCTTTCCGGCTGGGCATAGACGAGGTGGAAGCGGGTCGAGACCTCCTCCCATTGCTTCTTCAATCCTGGATCGGCGGCGACCTTGTCCTCGATCGCCTGGTCGACCGATTTGGCGAAGGTTGTGATGCCCGAGACCATCGGCTTTGCCTCCTTGGTGCTGCTTTGGGTTGGGGACTGCGCGGCGCCGCGGACAAGCCCGAGCCTGCCGGCAACGGCCGCAAGGCGGACACCGAGATTGGCAAGTTTTTGCTTCTGACTGACGAGCCATTCCAGCCGGTCGCGAACCAGGGTGCGCGCGACGTTGACGAGATGCAGACCGCGGGCCTCCGCAAAGCGAAGCGCCTCGCGATAGAAGGCACTTTTCTCGTAATCGAGCGTCGTTTCCTTCGCGTTCCTTCGCGACAGGATCGGGATCAACCCGCCGTTCTTCGCGAATGATCTGCGACCGTAATAGACGGCCAGGTCCTCACGATGACGTGTCATGGCGACATAGGTGAGATGGCGGTCGAGCGAAAGGGAGGCGAGCACCTTGACCTGGTCGACCGTCGCGCCCTGGCTCTTGTGGATGGTCGTGGCATAGCCGTGGTCGAGGTTGTTGTAGAAGCGCTGTTCGACCAGCACCTGGCGGGCATTCTCCCCATCGCCGATTCGCGCGGTGATGCGTCCTGGTCCCACCTCGACGACCTTGGCCAGCATGCCGTTCTTGACGCCGAGCGATCCCTCGTTCTTCAGGAACACGATCTGGTCGCCGACGGCGAAATTGCGTTCGCCATCGGCGGTCTTGAACATGGTTCCCTGATCGAGGATTCCGCGTTCGATGAGTTTGATGCGCGCCATCTGGTTGAGCATGCGCACGTCGCGCCTCAGATGAGCCAGGATAAGCGACGTCTTCGTCGGATCGTAATCGCGGTCCCAGGCGGCGATCAGGTTGTCGACCGCGTCGGCCTTGAGATCCGATCCAATCACCTTGCCATTGGCGCGGTAAGCATCGACCGCCTTGCCGACCTTGCCGCGAGCAAGATCGAGCGAGGCATCGCGCATCCATTGCCGGCGCTGGCGATAGATGGTTTCGAGTTCGGCATAGCCGATGCGATCGGCAATCGCGCGGAAGGCGGCACCGGCTTCGATCGGTTGAAGCTGTTCGGGATCGCCGACGAGAACGAGCTTGGCGCCGGCCTTCGTCACGGCTTCGACGAACAGCCCCATCTGCCGCGACGACACCATGCCGGCCTCGTCGAGAACGAGCACCGTCTTGCCATCGAGCTGATCACGGCCTTGGTTCCAACGAAGCTCCCACGACGCAAGTGTGCGAGAGATGATGCCCGCTTCCTTTTCCAGGCCCTCGGCCGCTTTGCCGGCAAGTGCCGCGCCGACGACCCGATAGCCGGCCGCTTCCCATGCCTCGCGCGCCGCCTTCATCATCGTCGTCTTGCCGGCGCCGGCGCGGCCGATCACGGCCGCAATCCGCCCGAGTCCCGCCACATGCTCGATCGCCGTTTTCTGTTCATCCGACAGACGCTCATGACGATCGAATGTCGCCGTCAGCACCGCCTCCCGCACGCCATGCGACGATCGTTGCGATAGCCAGATGGCGCGATTGGCCATCTCCGCTTCCAGCCGGATCATCTCGCGCGTCGTATACTTGGCCGGCACTCGGATACCGCTGGCAAGGTCGGCCCGCTCGCGTTCAAGGCGGAACGTGTCGGGATGCAGGATGATCCGAAGCATGAAGCTTTGGAACAGGGCGGGATCGTCGATGTAGCGGTGCAGAATCTTGGCGACGTCACGCTCGTCGAAGACACTCTTCTCACGGGTGATCAGGTCGATAACGAGTTTCGGATTGCGGTCGATCCGTTTCGCGTTTTCGGCTCTGCGCGCGTCCTGCAGTTCGATGCGCTCGAGCTCGACCGGCTTCGAGGCCCCATCCGATTTCCGTTCGATCGCTTTGGTGCCGACACCCAGGTGGATGGTCGGCTCCAACTCGATCCCTTGCTTCTCAAACGATCGCCCATCGACGCGAAGATCGAGACCGGCCAGCGCCAGATGCCGGTTCTGGCAAGCAAACCAACCATCACGAAAAGCATTGAAATCATCGATGCTTCCGGCCCAGAGTTCGTAGACGATCTTGCCGGCGTCGTTACGGATCGGATTGCCGTCCGGTCCGGTTACTGCGACCTTCTTGGCGCCGAAACCGTCCTCGGTCAGCGGTCGCAAGGTGATCATGAGATGGACATGCGGATTGCCCGGCGCGTCATGATAGACCCAGTCGGCAACCATGCCCCTCGCCGTGACGTGCTGCTCGACGAAATCCCGCACCAGCGCGATGTTCTGCTTGGGCGTCAGCTCGATCGGCAGTGCGATCGTCACATCCTTGGCGAGCTGCGCGTCGGAGCGCTTCTCGAAATCTTCGACCTTGTTCCAGAAGGCCTCGGAGGCGCCGGACACCGAACGGTCCGCAATCATCGAGCGTAGCCATTCCGGCGCATCGGCGGGAATGACGAACTCTTCGTGGAGCAATCCCTGCTTGCGGGTGTAGTCGATCGTCCGGGCTTCCCGTTCGAACTCCATCTTCGCGCAGTGCCGATAGGCCGCCGACAGGACGGCGCTGCGGCCGGAGCCACGAGCGACGACGCTGACGGAGAAATGAGGGACGGCCATGGCGGAATTCTTTCCCGGTTGCGAATGAAATCAACAGGTTCTGTCCAAGAGCCGCGGGCCCGGCAGGGGCCTCAAGCAAGGGCGTCGCGCCAGCGACGTATAATTGCGCCCTTCGGATCCGCTCCTTCGGAACGGCCGGGATCATTCACCAAAGCTCGCGCTTTGGCGATTGTAGGATTCACAGTAGTGCGTTCCGCACTGACCTCCCTGAAACTGGGTTTGAAAGACAAGCTTTCTCACCCAAAGGAGACAGACGGAATGAAAAAACCCTCCTCCAAGATCCGCGACGAAATCGCCAAGCTCCAGGAGCAACTCAAGGCTGCCGAGACCCGTGAGGCCGAGCGCATCGGCCGGATCGCCCTCAAGGCCGGTCTTGGCGAGATCGAGATCGACGAGTCCGAATTGCAGGCGGCCTTCGAGGACCTGGCGAAACGGTTTCGCGGAGGAAAGGCCGCTACGAACGGAGGGAAAAGGGGAGGTGGTGCTGCCGAAAGCAACGCATCGTCCACGCAGGACGCGTCTGGCGCGGCTGCGGGCGGGACTGCTGAGGCTTGAACGGATGGCACGCACGACCACGTCCGATGCCCGGAAGAAGGACACGCGGGAGAAAATCGAGCTTGGCGGCCTCATCGTTAAAGCCGGTCTTCGCTACGAAAAGCGCGCGCTCTTGCTGGGGGCGCTGATCGATTTGCGCCAGCGCCTCAAAGCCGACGAGATGGAACGTTCGCGACTAATGGCGATCGGCGCGGAGGCCTTCGGGAAAGCCGATGAATAGGATCCTGCTCTTCATCGCGCCCATCGCTCTGATGCGCGTGGTCACCGTTGGTTTGACCGGGATCGAACACTGGCTGTCCGGTTTCGGAAAGACAGAAGCTGCGCGGCAAACGCTCGGCCGAGCCGGGATCGCGCTGCCCTATGTCAGTGCAGGGCTGGTCGGCATCGTCTTCCTGTTTGCGAGCGCCGGCGCGATCAGGATCAAGACGGCTGGATGGGGCGTCGTCGCCGGAGGTGTGGCAACGATCCTGATCGCCGCAATTCGCGAAACGATGAGGTTGTCTGCGCTCACCGATAAGGTTCCGGCGACCAAGTCCATTCTCGCCTATGTCGATCCGGCGACTCTGATCGGAGCTGGGGCGGCGGCGATGGCCTCATGCTTCGCGCTGCGCGTCGCGTTGGCCGGCAATGCGGCATTCGCCAGCGCCGAGCCCAAACGCATCCGCGGCAAGCGGGCGCTGCATGGCGAGGCCGACTGGATGAAGCTGCCGGAAGCGGCGAACCTGTTTTCGGACACCGGCGGCATCGTGGTCGGCGAGCGATATCGTGTCGACAAGGACAGCGTCGCGGCGCGCTCGTTTCGTGCCGACAACCCGGAGACATGGGGCGCCGGTGGCAAGTCGCCGCTGCTCTGCTTCGACGGCTCCTTCGGTTCGTCGCATGGCATCGTCTTCGCGGGGTCCGGCGGCTTCAAAACGACGTCGGTGACGATCCCGACGGCGCTGAAATGGGGCGGATCGCTGATCGTTCTCGATCCATCGAACGAGGTGGCGCCGATGGTCTCGGCCCACCGGACGAGCGCGAACCGGGATCTGTTTGTCCTCGACCCCAAGAACCCGGAAACCGGCTTCAACGCGCTTGACTGGATCGGGCAATTCGGCGGCACCAAGGAAGAGGATATCGCTTCCGTCGCCTCATGGATCATGAGCGATAGCGGCGGCACGCGCGGTGTGCGCGATGATTTCTTCCGCGCATCGGCCTTGCAGTTGCTGACGGCAATGATCGCCGACGTTTGTCTCTCCGGTCATACGGAGAAGGAAAGCCAGACGCTTCGCCAGGTTCGCGCCAATCTCTCCGAGCCGGAACCGCAGTTGCGCCAACACCTGCAGGAGATCTACGACAATTCGGAGTCGGATTTCGTGAAGGAGAATGTCGCAGCCTTCGTGAACATGACGCCCGAAACCTTCTCCGGTGTCTACGCCAATGCGATCAAAGAAACCCATTGGCTGTCATACTCGAACTATGCCGCGCTGGTTTCGGGCAAGACGTTTTCGACGAGCGATCTTGCCGATGGGAAGACCGACGTGTTCATCAACATCGATCTCAAGACGCTGGAGACGCATGCGGCGCTTGCGCGCGTCATCATCGGCTCGTTTCTCAACGGCATTTATAATCGTGATGGTTCGATGAAGGGGAGAGCTCTTTTCCTTCTCGATGAGGTGGCGCGCCTCGGCTATATGCGGATCCTCGAGACGGCGCGCGATGCCGGCCGCAAGTACGGCATCACGCTCATCATGATCTACCAGTCGATCGGGCAGATGCGCGAAACCTATGGCGGTCGCGATGCGGCCAGCAAGTGGTTCGAAAGCGCGAGCTGGATCAGTTTCGCGGCCATCAACGATCCCGAAACCGCAGACTACATCTCGCGCCGCTGCGGCATGACGACGGTCGAGATCGACCAGGTCAGCCGCAGTTTTCAGGCGAAGGGCTCCTCGCGCACGCGATCGAAACAGTTGGCGGCGCGACCGCTGCTCCAGCCGCACGAAGTGCTTCGCATGCGTGCTGACGAGCAGATCGTATTCACCGCTGGCAACGCGCCGCTCAGATGCGGCCGCGCGATCTGGTTCCGGCGCGCCGACATGAAAGCTTGCGTCGGAACGAACAGGTTTCACGGGCTCGACGACACGGCTGAAGCCCAGCCGATCGAGCCGGCGCGCAGCGCAGCGAGCAAGGCCGATCCAGAACAATGAAGAGTATCGGAGAAATCAGCATAGCGGCCACCCAGGGGGTGGGATTTCGGGAATTCTCGTCGTGCGAGGAGCGGGAAACAGCGCAGCCGCAGGAGCCTCAACATAGTGGCCCGCCGGGGAGGCGGGACCGACTGCGCCCCGCTCCCGCACACCGCGTTGCCGGCCCGGCTGGTCGAGGCCGAACTTCTACGTAAACGCAGACGAAACCGGGTCCGCCATAGGTTGAGACAAACAGGAGAGGACGGGCAAGTGGCGAAGTCGAATGTGGTTCCGTTCAGAAGGCCGCGGAAGTCTGGTAGCCGGGATGATCGAAATCGCCTGCGGGGAAAATCGCCGCGATCTGGACGAAGCATCTCTCGCGGATCACTGACGGGGATCCTCGCGGCCATGATCATTGCTGCGGCAGGCTGGCTTGCCTTCGGCGGCGCCGGCAACGTCCCCGGACTGCCGGCTGTGGCCAACACACCGGTAGCGGACTCGTCGTCGGCCGCGTTTTCAATCTGCGGCGACGGCCGTCATGTGAATTGCGTCGTCGACGGCGATACATTCTGGTTCCAAGGCGAAAAAATCCGCATTGCGGATATCGATACACCTGAGCTCAGCCCACCGCGCTGCGAGGCGGAAAGGATCAAAGGCGAAGCCGCGAAGGCACGCCTGCTGGCGCTGCTGAATGCCGGCAACTTCTCGCTAACCGCCGGCTGGCGCGACGAAGACAAGTATGGCCGCAAGCTCCGGACAGTAATACGATCGGGACACTCGCTCGGAGACACTCTCGTCAACGAGGGCCTTGCCAGGCGCTGGGACGGTGCCAGACACGGATGGTGCGGCTGAGGACCCGCGAGAGGATCGTTGCCGGATGGCCGAAACCGTTTCGCGGGTTCGGTGAGCGTAAGCGAATAGAGCCGTGCGCCGCAGGCGTCTCGCCCGAGCCTTTCACGACAGTTCATCTATCATCACCGATGTGAATCGATCCACGCCGACCGATTCATAACTGTCGTTGGACGCGATTCCCGCGATCGGCGATTCTGGTCTCATGATCGCGCAACCCTACCATCTCTATGTCGAACGAACGGACGCGGCAAAGAACATGGCGCGCTACTATGCCATGTCGATTGAACCGAACCTGTTCGGAGACATTTGCCTGCTCAGGAAGTGGGGCCGCATTGGCGCAAAGGGTCAGATGATGGTCCATCATTTCGGGCGGGAGGAAGAAGCCGTCGAACTGTTTCTCGATCTGCTTCGACAAAAGCGTAAACGCGGTTACCGCCCGCGCGCGTCTGTGGCAAGTTGAGAAAGGCCGGCCGAAGCGGGCCTCGAAAGCGCCTCATCGGTGCCGGTTCCAGCCGGTCTCGAAGGAAACTTCGATCTCGACGAAGAACGGGATCTTGAGGCCAAGCTTCAGGCCGAGCTTGCCCTTGCGGAAAAAGTGGCTGATCACCTTGCCGAGAGCCCGGAGCTGGCGGCCGGTGGCGGCGAGGAATTGGGCGAGTTGTTGCATGGCGTTTCTCCTTTCGAAATGCGGTTATCGCAGGGGATAAGCGGCAGACCGGAAAGGAGGGACGCACCAAAGGGCCGGAACGGACGTGGAGGACCTGCCGGCGACTGAATTTTGATCCGCGAGGAGCCGCAGAAGGCGGCGGGGAAAATTCTGGCGGCGGCAGGTTGCGTCGTGACGAACGGGTTGCAACATCCCCGATGAGAGATGACGGCAGGTCGAAAGGAAGAGGCTCAACTGGTCGTTCTCGCCATCATTGCGATGGTCGCGCAGGCATCTCAACGAAGAGCCGCTCTCGCCGCCCTCCGGATGGTCGAGCCCGCCGCAGGATCGGTTATGATCCTCCGCATCTGATGTAGCTGACACGGGAGGCGCTTACCGCGATACCGGTTTCCCGTGTGATATCCTTGATGATCAGCGCAAGTGAGCCGAGTTCGTCGTCGGTGAGCGCAATCAGCTCCGGATAGTCGATGTCGACGCCGGTATAGTCCGCCGTCAAAGCGCTGGACCAATCGCCGCCGTTGACGCGGTATTCGTGCGTGTTGAAATCGATGTCGAGCTCATCCAGCAGGATGATGGTGAAGCGCCCGAAGATCTCGGTCTCACCTTCCAGCCGGTACGCGGCATCTTCGTCGTCGCCGGCCCGCTCCAATGCCGTGATGGTCCGGATACGACCGGCAGCCGCCTCGAGCCCTTCGAGCAGTCGCTCATGGAGCTTTCGCGAAACGTCGGTATCGCAGCCGAAGCGGTTGGCGAGGACGACGAGCCGGAAACCGGAAAGCTTGGTGTAGAGCGCAAGGTTCTGGTCAGATGTCATTGTGTGATCTCCTTCATTGATGACGGAGATCGGCCTCTCTGTTGCAAAGAGGGGTCAAGGACCGCGGGACGCGGCTCGCAAGCGGGGGAGCCGATTTTTTCGGGAAGCGCAGCGGCGGAAAAATTGGGGGAGACCGCGCCGTCCTTGACGCCGGATTTGCTGGAGTAAACTGGGACGTCAGAGAGAGAAGAGACCCGCGGACCCGGAGGGGACGCGACCGTGTCCGGTGTGAGCCGGAGGGGAGCGTTGAGGGGTGAAATCCCTGACAACCGGGAGGCCGGTCAATCCGGCGGACCGGCTCATGATCCAGCAGAATGAGAGCCGCCTCAGAAAGGCGGCTCGGCTTCGATGATGCCGTTCTGTTCGGCAAGCGCCACGGCCAGATCGGCCAAGGCGAGCTGAAGCTCCGCTTCGACCTGGGCCCGCTCGACGGCGTCGCAGGCGTTCCTCAATTCGGCGCGCAGTTCCTCGATGTGCTGTTCGATGGTCATCGTCTCATCTCCTTGAGTTCGTGAAAGACGAGACGGCGGGGCGGGAAGAGATGACGGGGTCAAGGAGCGCGGAAGCGACCGGCGGAGCCGGCGAGTGGGGGAGCCGATTTTGTTGGAGCGCAGGGAACCGGAGCGGAGGCAAAATTGGGGGAACCGCTCGTCCTCGAGGCCGGCATTTCTTCCCGGCACGATAGCATCCACTGAGCAGACATATTCCGGTTCCGTATCGCACCGAAAAAGCAGGCGGCAGGCTCGATGCCTGCCGCCTGCTTGTCTTTGTGGCCAGTTGGCCCCGCCTTGGTGGCGGGGCCGTCCGGGCCTCAGTCGCGGTTGGGGCGGGACCAGATCAGCTGGTAGCCGTCCTCGCCCTCGACCTCGGTGAGCGTCGCGTAGATCGGAGCGGGGAAGCTCGGATCGTCGAGCTTGACCGAGAGGTAGTCGCGGTCCTGCTCGG
>NZ_LOKU01000015.1:0-100958 GCF_002211295.1 Rhizobium sp. N122 | reverse complement strand
TCAATGGAACGGCGGACGGAGACCCAGGCTCTCCCACGGGCTTGGTGTCCCAAAGGTGCAACGGTCTTCCATCCGCCACCGCAATAGGCAGTACTACGCCAATAGCGGGTAAAGGGAAGTTACAAGGCGCAGGACAGGCTCGACCGGCCTGCGGCATTTTCGCCGCAGCGGCGATTCTGCAATCCACCCCCTTGTGCATTGCACAAGCTCAATATATCTATCAATATTATAAGTATGCTTATAAATTAACGATCGCAGGTTTTCATGAGCGCCACGCCCACCCTCGGCTTCCTTCTCCACGACGTCGCACGGCTGCTGCGCAAGCGGTTCGAGCAACGCGCGAAGTGCCTTGGGCTGACCCGGTCGCAGTGGCAGACGCTGGCCTATCTTTCCAACAATGAAGGCATCCATCAAAGCGGCCTTGCCGAAACCCTCGAAGTCGAGCCGATCACGCTGGTGCGCATCCTCGATAAGCTCGCCGAACGCGGGCTGATCGAGCGCCGCCAGCACCCGACCGACCGGCGCATCTGGCTGCTCTACATGCGCGAGGAAGCGCATCCGCTGCTCGCCGAAATGCGCGAGCTTGGCGACACCACCCGTGCGGAAGCGCTGCAAAGCATTACGGCCGAGCAGCGCGAGCAGCTTTTCCACATCCTATCCGTAATGAAGACGAACCTGGTTCAGGCATGCCGGAGCCCGGTCGACGAGAATGAGACGAACGATGGCTGATCAATCCCCCCTCCGCGTCGTTGCCGACGCCAATGCCAAGACACCTGTCGAAGAAAACCAAGCCAAACAACAGGAAACGGTAGCCGAAGCGCCTTCATCCAATTCAGCGCCGGCTGCCGCCGTGGCTGCGCCTGGCGGCAATAAGGTCCGCCGCCGGCGCAGCCTCACGCGGCCGATCCTGTTTGCCCTGCTGCCGGTGGCCCTTGTCGTCGGCGGTTACTATTACGTCAATGGCGGCCAGGTGATGTCGACCGACAACGCCTATCTCCAGGCCGATATGGTCGGGCTGACCACCGACGTCTCGGGCATCGTCGAGAAGATCGACGTGCACGAGAACGAGGCTGTAAAGGCGGGGCAGGTGCTCTTCAGCCTGAGAGCCGATTCCTTCAAGATCGCGCTCGACGGCGCCAAGGCGCAGCTCGGCGTGCAGCGCAACCAGATCATGAATCTCAAGGCCAGCTATCAGCAGTCGCTGGCCGAGATCACCCAGGCGCAAGCCGATCTGCCTTATTACCAGGATCAGTTCGACCGGCAGCAGAACCTGGTCAACAACGGCAGCGCGACGCAATCGGCCTATGACGAGGCCAAGCATAATCTCGAGGCCGCCCGGCAGAAGGTGACCGTCGCCAAGGCGGAAGCCGCAACCACGCTTGCCCAGCTCGGCGGTTCAGCCGATCAGCCGATCGAGGAGAACCCGCTCTATCTGCAAGCCAAGTCGAATGTCGACAATGCCCAGCGCGAACTCGATCACAGCGTCGTCAAGGCGCCGTTCGATGGCATCGTCACCAATGTCAACGCGCTGCAGGTCGGTTCCTACCTGCAGGCCTCGCAGCAGGCCTTCTCGCTCGTTGCCACCGATCATCTGTGGATCGCCGCCAGCCCGAAGGAAACCGAACTTACCTATGTCAAGCCGGGCCAGACCGCCGAGATCTACGTCGACACCTATCCCGGCGTGATGTGGAAGGGCAAGGTCGAGAGCATCAGCCCGGCCTCCGGCTCCAGCTTTTCGCTGCTGCCGGCGCAGAATACCACGGGCAACTGGGTGAAGGTGGTCCAGCGCATTCCGATGCGCGTCAGCATCGAGGATACCGAGGGCAAGCCGCCGCTTCGCGTCGGCATGAGCACGGTCGTCGATGTCGAGACCGGCCACGCCCGCGGCCTGCCCGATTTCGTCAACAAGCTTCTGGGCCGGCCTCAGGGCGGGGATGATGAGTAACGCTTCCGCTACCCCGGTCGCCAATCGCGGCGCAATCACGGCCTGCGTCATTCTCGCCGTCATCATGCAGGCGCTGGACACGACGATCGCCAATGTGGCGCTGCCCTATATCCAGGGCAGCGTGTCGGCCTCCGCCGACCAGATCAACTGGGTCCTGACCTCCTACATCGTCGCGGCGGCGATCATGACGCCGCCGTCCGGCTTCCTTGCCGCCAAGTTCGGCCGCAAGCGCGTGCTGCTCGTCGCCATCGCCGGCTTCGTGGCTGCCTCGGTGCTCTGCGGCCTGGCACAATCGCTGAACCAGATCGTCGCCTTCCGTCTGCTGCAGGGCCTGTTCGGCGCATCATTGGTGCCGCTTTCCCAGGGCATTCTCCTCGACATCTATACGGTCGAGGAACGCGGCTCGGCCATGGCCCTCTTCGGCGTCTCGGTCATGGTCGGGCCGGTCCTCGGGCCGGTTATCGGCGGCTGGCTGACCGACAACATCAGCTGGCGCTGGGTGTTCTACATCAACGTGCCGATCGGCGCGCTTGCCTTTGCCGGTATCGTCGTCTTCGTTTCGGAGACGAAGCGGGATGCGCTCGCTAAGCTGGATTGGTTCGGCTTCGGGATGATGAGCCTGTTCATCGCCTCGCTGCAGCTCTTCCTCGATCGCGGTGAGCAGCTCGACTGGTTCTCCTCCGGTGAGATCATGCTGGAAGCGATCATCTGCGCTGCCGCCTTCTATCTGCTTCTGGTGCATACGCTGACGGCGGAGAAATCCTTCGTCAATCCGAAGCTGTTCCTCGACCAGAATTTTTCGATCAGCATGGTCTTCATCTTCGTGATCGGCATTACCTATCTCGCCTCGCTGGCGCTGATGACGCCCTATCTGCAGACGCTGATGGGCTATCCGGTCATTACCGCCGGCATCGTCATGGGGCCGCGCGGGCTCGGCACCATGCTCTGCATGTTCATCGTCGGGCGGCTGGTCGGCAAAGTCGATACGCGCGCGTTGCTGGCGCTGGGCCTCGGGCTCACCGCATGGGCGATGTACGACATGACCGGCTGGACACCCGACGTCTCGCAATGGACGATCGTCTCGGTCGGCTTCATCCAGGGCGCCGGTCTCGGCTTTCTGTTCGTGCCGCTGACGACGATCGCTTTTTCGACGCTGCCAGCCCATATGCGCGGCGACGGCACCGGCCTCTACAACCTGTCGCGCAACATCGGCTCGGCGGTCGGCATCTCGATCGTTTCGGCGCTGATCGTCGAGAACACGCAGAGCAATCATGAATCGATTGCGGCCTATGTGACGCCGTTCAACCACGCCTTCAACGCGGTGGCGGCGCAGGGGCTCAGCCCGGTGACGGCGGCGGGGCGCGCTTCGCTCAACGAGATCATCACGCTGCAATCGACGATCATCGCCTACATGGACGATTTCAAGCTCTTGATGCTGATGTCACTCGCGGTCATTCCGCTGGTGCTCTTGCTGCGCAAGCCGAAGGCGGCGCCCGCCGTCGATCATAGCGCCGTCATGGAATAGGCTCTGGACTTTCACGCAATTCCGGACGCAAACCGCTGCACACTTTTGGTGGAATTGCTTAACGGAACGGCTTGCTGAGATAACGCGATCCCTGAATGCCGAAGCGCCATGGTGCTTCGGCATTTTTGGTGATGCCGATACGTTTTCCCGAGACGACAGGCACCGGCGCGGACGGCGTCAGCGCATAGGGCGGGCGGTCGAGCAGCCTGTCGTTGATCTCGATATCGATGCCGAGCGCCTGGCAAAGTTTGCCGGGGCCGCTGCAAAGCGCGGTCAGCCTGTCGGTGCCGCGCCGCTCCATCATCTGCGGGATTCCGGCTTCCGGCTCAAGGGCGCGGATGAGCACGGCCGAGCCCGGGTGGCAGACGAAATTCAGGCACCAGTACATGCCGTAAATGCGGTAGATGTAGACATTGCCGGGCCGGCCGTACATGGCGCCGTTGCGTTTGGTCGGGCCACGGAAACTGTGCGAGGCCTCGTCATCGGGAAAATAGGCTTCCGTCTCGGTGATGCGGCCGCCGGCGCCGCCGATCGTGAGATGGCAGCCGAGCAGGTCACGGGCAACGGCGATCGCGTCGCGCTCGAAAAACGCCCTGAGGCTTTCGCCATTAAGCGCGCCGGCGCCGATCGCGCCCGATATCATTCCACTCTCGGTCATGGCCGATGCAGATAACATCCCGGGCATCCGCGGTCATCCCGAAACCGCTTCATGCTTTGGGCCCACCCGTGTCAGCGGCCGGTATTCGGATCGCGCATCGGGATCGAGGATGATGTGACCGAGACCGCGTCACTCGCCGGGAAGGAATCCTCCAGGCCTTCCTGCAGCTCCTCTTCCAGCAAGGCCGGATCCTTGCCGCGCGCGCCGTCGTTATGGGCAGGTTCGATTGCTGCCGCAAGCAGGAGATTCGCTCGCAGCACGGCGTTTTCCGGGGTCAGTTCGGGCGTGCTTCGCAACGTCACGGCAATGCTGTCTTCGCCTTCGCCGCCGAATTCGACAACGAAGCCGTCTTCCGTCTGGTAGACGGTGATATCGTTGAGTGCCATGGCCGCTCTCCCCAAACGCTCATATTAGCAAAGCGCGTTTTCCGAATTTTGTCGAGCGAAGACCGTCACCAGCCAGTCGATGAAGACGCGTACGCGCGGCGAAAGCTGGCGGTTGCGGGGGTAGAGCACCGAGACCGATGTCGGGGTCGGCGGAAAATCCTCAAGCACATGGATCAGCGTTCCCTCGGCAAGATCTTTTGCGGCGTGATAACGCGGGATCTGGATCAGGCCCAGGCCCATCCTTGCTGCGGAAATGTAGCTTTCGGCGGCGTTGACCGTGATGGTGGCGGGAACGGTGACTTCGTGCACAGCGCCGTCGACGATGAATTCGAGCGGCAACAGGCTGCCGGTGCCGCTGGAGCGGAAGCCGACCATGCGGTGGCCGGTCAGCCGGTCGGGATGCTGTGGCAGGCCATGGGCGGCGATATAATCGGGTGAGGCGAGGGTGATCTCGTCGAGCATGGCGACACGCCTGATGATCATGTCGCTATCCCCGGGCGTGCCGGCGCGCAGCACGCAGTCGATGCCTTCGCGCACCAGATCGACCAGCCGATCGCCTTCGCTCATGTAGAATTCGATCTCCGGGTAGGTCCGGAGAAAAGACGGCAGGCTCGGCAGCACGAAATGGCGGGCGAGCGTGCCGTGCACATCGACGCGCAGCAGGCCCTTGGGCCTGGCGCCGGCAAAGGCGCCTTCGGCGTCCTCGATATCGGCGAGGATCGACAGGCAGCGCTGGTAATAGACTTCGCCGTCCAGCGTCGGGCTGACATGGCGCGTCGTGCGCTGGAGCAGGCGCACGCCGAGACGGCCCTCGAGCCGCTTCACTGCATCGGTGACGGTCGAGCGCGGCAGGCCGGTGTCTTCGGCGGCAAGGGTGAAGCTGCGACGCTCCACGACGCGGCAAAACACCCGCATGGCATCGAATCTGTCCATCTATTTGTTCGCCATTCCCGGATAGTGATGCCGAAGAATGCCAGATTATCCGTGAGACGAAAAGGCGCATCTTCTCCTCATCGAAACCCGATCAAGGAGAACGACAATGGCTTCCCACGAAAACGGCAAGATTGCCTTGGTCACCGGTGCTTCCCGCGGCATCGGCGCGGCCGTCGCCAAGCGCCTCGCCAAGGACGGTTTCACCGTGATCATCAATTATTCCAGCAATGCGGCCCCGGCCGAGGAGCTCGCCCGGGCGATCGAGCAGGCCGGCGGCAAGGCGCTGACCGAGCAAGCCGATGTCAGCGACGCGCAGGCCGTCCACCGCATGTTCGATGCCGCGGAAACGGCCGTTGGCGGTATCGACGTTCTCGTCAACAATGCCGGCATCATGATGCTCTCCTCGCTCGCCGAGGCTGACGATGCCAATTTCGACCGCCAGATCGCCGTCAATCTCAAGGGCACCTTCAATACGCTGAGAGAAGCGGCCAGACGCCTGCGCGACGGCGGCCGGGTCGTCAACCTCTCGACCTCGGTGGTCGGGCTGAAGCTGGAAACCTACGGCGTCTATGCCGCCACCAAGGCTGCCGTGGAAATGTTGACGGCGATCATGGCCAAGGAGATGCGCGGCCGCAACATCACCGTCAACGCCATCGCGCCCGGCCCTGTCGCCACCGATCTTTTCCTCAACGGCAAATCGGAGGAACTCGTGGCCCGCATGGCGAAGATGAATCCGCTGGAGCGCCTCGGCTCGCCTGAAGACATTGCCGCCGCAGTGGCCTTCCTCGCCGGCCCGGACGGCGGCTGGATCAATGGTCAGACGCTGCGCGCCAATGGCGGCCTGATCTGACGGGGGCCGTGCTCGCAATTATGTGAACGGGCTTGCGGAATTTTCCCTTACAATCCTGCGGAGAGTGCCTATATCTGTCTTATCGCGAAAGAGTGGAATTCCCTGCCGCTCTTTCCCGAATCTCCACAGCCTGCCGTGCCCTTCCTGCGGTGCGACAGGCTTGATGTTCAAAGTTGCACATTGCGGTCCGTTGAAGGTTCCCCCTGCCTTCCGGGCCGTTTTCTTTTGGCGCTCAGAAGTCGTTCAGTCTCGCCTCTACCAGAAGCTTGACCAGCCAGTCGACAAAGACGCGCACCTTGTTGCTGAGGTGGCGGTTCGGGGGGTAGACGACGTAGAGCGGCAGCGGATCGCGGCGCCAGTCCGGGAGCACGCGGACGAGTTCACCCTTTGCCATCGGCTCGCGCGCCATGAAGATCGGCACCTGCGCGATGCCGAGACCCGTCAGCGCAGCCGTCAGATAAGTGCGGCTATCGTTGACCGAGGCGATGTAACGCGGATTGGTCTCGATCACCTCGTTGTGCCGGCGAAATTCGAATGGCAACGTTCGGTTGTTTTGGGCGCGGAAATAGTTGACGGAGTAATGATCGGCCTCCAGCTCCTCCGGCCGCTCGGGCATGCCGAATTTCTCGATATAACCCGGCGAAGCGCAGGTGATCATCTCGACTTCGGAGACACGTCGCGCGATCAGCGACTGGTCGGCCGGGGTGCCGCCCCGCAGCGCGCAGTCGACATTTTCCGCAAGATAATCGACCGTGCGGTCGCCGACGCCGAGGTCGATGCGGATATCGGGATAACGCTGATAAAAATCGCAGAGGGCGGGAACGACGATCCAATCGGCGAAAGCACCGGCCATTTCGACGCGCAGCCGCCCGCTCGGCAGGCTCTGCGAATTGGAGAGGCTGCCGTCGAGTTCCTCCAGCTCCGAAATGATCTGAGCGGCCCGCTCGTAATAGAGTGCGCCATCCGTGGTCACCATGACCCGGCGCGTCGTACGATTCAAAAGCTTGGTGCGCAGATGCGCCTCCAGGCCCTGGATGAGATTGGTGACCGTCGCCTTGGGCATGGCGAGCATGTCGGCGGCGCGGGTGAAATTGCCCGTCTCCACTACGCGGATGAAGACGCGCATTGCCGAGAGCTGATCCATCGGTTTGAAATCCGCAGTTTGCGTTGCAACATTGTTCGAGATCTGGAACAGTGTAATCGCGATATCGCTTCTTATTCCCTGATTGGAATAACAATATCTTTTTTGTGCAAAATGCAAGCGGCAGGCGTTGTCCGCTTGTGGCTGGTGCAAAGAGACCGAAGCATGACGGTGGAATGGAAAGATATGATGCTGGATAAGGTGGCCATCGGCCCCGTTTCCGCACGCATCTACCAGGGCGCCGATTACGGCAAGGGTCCGCCCATCGTGCTTTACCTCCATGGCGGCGCTTTTCTCGACAGCGAGACGAATATCGACCGGCCGGTGGCGATCAGCCTCGCCAAATCAGGCGCCATCGTCGCCGCCGTCGACTACAGCAGCCTGTCCGGCAACCTGTTTCCGAAGGCGCTGGAAGTTTCCTTCTCAGTTCTCAGCTATCTCGCCAACAAGCGCGCCGCCGGTCTTGGCGACCGCAAGTCGCTGCTCTTCGTCGCCGCCGGCGTGGCGCTGAAGGCCCGCGACCAGATGCCGGATGCGCTCGACGGCCAGGTCTTGATTTCGCCGCTGCTCGATCCCTTCATGGGCACGTCCTCGATCCGCAAGGCCGACGCGATCGGCATGCGTCAGCGCTGGACGGAGGGCTGGAGCCATTACCTCAGCGGGGGCGGCTGCCACCCTTATGCGGCGCCCTGTCTCTGTTCGCGTCTTTCCGGCGTCGCGCCGGCATTGATCTTCACCGCCGAGGACGATCCTCTGCATGATGAAACACTCGGTTACGGTGCCCGCCTGAAACAGGCCGGCGTCGGTGTGCGCCAGCACGTCCTTCCCGCCGGGACGGGCTGGCCCTCGATTTATGGTGGGAAATCCGAAGGCGTGCCCGAATGGCAGGGGCATGTCAGCCGCCATTTCGGAAGCTTCCTTCGAGATGTAGGCGTCCAACCGCAATTGCATTGATCTGATATTTCGGCGGCTTGGGGCCGCAAGGAGAGTACTGATGACGTCCAGAAGTAAGCGCTGGGCCCTGGTGGGCGCCGGCATGGGCCTTGTTGCGTCGGTTTCAGGCGCCGCACTGTTTTTCGAACTGCCGATGAGCACAACCGCCACGGCCGCGTCCGCCCCGGCGCAGCCGCCTGCCATGCCGGTGACGGTTGCCGTCGTCGCGGCGCGTGACGTGACGGCCTGGGAAAGTTTCTCCGGCCGTCTCGAAGCCGTCGACCGTGTCCAGGTTCGTTCCCGCGTCGCCGGCGCCATCCTGTCGGTGGCCTTCCGCGAAGGGGCGCTGGTCAAGCAGGGCGACCTGCTCTTCACCATCGACCCCGCTCCTTACCAGGCGAGTGTGGCGCAGGCGCAGGGCCAGGTCGCTTCGGCCGAAGCCAAGGTCAGCCTGGCGCAGACCGAGCTCGATCGCGGCCGCAGGCTTTCCGACAATCGCACCATCTCCCAGAGCGATCTCGACCAGCGCCAGAGCGCGCTGGCCGAGGCGCAGGCGGGACTGCGTTCGGCGCAGGCCGCGCTGCAGTCGGCCCAGCTCGATCTCGATTACACCGAGGTGCGGGCGCCGGTGTCCGGCCGCATCGGCAAGATCGAAGTGACTGCCGGTAACCTGGTGGCGGCCGGCTCGACTTCGCCTGAACTGACGACGCTCGTTTCGGTCGATCCGATCTATGCGAGCTTCAATGCCAGCGAAGAAATGGTGACGCGTGCCCTTGCCCAGCTTCCGCAGACCGACAGCGCCCTGCCGCCGGTCGAGCAGATCCCAGTCGAGGTCGGCACGCTGGCCGACAGCGGCACACCGATCAAAGGCAGGCTGCAACTGATCGACAACGAGGTCGATGCCGCAAGCGGCACGATCGGCGTGCGCGCCGTCTTCGACAATCCGGGCGGGCGTCTGATCCCCGGCCAGTTTGTGCGGGTGCGCATGGGCCAGCCGAAGGCCGAGAACAAGATCGTCATCAGCGACCGTGCGGTCGGCACGGACCAGGACAAGAAGTTCGTCTTCGTCGTCGACGGCGAAAACAAGGTCGCCTACCGGCAGGTCCAGCTCGGCACACTGGCCGACGGCCAGCGGGTGGTCGAAAGCGGCCTGAGCGCCGGCGAGAAGATCGTCGTCAACGGTCTGCAGCGCATTCGTCCGGGCGCCGTCGTCATCCCGCAGATGGAAGAGAAGGTCGCGACCGCTCAGTAAGATTTCGCCCTCCCTGGGGGCAAGGCGATGCCTCGCCCGGGGAGGGCCCATGCCCGAAATGATATGACCTGTCGGTGGCCCCCAAGCCGCCGGAGAGGGACGTTGCATCCATGTTCACCCGGAGAGGGCTTTGAAATGAACATCTCCAGATTCTTTGTCGACCGCCCGGTCTTTGCCGGCGTTCTTTCAGTCCTCATCGTGGTTGCCGGCCTGATCGGTCTGCGCGCGCTGCCGATTTCCGAATATCCGGAGGTCGTGCCGCCGTCGATCGTCGTGCGCGCCACCTATCCCGGCGCCAACCCGTCCGTCATCGCCGAAACGGTGGCGACGCCGCTTGAGGAGCAGATCAACGGTGTCGAAGGCATGCTTTACATGGCCAGCCAGGCGACATCCGACGGTGTGCTCAACGTCACCGTCACCTTCAAACTCGGCACCGATCCTGACAAGGCACAGCAGCTCGTGCAGAACCGCGTTTCGCAAGCCGAACCGCGCCTGCCGGCGGAAGTCCGCGCACTCGGCATCACCACAGTCAAAAGTTCGCCCAACTTCATCATGGTGGTGAACCTCGTCTCCGACGGGGACAATCACGACATCACCTATCTGCGCAACTACGCGACCTTGAACGTCAAGGATCGTCTCGCCCGTATTGCAGGCGTCGGTCAGGTACAGGTCTTCGGCGCAGGCGACTATTCCATGCGTGTCTGGATCGACCCGCAGAAGGCCGCCGAGCACAATCTCGCCGCCAGCGACATCAGCAACGCGATCAGCTCCCAGAACATCCAGGCCGCTGCCGGCATCATCGGCGCGTCGCCGAGCCAGCCGGGCGTGGATCTGCAGCTCAACGTCAATGCCCAGGGCCGCCTGCGCACGCCCGAGGAGTTCGGCAACATCATCGTCAAGACGGGCGCCAGCGGCGAGATCACCCGCCTTCGCGATGTCGCCCGCATCGAGCTCGGCGCTGCGGATTACACCCTGCGTTCGCTGCTCGACGGCAAGCCGGCCGTTGCGGTTGCCGTGCTTCAGGCGCCCGGTTCGAACGCGATCGAGATCGCCGACAATGTAAACGCGACCATGAACCAGTTGCAGCTCGCCATGCCCGAGGGCGTGAAATACGAGATCGTTTACGATACGACGAAATTCGTGCGTGCCTCGATCGAGAAGGTCATCGACACGCTGCTCGAAGCCATTGCGCTGGTTGTTCTCGTCGTCATCCTGTTCCTGCAGACGTGGCGCGCCTCGATCATCCCGCTGATCGCGGTTCCGGTGTCGATCATCGGCACCTTCGCGGTCATGTATGTCTTCGGCTTCTCGATCAACGCGCTCAGCCTGTTCGGGCTGGTGCTGGCGATCGGTATCGTCGTCGACGACGCGATTGTCGTCGTCGAAAACGTCGAGCGCAATATCGAGCAAGGCTTGTCGCCGCGGGCCGCCACCTACAAGGCGATGAAGGAAGTCTCCGGTCCGATCGTCGCGATCGCGCTAGTCCTCGTCGCGGTCTTCGTGCCGCTCGCCTTCATCTCCGGCCTGTCGGGCCAGTTCTATCGCCAGTTCGCGCTGACGATCGCAATCTCGACCGTCATCTCGGCCTTCAACTCGCTCACTCTGTCCCCGGCGCTGGCCGCCCTTCTGCTGAAGGGCCATCATCAGCCGAAGGACTGGCTGACGCGGTTCATGGACGCCATCTTCGGCTGGTTCTTCCGCGGCTTCAACCGGGTCTTCGGCGCCGGCTCGAATGCCTACGGCAAGGGCGTGGGCGGATTGCTGTCGCGCAAGAGCATCGTCATGGTGATCTACCTAGCGCTGGTCGGTGCGACCTACAGCCTGTTCAGCACCGTGCCCGGCGGCTTCGTGCCGTCACAGGACAAGCAGTATCTGATCGGCTTCGCCCAGTTGCCGGATGCTGCAAGCCTCGACCGTACCGAAGACGTCATCAAGCGCATGACCGACATCGCGCTGGCGCAGCCGGGCGTCGCCAATGCAATCGCCTTCCCGGGCCTTTCGATCAACGGCTTCACCAACTCGTCCAATGCCGGCATCGTCTTCGTGACGCTGAAGGATTTCAAGGAGCGCAAGACGCCGGATCTGTCGGGGGGCGCCATCGCCATGGCGCTGAACCAGAAATTCGCAGCCATCCAGGATGCCTTCATCGCCATGTTCCCGCCGCCGCCGGTCAATGGTCTCGGCACGACGGGTGGTTTCAAGCTGCAGATCGAAGATCGTGCCGGCCTCGGCAACCAGGCGCTCGACGAGGCGACCAAGGCCGTGCTTGCCAAGGCCTATCAGACGCCTGAGCTTGCCGGGCTGTTCTCCAGCTTCCAGATCAACGTGCCGCAGCTCTATGCCGATCTCGACCGCGCCAAGGCCGAGCAGCTCGGGGTTTCCGTCACTGACGTCTTCCAGACGCTGCAGATCTATCTCGGTTCGCTCTATGTGAACGACTTCAACGCCTTTGGCCGCACCTACAGCGTCCGGGTGCAGGCCGATGCGAAATTCCGCGCCCAGCCGGAAGATATCGGCCAGTTGAAGGTCCGTTCGGCGTCCGGTGAGATGATCCCGCTTTCGGCCCTCCTGAAGGTGGAGCCGAGCACCGGTCCGGAGCGTGCAAACCGCTACAACGGCTTCCTTGCCGCCGATATCAACGGCGGTCCGGCACCGGGCTTCTCGTCCGGCCAGGCGCAGGCTGCGATCGAGAAGATCCTGCACGAGACCCTGCCTGCGGGCATCGACTTCGAATGGACGGATCTGACCTATCAGCAGATCCTTGCCGGTAATTCGAGCGTTGTCGTCTTCCCGCTGGCGCTGCTGCTCGTCTTCCTGGTGCTGGCCGCCCAGTATGAAAGCCTGACGCTGCCGCTTGCGATCATCATGATCGTGCCGATGGGTGTGCTGGCCGCGCTGACAGGCGTCTGGCTCACGGGTGGAGACAACAATATCTTCACCCAGATCGGTCTCGTGGTGCTTGTCGGTCTATCGGCAAAGAACGCGATCCTGATCGTGGAGTTCGCCCGCGAACTGGAGTTCGAGGGACGGACGCCGCGGGAGGCTGCGATCGAGGCCAGCCGCCTTCGTCTTCGCCCGATCCTGATGACCTCGCTGGCCTTCATCATGGGTGTCGTGCCGCTCGTCGTCTCCACCGGCGCCGGCGCGGAGATGCGCGCGGCCATGGGTGTCGCGGTCTTCTCGGGCATGATCGGCGTGACCTTCTTCGGCATCTTCATGACGCCGGTGTTCTACGTGCTGCTGCGCCGGATGACGGGTAACCGCCCGCTGGTCCAGCACAAGCCGGACGAACACAAGGAAGAAGAGGCGGAGGTCATCCGGCTCGCGGCGGAATAAACGGAATTCAACCTTCCTTTGTCGAGTAAATCGGGCGGGAACTTCGGTTCTCGCCCGTATCGTTTTCGGGCGGATGCGTCATCAAAACGGTTGCAACGATGGGTGAGGGGGCTATCAAAGACGAACAACAGTTGGGAGGACTGAATGACAGGTTCGAGCAGAGGTCATGACGGCAGGCGGATCGCCTTTCTCGGCACGGGGCTGATGGGCGCGCCGATGGCCCGCCGGCTGCTGGGCGCGGGCTTTGCCGTCACCGTCTGGAATCGCGATAGCAGCAAGGCCGAGGCCCTTGCGGGCGACGGCGCGACCTGCGCGGAAACACCAGCGGACGCCGTTTCGGGCGCCGACGTCGTCATCACCATGCTGACCAATGCCGAGGCGGTGAAGGACGTGCTGTTCGACCGCAAAGCGGCCGATGCGATGACATCGGGGGCCACGGTTATCGATATGAGTTCGATTGCCCCACATTTTGCCCGCGACCATTCCGCCAGGCTTGCCGAGCGCGGCATCGCTCATGTCGATGCGCCGGTTTCCGGCGGCGTCGTCGGGGCCGATGCCGGTACGCTCGCCATCATGGCGGGTGGCGAGAAGGATGTGATCGACGCGCTTGCCGATGTCTTTGCGCCGATGGGACGGGTGACCCGCGTCGGCCCAAGCGGGGCCGGCCAGCTTGCCAAGCTCGCCAACCAGCAAATCGTCGCGGTGACGATCGGCGCGGTCGCCGAAGCGATGATGCTGATTGCGGCCGGAGGCGGCTCGCCCGCCGCCTTTCGCGACGCCATTCGCGGCGGCTTTGCCGAGAGCCGTATCCTTGAACTCCACGGTAAACGCATGGTCGAGCGGCAGTTTACCCCAGGCGGTTCGTCCAGCAACCAGCTGAAGGACCTGAACGCCGCCATGGAGACCGCCAAGGCGCTGTCGCTGACGCTGCCCCTGACTGCGGCGGTGCACGCCGAATTCAGCGAATTCGTCGCAAACGGCAATGGCGAAAAAGATCATAGCGGCCTGCTCTTGTATCTCGAAGAGAAGAACGTCCTGCCGGGAGGCAAGAGGTGACGGACAGCCATTCTCCGAAGCGGCGACTGCGTTCGCAGGATTGGTTCGACAATCCCGACCATATCGATATGGCAGCGCTCTATCTCGAGCGTTTCATGAATTACGGTATCACCCCCGAAGAGCTGCGTTCCGGCAAGCCGATCATCGGGATTGCCCAGAGCGGCAGCGATCTCACGCCTTGCAACAGGGTGCATGTCGAGCTTGCCAAGCGCGTGCGCGACGGCATTCGCGATGCCGGCGGCATTCCGATCGAATTTCCCACGCATCCGATCTTCGAGAACTGCAAGCGCCCGACGGCGGCGCTCGACCGCAATCTCGCCTATCTCGGCCTCGTTGAAATCCTCTACGGCTATCCGCTCGACGGTGTCGTGCTGACGACCGGCTGCGACAAGACCACGCCTTCGGCGATCATGGCGGCGTCGACGGTCGATATTCCGGCGATCGTGCTCTCCGGCGGCCCGATGCTCGACGGCTGGCACGAGGGGGAACTGGCGGGCTCCGGCACGGTGATCTGGCGGATGCGGCGAAAATATGCGGCCGGCGAGATCGATCGGGAGGAATTCCTGCAGGCGGCGCTCGATTCGGCACCTTCCGTCGGCCATTGCAATACGATGGGCACGGCTTCGACGATGAACGCCCTTGCCGAGGCGCTCGGCCTTTCGCTGACCGGCTGTGGCGCCATTCCGGCTGCCTACCGCGAACGGGGCCAGATGGCCTACCGTACCGGGCGGCGCGCCGTCGAGATCGTCTTCGAGGACCTAAAGCCGTCGGATATTCTGACCCGCGAGGCTTTCCTCAACGCAATCCGCACCAACTCGGCGATCGGCGGTTCCACCAACGCACAGCCGCATCTGGCCGCGATGGCCAAGCACGCCGGCGTCGAGCTTCATCCCGACGACTGGCAGGTGCACGGCTTCGATATCCCGCTGCTGGCCAATGTCCAGCCGGCGGGGGCCTATCTCGGCGAGCGTTTTCATCGCGCCGGCGGCACGCCGGCGATCATGTGGGAATTGCTGCAGGCCGGAAAGCTCGATGGGAACTGTCGCACGGTGACGGGCGGGACAATGGCCGAGAACCTGCAGGGCAGCGAAGCCCGCGACCGCGAGGTTATCCGGCCCTTCGGCGAGCCGCTGAAAGAGAGGGCCGGCTTCCTTGTTCTCAAGGGCAATCTCTTCGATTTCGCGATCATGAAGATGAGCGTCGTCTCGGAGGATTTTCGCCGGCGCTACCTTCAGGAACCAGGGCGCGAAGGCGTCTTCGAGGGCAGGGCGGTGGTTTTCGACGGTTCCGAGGATTATCACCGGCGCATCAACGATCCCGATCTCGTCATCGACGAAAATACCATCCTCGTCATTCGCGGCGCCGGGCCGCTCGGCTGGCCGGGTTCGGCCGAGGTGGTCAACATGCAGCCGCCGGATCACCTGCTGAAACGCGGCATAAGCAGCCTGCCGACGATCGGCGATGGCCGCCAATCGGGCACGGCGGACAGCCCCTCGATCCTCAACGCTTCGCCGGAAAGCGCTGCCGGCGGCGGTCTCGCCTGGCTTCGCACCGGCGACATCATCCACATCGACTTCAACCACGGGCGTTGCGACATGCTGGTCGACGAGGCCGAGATCGAACGGCGCAAGGGCGACGGTATTCCGCCGGTGCCGGCGGATGCGACGCCATGGCAGCAGATCTATCGCCGCTCGGTGACGCAATTGTCGGACGGCGCGGTTCTGGAGGGGGCGGCGGAATTCCGCCGGATCGCCAAAAATCCGCCGCGGCACAACCACTGATCCTTCAGGGCGCCGTGGGCTGCAAGTTCTTTGATCCAAAAGGGGAAAATCGTAACGGACGGTTCACCTAGTGACTAGTTCGAGCATCGGGACAAGGCTTCATTAATGCCGGCTTGAGACCATATTGCAGTTATGGAAGCTTCTAAGGCTGAGACCGCGTTGCCAGAAAATAGACCCACCCGATCCGAACAAGAGTTTCAGGATCTGCTGCGCCGGCTCGAACTCGCTCTCGATGCATCCCGGATCGGTGTCTGGGAGCACAGCATCGCCAGGGACGGGATCTTATGGGATGCGCAGATGCACCGCCTCTACGAGACCGGCGAGACATGCCGGGAGGTGCCCGCATGGTTATGGTCGAATGCGATTCATCCCGACGATCGCGAACAGGCCGAACGCGACTTCGACCTGGCGATCGCCACCCGGGGCGCCTATAATTCGCAATTCCGGATCGTGCTGCCGAGCGGCGAAATCCGCCATCTGCGCTCACGCGCACATTTCTACGTGGATGCCGAGGGCCTGCCCTCCTTTATCGGCGCCGAATGGGATGTCACCGCCGACGTTCTGCTCAACGCTGAACTCGCCGGCCAGAAGATGGTGGCCGAGGCGAGAGCGCTGGCGCTCGAGGAAAGTAATGCCCGCATCGAGCATGTCGCCGATCACGATTATCTCACCGGCCTGCCGAACCGGCGCCTGCTCGACAAGCGGCTCGCCGAGCTGCCGGCCGACAGGAACATCACAACGCTTGCCGTGCTGCATCTCGACCTCGACCAGTTCAAGCAGATCAATGACAGCCACGGTCATGCGGCAGGCGACGCCGTGCTCAGGGCCGCGGCCCTTCGCATCACTGCCGCCATTCCCGCCAATGGTATGGTTGCCCGTGTCGGCGGCGACGAATTCGTTATCGTGCTCGTCAATTTCAGCGATCTCACCGAGTTGAAGCTGATTACCGACGACCTCCAGCGCCGGCTGCGCAAGAAGATCCGCTTCGGCCAGGAGATGCTGCAATCCGGCGCCTCGATCGGCGTTTCCTGGAGCGGCGATCGGCGGGCGCGCAATCTGTTTGCCGAATCCGACCTGGCGCTCTACCAGGCCAAGAAACTCGGGCGCAACCGCGTCGAATTCTTCACGCGGCAACTGCAGGAGGATCTGCGCGCCAAGCGTCGCCTTGCCGAGGAGCTGAAGCTCGGGCTGGAGCGCGGCGAGATCGTTCCCTATTATCAGGTGCAACTCGACGCCCGGACGCGTGAGGTCATCGGCTTCGAGGCTCTGGCGCGCTGGAAACATCCGGAGAAGGGCGTGCTCGCGCCGGGGGTATTCCTGAAGATCGCCGACGAGCACGGGCTTGCGGCCGAGATCGATGCGGCGATCCTCAAAAATGTTCTCGAAGACCGGTTGTTCTGGCTGTTGCAGGGCCTTGCGGTGCCGCGCATCGCCGTCAACATCTCGGCATCACGCCTTGCCGATCCGACGTTGCTCGGCAAGCTGAGGAAACTCGACATTCCGCCCGGCGTGATCGTCTTCGAACTGGTCGAGACGATCTTCCTCGACGACAGCGACGAAAAACTGCTCGATCATATCGGCGATATCAAACAGATGGGCATCGACATCGAGATCGATGATTTCGGATCCGGCCATGCCTCGCTCATCGGTCTCGTCAAGCTGCGGCCGAAGCGGCTGAAGATCGACCGGCAGCTCATCGCCGATGTCGTCACTTCAGCCGAGCAGCGGCACGTGGTGGGTTCGATCGTGGAAATTGCCAAGGCGCTCGATGTCGAAGTGATCGCCGAGGGCATCGAGACCGAGGCGCATGCCGTCGTGCTGGCGCAGCTCGGCTGCGATGGCCTGCAGGGTTACGCGTTTGGTTACCCCGCACCGGCGGCCGAGACGGCTCGTCTTTTCTCACCCATGGCGAGCGGGATCGAAAAGCATAAGACGGCGATGGGCGGAACGGCCCGGTGATCTGTCGGTCGGGACCGCCGGCAGGCTTTCGCGGTCGCGGAGAGATAATTGGCGCGCAAGTAATTTTCTTGAGGTTGCATCGGCATTGTTTCATGCTAATGCGGAAATCAAGCTTTCTGCATTGCACCGAAAAATGATTATACGCGTGGTCAAGATCATGAGCGCGGCTTTCCATCATTCGCAGCTGCAATCGGGGAGCCGGGGACCTGACAATTGCTTTGCGGTTGCCGGGATGGACTTGCGGGACATTCAATCTGGGAAAGTCGCATGAATTCGGAATTTGCCGTTCGTTCGATGCGGCCCGGCGAACTGGAACTCGTGCTCGAATGGGCGCGTCAGGAGGGCTGGAACCCCGGTCTCGACGATTCGCTTGCATTCCTCGAGGCCGATCCCTCGGGATTTTTCGTCGGCGCTATCGGTGAAGTCCCCGTCGGATCGATCTCCGTCGTCAAATACGGCGAGAGTTTCGCCTTCCTGGGCCTCTACATCGTCCATCCCGATTTCCGCGGCAAGGGTTACGGCAAGGCGATCTGGGAGACGGGCATATCAAGCGCGGGGCACCGCACGATCGGCCTCGACGGCGTCGCCGCACAGCAGGACAACTACCGCAAGGCGGGCTTCGAACCTGCCTATTCCACCATTCGCTACGGCGGCGTCGCCACCACCCTGCCGGTCTCGGCGCTTGCCGCGCACCCGGTCATGGATTCGCGCCTCGAAGGCCTGCAGCGTTTTGATTCAGCGATCTTTCCGCAGCCGCGGGATGGCTTCCTTGCCGCCTGGTGCACCGCTCGCAAGGGCCGCCGCTCGGCGGTGGTGCGCAAGAGCGGCAAGATCCGCGGTTACGGCACGATCCGCCGCTGCTACGAGGGTTACAAGATCGGGCCGCTCTTTGCCAATGATGCCGACAGCGCCGCAGCACTGCTTGCCGAATTGATCCCCGAGGCGAAAGGGGCTGGCCTCTTCATCGATGTGCCCGCGGAGAACCATGAGGCGGTGGCACTTGCCGAAGGCCTCGGGCTTCAACCGGTGTTCGAGACGACACGCATGTATCGCGGGCCGGCGCCGGCCACTCCGCTGAAGCACGTCTTCGGCGTCACGACCCTGGAGCTTGGTTAGCACAATGCGTTAATCCGCAGGTGAGGCCGGAACGGTCGGAGCCGAAGCTTTCGGCCGGCCTTTTTCGGCGATGGCGATACCGCCCAAGGTCAGTGCCAGTGCGATCATGTGGAAGAACTGCAGCTGCTCGCCGATCAGGGCGACGGAGAGCAGGGTTCCAAACACCGGCACGAGATTGATAAACAAGCCGGCCCGGTTGGCGCCGATCGCCTCGACACCCTTTATATAGAGGATCTGCGCAAGCAGCGACGGGAAGGTCGCCGTGTAGAAAGTGATGACCCAGCCGGCCTGATCCGGCCATTGCGCCGCACCGCGGCCAGCCTCCCAAAGCAGCAACGGCACCGAGGTCAGCATGGCGCCGAGTGCGGGGAAGGCCATCAGCGTGCGCCAGTCGACGGGCGGCTTCCAGCGCAGGAAGATCGTATAGACCGAATAGGCGGCAATGGCGATCAGCATCAGCCCGTCGCCGCGGTTCAGGCTCAATTGCAGCAGTGTTGTCAGGTCGCCGTGAGCGGCGGTCAGCGCGACGCCGATCAGCGTCAAGCCGAAGCCCAGACATTGCGCCAGCGAAATGCCGGTGCGGAAGAACATGAAATTCAACAGGAAGATCAGCATCGGGATGCCGGCCTGCTCGATGGCGACATTGATCGCCGTCGTATATTGCACGGCCGAATAAAGCATGGCGTTGAAAAGCGTGTAGCCGATGACGCCATAGAAGAAGAGCAGCGGCAGGTTCTTCCGGGCCACCGGCCAGTCTCTTTTGAGCTGCGGCACCGAGATCAGCGCGATCAGCGCCACGGCGATGAACCAGCGCAGGAAGGTCAGCATCATCGGGCTGATATGGCCGACTGCGAGCTTGCCGGCGACGGAGTTGCCGCCCCAGCAGAGGGTGGCGATAACGAGGCAGATGTAGGCCGTGGCTTGCAAGAGCGCTTTTCCCGTCTTTCCGCGACCGCCGAACGGCGTTTTGTGACGGGCAATAGCCTGCCGACTGCTGATTTGTCACGTAAAAAGCCCAATCACCTGTGACAACAGGGTCGCTTTCCCAAAAACAAAGCTTTATAGATGCGCGGGTTTGAGCAGGTGCGCGGTTTTCCGCAGGTAACAGGAAGAGTTGGATGACGAACGTAGTCGTGGTCGGTTCGCAATGGGGTGACGAAGGCAAGGGCAAGATTGTCGACTGGCTTTCGGAGCGCGCGGATATCGTTGTGCGCTATCAGGGCGGACATAATGCCGGCCATACGCTCGTCATCGACGGTACGAGCTACAAGCTGTCGCTGCTGCCGTCCGGCGTCGTGCGCCCGGGCAAAATGGCGGTGATCGGCAACGGCGTCGTCGTCGATCCGCATGCGCTGATCGCCGAGATCGGCCGGCTGGAGGCCCAGGGCGTGACGGTGACGCCTGAGAATCTGCGTATCGCCGACAATGCGACGCTCATTCTGTCGCTGCACCGCGAACTCGACGCGATGCGCGAGGATGCGGCGTCGAACAGCGGCACCAAGATCGGCACGACACGCCGCGGCATTGGTCCGGCCTATGAAGACAAGGTCGGCCGCCGCGCCATCCGGGTGATGGATCTTGCCGATCTCGACAGCCTTGCCGGCAAGGTCGACCGTATTCTGACGCATCACAATGCGCTTCGCCGCGGCCTCGGTGTCGCCGAAGTCAGCCACCAGACGATCATGGACGAACTGACCTCGATCGCCGATCGGGTGCTGCCGTTCCGTGACACCGTCTGGCTCTTCCTCGACAAGGAGCGCCGCAAGGGCTCCCGCATCCTTTTCGAAGGCGCGCAGGGCAGCCTGCTCGACATCGACCACGGCACCTATCCTTTCGTGACCTCGTCGAACACCGTGGCCGGTCAGGCCGCGGCCGGTTCCGGCATGGGGCCGGGCTCGCTCGGCTATATTCTCGGCATCACCAAGGCCTATACGACACGTGTCGGCGAAGGCCCGTTCCCGACCGAGCTGAAGGACGCGATCGGCGAGTTCCTTGGCGAAAAAGGCCATGAATTCGGCGTTGTGACGGGGCGCAAGCGGCGCTGCGGCTGGTTCGATGCCGCGCTGGTGCGCCAGTCGATCGCCACCAACGGCATCACCGGCATCGCGCTCACCAAGCTCGACGTGCTCGACGGCCTGGAGGAATTGAAGATCTGCGTCGGCTATATGCTCGACGGCGAACAGATTGATCATCTTCCCGCAAGCCAGGGAGCGCAAGCTAGAGTCGAACCGGTCTATATCACGCTGGAAGGCTGGAAGGAATCGACCGTCGGCGCGCGCAGTTGGGCTGACCTGCCGGCGCAGGCGATCAAATATGTTCGCCAGGTCGAAGAGCTGATCGGGGCGCCCGTCGCGCTCCTTTCCACCAGCCCGGAGCGGGATGACACGATACTTGTGACCGATCCGTTTGAGGATTAAGCTCACGGGTCACTGTAGAGGATAGTTCGGTCGGGTGCCGGACTTCTTGAGAAAGTACTGATGGCGGATTTTATTGCAGTTATTCGGCGAGCCGTTGACGGCCTGGCTGAAAATACCCCCGAGATGCGGGTGAAAGTCTACGAACGTGCCCGCGGCGCAGTGCAGCGGCAGCTCGAGAACATGAAGCCGCGTCCGCCGGAAACCATGCTGCAACGCCAGCTCGAGAAGCTCGAAGCCGCCATCCGCGAAGTGGAAGGTGAACACGCCGAGGCGCTGCCGCTCGATGAGCCGGTTGCCGAAGTCGCCGCGCCGGAATTCGCCGAAGAACAACCGGTTCACGAGGAAGGCGAACCGGCGCCAGCACCGGAGACGGCCGTTGAGGAGCCGGTTGACGAAGCCTCTGCGGAACCGCAGGCGGTTGAGGCCGCCGGCGAGCCCGATCACGTAGAAGCTGTCGCGCCGCACGAGCCCCAGGAAGAGCCCGCGGACGGGGAACCTCTCTCCGAGGAAGCACCCAGCCTCCCCACGTCCGTAGCGGCCGAAGCCGCCGCTCCCGCGCAGGCAGAGACACCGGTTCCTGCCGAAACATACTGGCATCCCTCGCATGAAGAGGAAGGGCCGGCCGAGGAATGGCATTCCGGCGAGCGAGGCGACATCGCTGCCGAGGCTTGGCCTGCAGATGATGAGCGCTGGCAGCAGCCTGCCGGGCATTGCAATGACGAAGCCGACGAATATCATGCTGACCAGCAGCATCCCGCGGAAGAGACCGCGGCCGAGCCGCCGGTGGTGGAAAGCGAGGAACCGGAGGCCGAGGAGGTTTACGAACCTGTCGCGCCGCTTCAGCCGGTCGCCCGCGGCATAGAGCATGCTTCCAACCGGCTGGTGGAGCCGGTCGCCAATTTCGATCGTCCGCAGGAATTCGTCGAGCACAGCCGCGAGGAGCCGTTGCAGGCTGATGCGGCGGCCCATTTCGATCCCGTCTGGGCCGAACCGGCCGCCGAAACGCTGGCTCCGGCGCCGAAGGATGCGGAGACCGAATGGGCCGAAGAGGAGCTCCGGCAGTATTCGCAGGCGGCGCCGACCACCCCGGATACTTCGGCGCGGGCCTTCGAGGAGGTGATCTCGAGCCTCGAAAAAGCTGCACCCGCCGCGGTCATGCCGGCGGCCAAGGAAAGCTTCTCCTGGGAGACCGCGGTCTTCGACGATCTGCCGCCGATCGAGGCCGGCAACAACAAGAAGACGCCGGTGGCCTCGCATTTCGACGATGTCGATATTTTCGCGGAAGTGCATAACGGCAAGCCGGCGGCTGCCGGCGGCGCGCCGAGCGAGGACTGGCGCGAGGCGAAGGCGCTGCGCGGCTACGACCGCCGCGGCTCGGTCGCGGCTGACGACGATGACGCCAATCCGGCGATGGATATCGATCAGATGGTCGCTTCCAAGCTGCACGGCAAGAATTTCCGGATGGAGCCGAAGCGCCGCCGCTTCGGCATCGGCACCGTGATCACACTCATCTTCGCGCTCATCTTGATCGGTGGCGGCGCCTATGCCGGCTGGATGAACAGAGAAGCACTGGTGGCGATGGTCGACGGTCTCGTCAGTTCGGCACCGTCGCAGGCGACCAGGAACGAGGCGGCAACACCGCCTGCCGGTCCCGCGACGCCCGCCGAGCCGGACGCGGCGACGCCGGCTCAGCCGACCACGCCGGGAGCGCAGAATACGCCCGCGGCGCCGGCGCAGCCGAACCCGAACCCGCAGGTCGCGTCCATGAACAATGACGGCGCCGCGGCCAATTCGAAATTCACCCAGCGGCTCCTGACGGATGGGACCGAGGTCGACAGCGGCCCGGCGACGGCGCCGGGAACGCTGACTGCGGAAGGAAAATCGGTCGCCGAACAGAATGTCGCGGCAGCGGATACGCCGCCTGCGACCGCGCAGGGCGATGTTGCCCCGGCCGAAACGCCGACGCCGAACGGCCCGGTGGCTTCGCCTCAGCAGACCGCCCCCGTCGGCTCGTCGCAGAAGATGTTCCTCTATGAAGAGCGTATCGGCCAAAGCTCGCCGACGGCGATCGAGGGATCGGTCGTCTGGAGCGTGCAGCACGAGGCCGGCCAGGGCGGCCGGCAGGAGGCGACGGTGCAGGGCAACATTACTGTGCCGGAGCGCAATCTCTCGGCTCTCGTTACCTTCAAGCGCAATTCCGATCCGTCGCTGCCGGCAAGCCATCTCGTCGAGATCGTCTTTTCGCTGCCGCCGAATTTCGAAGGCGGCAGCATCGACAGCGTCCAGCGCATTTCGATGAAGCGCACCGAGCAGGATCGCGGCGACGCGCTGATCGCGGTTCCGGCCAAGATCACCGACGATTTCCACATGATCGCGCTCAACGACTATCCCGATGCGCGCAAGGCCAATCTCGACCTGATGTCGACCCGCAGCTGGATCGATATCCCCGTCACCTACCGCAACGGCCGCCGCGCGCTGCTGACGATGGAAAAGGGCAATACGGGAACGGATGCCTTCAATGCCGCGATCAAGGAATGGACCGCGCTCGGGGATGTGTCGACGAGCCAGTGAGGTGTTTCGCGGGCGGTGAGGGGTATTTCGTTGCCCCTTGCTTGTGCTCCTCTACTGCCGCCACCCTTTGCCGGTTGGGAGAAAAATATGCGGCGGCATCCGATCCCTCCGGGCAAGCGGCTTGGCTCCCTCTTCTCCCCGCGGGGGTCGGATGAGGGGGCCGCACGGCACGGCCATTCATATTGCCCTTCGCTTGCGCTCAGCGCATTCGCGGCTTTGCCGCTCACCCCCTCATCCTGCCGGCATCTTCTCCCCGCCGGGGAGAAGGGGAATCGTGGCAACGTCTCGCTTCCTCCCTATGCATCCACTTAGACACAAAAACGCCACCTCCCTTGTAGGGAGATGGCGTTCAAATTCTTAAAGTTCAGTCCTATCAGGCCGTGGCTTCGACGACGCGGACGGCCTTCGCGCGTTCCTGGGCTTCCTTGCGGACGGCGTCCTGCACTTTTTCGAAAGCGCGAACCTCGATCTGGCGGACGCGTTCGCGGCTGATGTCGAATTCCGTCGACAGGTCTTCCAAGGTCACCGGATCCTCGGCGAGGCGGCGAGCCTCGAAGATACGGCGCTCGCGCTCGTTCAGCACGCTCATCGCTTTCGCCAGCATGCGCCGGCGGGTGTCGAGCTCGTCCTGCTCGATCAACACGTCTTCCTGGCTGTCATGGTCGTCCACCAGCCAATCCTGCCATTGGCCGCTGTCGCCTTCGGCCGCCTTGATCGGCGCGTTCAGCGAGGCGTCGCCGGAGAGGCGGCGGTTCATCGAAATGACCTCCTCCTCCGAGACGTTCAGCTTGGTGGCGATTTCGGAGACGTGCTCCGGCTTCAGGTCGCCGTCATCGATCGCCTGGATGCGGCCTTTCAGTCGGCGCAGGTTGAAGAACAGGCGCTTCTGATTGGCGGTCGTGCCCATTTTCACCAGCGACCAAGAGCGCAGGATATATTCCTGGATCGAGGCCTTGATCCACCACATGGCATAGGTGGCAAGGCGGAAGCCGCGCTCGGCATCGAACTTCTTGACAGCCTGCATCAGGCCGACATTGCCCTCGGAGACGACTTCGCCGATCGGCAGGCCGTAGCCGCGATAGCCCATGGCGATCTTTGCAACGAGGCGAAGATGGCTGGTGACAAGCTTATGGGCGGCGTCGCGATCGCCATGCTCGGCATAACGCTTGGCAAGCATGTATTCCTGCTGCGGCTCGAGCATCGGAAACTTGCGGATTTCGTCGAGGTAACGATTGAGACCGGCTTCGCCGGCGGTAATGGACGGCAAGGTATTTCGGGCCATAGTGCACCCTCCTAAAGTGAATTCCGGTTCCCGTTGGCAACGCGTCCTCGCGTTAAAAATGGCAAACCGGGACGTGCGGCTCTACTGCGAGCCCGCACTAAGTCAATATACAGATAAGTGTGGCGAAACGGCGGTTCAAGGTGCTGCTCACGCAGCTGTGAGAGGGGCGGAGCGGCGCCTCTATCCCCGCAACGCCTCGACCAGTTCCACCATATCATCGGGTAGCGGCACCTCGAAATGCATGATTTCGCCCGTGCGGGGATGCTCGAACTGCAGCATGAAGGCGTGCAGCGCCTGGCGGTTGAAACCGTTGACGACCTTGCGGATTTCTTCGGGCAGGCGATTGGCCTTGGTCTTGAAGCCGGCGCCGTAGACCGTGTCGCCGAGCAGCGGATGGCCGATATGGGCCATATGCACACGGATCTGATGGGTGCGGCCGGTTTCGAGGTGGCACTCGACCAGCGAGGCAAGTGCGGTTGCGTCGGGGTTCTCCTGGAAGCGCTCGATCACCTCGTAATGGGTGATCGCCTCGTCGGCGTCATGGCTGTCGGCGCGCTTGACGGCGCGACGCGTGCGATCGCCGGTGGCGCGGCCGAGCGGCGCGTCGACCGTGCCGGTCAGCGACCGCGGCCGCCCCCAGACAACCGCCTGATAGGCCCGCTCCAGCGGCATGGTGCGGCCATGATCGGCAAATTGGAGCGAGAGGTGGCGGTGGGCAATGTCGTTCTTGGCGACGACCATGACGCCTGTGGTGTCCTTGTCGAGACGGTGGACGATGCCGGGGCGGCGCACGCCGCCGATGCCGGAGAGCGTATCGCCGCAATGATGGATCAGCGCGTTGACCAGCGTTCCTGTCCAATTACCGGATCCGGGATGGACGACGAGACCGGAAGGCTTGGAGATGACGATGAGGTCTTCGTCCTCATGGAGGATATCGAGCGGGATGTCCTCGCCCAGCGGCGTCGGGTCTTCCGGCTCGGGCAGGGTGATCTCGAAACTGTCGCCGTTGCGCACCTTGCGCTGCGGATCGGTGACGGGTTCGCCGCGTAGAAAAACCTGGCCGTCCTTGATCAGCGCCTTGATGCGGCTGCGCGAAAATTCCTCGCCGACCTGCGCCGTCAGCCAGGCGTCGAGCCGGCCTTCGGCAGTTTCATCGGCGGTCAGGACTTTTCTATTGCCGGCTGCTTGTTTAAAGGGGTCGCTCAAGACGCTTCTTCTCCGACGTATTTTTTTAGAACGGGACGCACAGATGACCGCAATCGAGCCAGACGACCAGGAAGAGAAGCCCCTTGATCCGGCGATGGAAAGTGTCCGGCGCAAGATGGTCCGCCTGCAGATCGTTTCCGGCGCCATCATGTTCGTGAGCCTTATGGCGGTCTTCGGCGCGGTTGTCTATAAGACGATGCGCAGCGAACCGAAGCAGACGGCGGCGAGTGTTTCCGCCACCGGCGTGCCCTCGGATGCGCCGCTTGCGGGGACGGTTTCCCTGCCGCTCGGCTTCAAGGTGCAGTCCACCTCGTTTTCGGCAGGGCAGATCCTGTTTTACGGCGAAACGGCCGAAGGCAAGAGCAAGGCGCTGGTCTTCGACCTCAGCACCGGCCGGACCGTCGCCGATATCAGCGTCTCGGGCAATTGAGGCCGGCATGGCCGCCGTCCCGATCGCCATCGACAGCGCCGACGATCCGCGCATCGCCGAATTCCGTAGTATCCGCGAGCGCGATCTGACGGGCCGGGAAAACCGCTTCATCGCCGAAGGCACCGTCGTGCTGCGCATGCTCGCCGAGGCGCATGCGGCAGGCCGCGGCTTTTTTGCCGAGAAGATCCTGCTGCTGCGCAATCGCGTCGACGGCGTACTGCCGATCCTCGAGCGGTTGCCGGCCGATGTGCCGGTCTATGTCGCCGAGGCCGGTGTGCTGGATGGTGTCGTCGGCTTTCACATGCATCGCGGCGTTCTGGCGCTCGGCCGGCGGGAGGATCGCGCGGAGGCTGCCCTTCTCGACGCGCTGCCGGAACGGGCGCTGGTGCTCGTCGGCTGCGGCATTTCCAATCATGACAATGCCGGCTCGATGTTCCGCAATGCGGCCGCCTTCCGGGCGGATGCGGTGCTCTTCGACGAAACCTGCTGTGACCCGCTCTATCGCAAGGCGCTGCGTGTCTCGGTCGGTTCGGTGCTGAGCGTTCCGCACCGGCGCGGCGGCAAGGCACTGGATGTCCTGCTTTCGTTGGCCGAACGCGGCTTTGCCATCTGGACGCTTTCGCCGCACGGCACGACCGATATCCGCGCCATTCCGGCCTCGCCACGTATGGCGCTTGTCGTCGGCACGGAAGGGGAGGGATTGCCGGAGGAGCTGCTGGCGCGCTTTCAGAGTGCGCGCATCCCGCAGTCGGAGGAACTCGACAGTCTCAATGCCGCAACGGCAACGGGGATCGGGCTGTTTTCCATGGCGTCGGCGATGGGGCGGATCTAGGGTCCGGGAACTGCCGCACACTTCCCGGCGACATGCGCTACATGGCACACGTCAATGATGGAGCGCCGTGTCTTTTCAGACACGCGGCGGATCGGCGATAATCGCTGCTGCTCTGTCGGCAAGGCTGACGCGATCGTTCTGGTTCTTTTCCACACCATCGAGAAGCGTGCGGATCGGCGAGGAGGGACCCTCGTTGAGTGCGGTCAGCGCCACCATGTTGGCGGCGATCGAGGCGATCTCCTCGCGGATCGCGTCATCGCGGCCGGTTGCCGCCTTTGCCTTCTGGAGGCGCTCGGCAAGGGCGGCGCTGCGCTGGCGGACATCCTCGCCGATCCCAGACATGACAATGGCGGGGTCGAGCGTGGATGTCGTCGTGTCATCGGCCGACGGTTCCGCCGACAAGTCCGCGACTGTCCCGGCAAGGCCTGCGTCGCGGAGCACGCGGTTAACCTTGCGGATCTCGGCATTGGCGGCCTTCAACTGCTCCTTCAACTTGGCAATCTCCTGCTGGCGGCGAGCGACCAGGGTTTCCTTTTCGGCGGCGGAAGCGCTGTCGCGGGCGGCCTTGTCCTCCAGGCGGATTACCATGTGCTGCTGCTGCGTCAGTTTCTGTTCGGCATCCTTGGCGCGCTTCTGCAGCAGGTTGACGTCCTGGCGCAACGTGTCTCGTTCGTCGCGCAGCGCGTTGGCGCGGAATTTCAGGCTCTCCGCCTCGGTTTCGCGTGCGGCCAGATCGATCCGCAGCCCGTCGGTCTGTTCACCGAGCTTGCTCAGCCGCGTCCGCATCGTCGCCAGTTCGCTCTCTTTGTTGGCGGCGGATTGCTCGGCAATATGCAGATTGGTCTTCAACTGGCTGATATAATTCTCGTCCTTGCGCAGATGCGAGCGCTGCTCGGCGGCCTCGACATGCATTTCGCCGATCTGAGCCTGCAATTCGCCGATCTCGGCGGCAAGTCTGCCGGCATCGACGGCGAGCGCGTCGTGGCGAAGCTGGAGCGACAGGGATTTTTCGCGCTCCCGCAGCAGGTCCTGGGTGGTCCGGGCATTCTCGGCGGCATAGAGGGCGCGCACCATATCCTTCTGGGCGCGAACCTCCTGCGCGCTCAGCGGCATGGTCGCCTTCAGGCGGTTCTCGGTATACCAGACGATACGGCGGTGAACGGCGGGCGAGACCAGAAAGACGAGGAAGGCCGCGGTCAGGAAGCCCAATCCGAACAAGAGAGCATATTCGATCACGGCGCGGCCATCGATAAGAAGGTTGATAAGAGGTCAGCCGCGATGATTAAGCACGCATGACGCATATGGGCAAGGCCGCCGATGCGGACGGCGGCTCTTTCCAGCGGCTTTGCGGCCTCAGAAGGGGTTCCAGGTCGGCGCCTGGGTGATCTTGAGATAGCCGACATTGACACCCAGTCGGGCGCCGACGCCGGTGCGGATCGGCACGACCAGCACGTCATTGTTCTTGAGCAGCGTCATGCCGAAGCCGGCGATCACATAGGCCGAGCCGCTGACGCCGCCGAAGCGGGCATAGATGCCGTTGACGGAGGGCAGGTCGTAGACCAGCATCATTACGCGTGAGCCCTGGCCGCCATAGTCGAGGCCGAGCGAAGGGCCCTGCCAATAGAGATTATGTTCGCCGGCGTTCTTGGTGTTCAGCTGGCCTTCGCCGTAGGTCAGGCCGGCGATGAAGGCGCCGCCGCCTTCCTGTCCGAGGATGTAGCCATTCGGGAGGCCGTATTTCTGGAAGGCACTCTCGACGACTTTGGCAAGTCCGCCGCTGGCGGAGCCGAAGAAGGAGTGGCCGGCATCGACGATTTCCTGCATCGTGTACTGGCCGTTGTCCTGGGCGGAGACAGGTCCGGCGACCATCAGCGAGGAAAAGACGAGGGCCGAAAGCAACCTGCAGAAGCCGATCAATCGGTGCGGAAATCGAGGGCGCATGGTGTCATCCGTTCGTCGTTTGGCTGGAGCGGGCAACCGCTCGCGGCGATTGGTGCATTTTGCGCCGATGATCTTAACAATCGGTTTACCAAATATGGTGTCATTATGGCATTGAGTACGATCGCAAACTTCGCGCAATTTTGATGAAGCATATTCGCGGGCGCGATGAACTTGCCGCCCCTCAGGAGACGATGATGTCCAAGAACCTTAATCTCACCCTGGCCGGCCCGGATCTGGCCGCGCTTCTTTGCAGCCGCGTTTGCCACGATGTCATCTCACCGGTCGGTGCGATCAATAACGGGCTGGAACTCCTGGATGAGGGTGGTGCCGACGCCGATGCAATGGATCTGATCCGCACCAGCGCGCTCAACGCTTCGGTTCGCCTGAAATTCGCACGCCTCGCCTTTGGGGCTTCGGGTTCTGTCGGCGCCTCGATCGACACCGGCGAGGCCGAGCGCGCAGCCAAGGATTTCGCCATCGCCGAGAAGAAGACCGAAGTGATCTGGAACGGGCCGCGCGCCATCGTCGCCAAGAATCGCGTCAAGTTGCTGCTCAACCTCTTCCTCGTTGCCTATTCGGCAATTCCGCGCGGCGGCGTGCTCGAGGTAACGCTTGAGAATCCCGAGTTCGATGCCAGGTTCAAGCTGACGGCCAAAGGCAAGCTGATGCGCCTGCCGCCGAAATTCGTCGAGATATCGACCGGCGCGATCGAGGAAGCGATCGACGCGCATTCGATCCAGCCCTATTACACCGTCCTTCTGGCGCAGGAGTGCGGAATGACGCTTGATCACAGCGCCAGCGCCGAAGAACTGGTGTTCACGGCGGTGGCCGCAGCGGCCTGATTTCGCACGGGGACGGGTGTCCGTGCCCGTCCGGTAACGATTCCTTAGCCTGATGGACCTATTCTCCAGGGTTGTAAGAGGCCTCTCGCTGCGACGAATGCGAGGGGCAAAGGAGCGCCCATGCAAAGGTTCATGATCACCGATAATTCGGATATCGTCCGCAAGGTCGGCAAGCGCATTCTCTCCGAACTCGATTTTCTCGTCAGCGAGGCCTCCAACGCCGGCGAGGCGCTACAGCGCTGCCAGACGGAGCTGCCGGAATATCTGATCGTCGATTCCGGCATGGAAGGCGCCCTCGACCTCATCGCCGCCATCCGCGCCATGGACGGTGGCAAGGAAGTCAAGATCTATTACTGCGTCGTCGAGGCAGATCTGAAGAAGCTGATGGCGGGCAAACGGGCCGGCGCCACCGACTTCCTGCTGAAGCCCTTCGACCGCAAGATCCTGACCGCCGTCTTTGGAAACCGCGCGATCGCCGCCTGACGGCAAGTCTCTTCCTCTGCAGCGTGATGGCGAACGTGCAAGCACGTTCGGCCGCCGACACTCCGTTTCCCTGATCGAGACGTTTTAGTGCTGATCCAGCCTCAGACCCTCGTTATCGGGCGGCTTTTCATTGGCAGGCAGAAACGAAAAATCCCGCCGGAAGGGCGGGATCTTCGTTATCCGATAAGGGGGATCGGAAAATCAGGCGGTTTCGGCGTATTCGGCACCATCCGGCTCGCGCAGAACGTAGCCGCGGCCCCAGACGGTTTCGATGTAGTTGGCGCCGCCGGCAGCGTTGGCAAGCTTCTTGCGGAGCTTGCAGATGAAGACGTCGATGATCTTCAGTTCCGGCTCGTCCATGCCGCCGTAAAGGTGGTTCAGGAACATTTCCTTGGTGAGCGTGGTGCCCTTGCGGAGCGAAAGCAGCTCCAGCATCTGGTATTCCTTGCCCGTCAGGTGGACCCGCTGGCCGCCGACTTCGACAGTCTTGGCATCGAGGTTGACGATCAGTTCGCCGGTCATGATGACCGACTGGGCGTGGCCCTTGGAGCGGCGGACGATGGCGTGGATGCGGGCGACGAGCTCGTCCTTGTGGAACGGCTTGGTCATGTAGTCGTCGGCGCCGAAGCCGAGGCCACGAACCTTGTCTTCGATGCCGGCCATGCCCGACAGAATGAGAATCGGTGTCTTGACCTTGGACAGCCGGAGCGTGCGAAGCACTTCATATCCGGACATGTCGGGCAGGTTCAGATCGAGAAGGATGATATCATAATCATACAGCTTGCCCAGATCGACGCCTTCTTCACCGAGATCGGTGGTATAAACATTAAAACTTTCTGATTTCAGCATCAACTCGATGCTCTGCGCCGTAGCGCTATCATCCTCGATGAGAAGTACCCGCATAATTATCCCCTTTACCGCCGCCGAAAGGTGGTCTGGCCCCCTACACGATACCGAACACGCTACGTGATTTGGAAGCTGCCACGAAATGGTTAACAAATTCTAATTCACTCTGGCAAGGAGTATCGAATTTATTAAATATTTTTTCCATTTCTCTGTTTTCCAATAGGAATCTCAAATGGCACTTCTCATCTCCTACATTAGGAAAAAGCGCTAAGTGATTCATCCGACTCGCCAATGAAAAGGTTCGAATTTCATGCCTCGGCATTTACCGACCCTTAAATCATCGGGCCTATCATTAACGATGCCCGTAAACGAAAGGTTACCAGCGGTAGGTATTTGTTAATATCGCAGGAAATTTTTTAGCAAACCGTGTCAAAGCGGCGCGCAGGGCGGTTTCAAGTTGAGCCGGGGTCTCGCATCACGGGAGTAATGCGTATGAAGTCGCGAGAGAGTCTCGTTCGCCTGAAAGAGTTCCAGGTGAACGAAAAACGACGTCAATTGCAGCAATTGCAGATGATGATGTCCGAATTCGAACGGATGACGAAGGATCTGGAGAGCCAGATCGTCGTCGAGGAAAAGAAGTCCGGTATCTCAGATCCGAATCACTTTGCGTATCCGACCTTCGCCAAGGCCGCGCGTCAGCGGGCCGACAACCTGCAGGTTTCGATCAAGGAACTGAAGATGCAGGAAGAGTCGCTGGAAATGGCGCTCGAGGAAATGCAGGCGGAATATGCAAGGGCGACGGCGCTGGAAGAACGGGACACCAGCGCCCGAGCAAGGGCGTAAACAACGGCGGGCGCCGGCTGCGGCGCCCTGGGATCGCCACTGAGAAGCCATGTATGACGGGCGCGCTGTCCGTCATACATGGCTTTTGGTGTTTTCGCCGTCTGGCGTGCCGTCTGACTAGAGCCGCCGCATCATGCCGGAATCAGTTCACCACATCCCGCCATTCCGGATGGCGCTGTGCCTGCGCCTTGAAGAAGGGGCACAGCGGGATGATTTTCCAGCCGCCGGCGCGGGCCGCTTCCACTGCATAGAGAGCCAGTGCCTGGCCGACGCCCTTGCCGCGCAGCGCATCGGGAACGGCCGTGTGGTCGATGATGACGAGTGTCGACGATGTGCGCGAATAAGTCATCTCGGCTTCGTGCCCTTCGACCGCGGCCGCATAACGGCCGCCGGAGGGGCCTTCCTCGTTTCGAATGTCCATTGTCTTTCCTCGTAGCCGGATGGAGATATTGTCGCAGTCGACGGTGACACGGCGACGCGATCGTGCCAAGCCGGCGAGGCCATTGCTGGAGGAGACGGAGTGTTCATGAAAACTGTCGGGTCGGCGCGAGGTTCGGGTCTATGAGCGCGCTTTCGATGATCCGCCCCGTTCTGCTCGTTGCCGCGCCATTCCTGCTGGCGCTCGGCCTCATCCTGCCGCTGGTGCGATTCGAGACGCTGTATTTCTTCGATCAGACCCCGTCGCTCATCGAAATCGTCGTCTCGCTCTGGCAGGGCGGGGATGGGCTGCTGGCGGCGATCGTCGCATTGGTCTCGATCGTGCTTCCGTTTCTGAAGATGGTCGGGATCTCCGCGGAAGCGGCGGGTGCCGGCGGCGGGGCCGGCAGCCTATTTTATCGTCGCGTCGTGCCGCATCTGTCCAAGTGGTCAATGATGGACGTGCTGCTGGTCGCGATCGTTATTGCGGCGGCGAAGACAACGGGGTTGGCGGATGCCTTCACGCAGCCGGGTCTCTGGTGCTACGCGGCCTCGTCAATGATTTCGGGCCTTCTTCATTCCCTTACGGGAGATGCGTCCGGCCCGAAATAAATCTCGATGATGGCGTGCGATCAGTGACGATATTGCTGGATGCGCGTTGTGCGCAGGCCGGCGAGACCGTGGCTGTTGATCGACGATTGCCAGGAGAGGAACTCTTCGACCGTGAGCGTGTAACGCTCGCAGGCCTCTTCCAAGCTCAACAGGCCACCGCGGACAGCCGCGACAACCTCTGCCTTCCGCCGGATCACCCAACGCCGCGTATTGGGCGGCGGAAGATCCGCGATCGTCAGGGGGCTGCCATCGGGGCCGATGACATATTTCACTCGGGGACGTATCATTTCGGTCATTGGACTCTCTACACAACGCAAGACCACGGACGCCACTCTAGCCTGCCACATTTAAAAATTGCCTAAGCTCATCGTAAGACTTTGATAACAAATTTAGATGCCCCACGGGACCGGCGCTCTGAGACGGCCATCTGACACCCCGTCAACTTGCGGCCCTCTGCAATGAGGCTCCTCGCGGAGTATATATGGCTGATTTCCCAGGATGAGCTTTGTGGTGCTTGGCATAGAGATGAGCGCCAGACATCTCCGTTTTCCCGCTGGATCAGAGCCGGCTCGTGCTTTTGATGCTTGGCGTCCCTGGGATGTGGGGCAAAAGCCACGTCTGCCGATGCTTCGGCATGGAGCCTCTCGCTGCCGGCAGCGAGGTCCTCAGGAAGCGGACCATACGTCGCATGAGGATGAAAAAATCCGAACATGCGCGCGGCGATTGCATTGATGATACTGGATTTTTTTGCCTTCGCGGACCCATCGCTCCGGGATCGCGTCGAAGGCGGCAAGGAACGGCCCGGCGAGAGCGCAAAGTTTGCCGGCTTCGATTTTATTTGCTCGCGGCTTCCCTTGAAGGCGGTTCATCGGCAGCTTGCCGGAAAGCCTCGGCTTTTCCGGGGCCGCCGATTTAATGTTGTTCCAGCCGATTGGTGACCGTGAGGAAGCGGACGATCGGGCGGGTCTTCAGTGAGGCATCTTTGCGGGCGGCAGCGGCAAAATAAACCGCCGCTTCACCCGGCTTTTCAGGTGCATGCGCTGAAGAATTTTTCGTCAGCGCGCTCCCACGACGCTGATCTGAAACAATACACCTTCGTCTTCTCAGACGGGTGTTTGTGCCCGCAGGGACGCAGGCGATGGCGCACGGCGTGAAATCGCATGCGGCGCCCAAGGCAGTAATGAGATCGCGATCATTCTCGGTCTCGTCGCATATGGGTGGGGAATTGTCCAAAGCGCGCGATGCGCTAGCTCGATGCGCTGAGCCGCAGGAGGCGGCCGGCAGAGCACTCGGGTACCGGTTGCCCTTAGGCATCCGGTCCCTTCTCACAAATCTTAGAAGCCTTTTCCGCGGGTCAGTTCCGACACGACGGTACCGGCGATGATGCGGATATCCATCACGATCGAGAAGTTGGCGACGTAATAGAGATCGCTGACGATGCGGGCACGCGCCTTGGCCGGACGATCGGTCGGGCCGCGCAGGCCGCGCATCTGAGCAAGACCCGTCATGCCGGGGCGCATGGCGTGGCGCTGATGGTATTCCGGGACGAGCTCTTCGTAGAGCATGCCGCCGGCGCGCATGCCGATCGCATGGCAGCGCGGGCCGACGACCGACATGTGACCCATCAGTACGTTCAGCAGCTGCGGCAGCTCGTCGACGTTCGTGCGGCGCAGGATGGCGCCGACCCGAGTGATGCGCGGGTCGTTCTTCACCGTCTGGGCAACACCGGAGACATCGCAGAGATCGGTGCGCATCGAGCGGAACTTGTAGACCTTGATGGCCTTGCAGTTCTTGCCCCAGCGGGTCTGCTTGAAGAGCACCGGTCCCGGGCTGTCGAGCTTGATCAGCAAGGCGACGAACAGAAGGAAAGGGGCAAGGACGAGGAGGGCGCTCAACGACGAAACGATGTCGAACGCCCGCTTCAGGACAAGATCCATCCACGGCGCCTGCGGCGCATCGCTATGGATCACAGGGGTCTGGATCTTCAGGCTCGGCTGCTGGCGGCGGCTCGGCCGGAAGGACTCAGTCGAAATGCTGTTGTTTAGTTCCGTGATGCTCAAGGATCGTACTCTGTTGTCTTCGAGGGGCGCGGCGGCAATAGGCGATCAATGGTTTTACCCTGTCACCAGGGCTGCACTCAGGTCTTGGTAACCCTACTAAAACGGAAAAATGCGACAATTGTGTAATGGTGTCCAGAGAAATATCGCATCGCAATAAATCTTTCGCATCTGCGTTAAGTTGAGGCAAGCTCATGATATTTCGTTAATAATTGGAATTTCGTCAAGGTTTCTAGGCCTTTGGCGAGGGCTTTCGGGGGTCGTTCGGCGTGTTGTTTCGGCACGCGACTGTCGGTCGTCGAGGGGTATTTTTAACCAATCGCGCCGCGAAATTTTTTTTGCCGGGATGCGCGGTCGTTCCCAAACTGTGTCAGAATATGACAAAATCAAGGCGGGAAGCGGCACCGGAAAAGTGAAAAACGGGTTTCAGGCGGAGAATCAGCCAATCGGGCCGGCCGTTTGCGAATCACTCTCGGGCTGCCTGCCCGGACCTAGTCGCGCATAGCTGTAAGTTCAGGGATGGGTGCGGGTGGTTACGCCGGTTCGAGGACGCGTCTCGTGCCGCCCCAGGAGATGAAGTTCGGGTTGGCGAAGTCGAAATCGGCTGCGGCCCCAGTCTTGCCGTAGGTCAGCGGCGCTCCGTCGAGCGTCACCGTCGAACCGCCGGCGGCGCGCAGCACCGCATCGCCGGCCGCCGTGTCCCATTCCATCGTGCGGGTGAAGCGCGGATAGACGTCGGCCTTGCCTTCGGCCAGCAGACAGAATTTCAGCGAGGAGCCGATATTGGTGCATTTGGAGATGGCGTGGTGGGCGAGGAAGCTTCCGGTCTCCGGGCTGTTGTGACGAAGGCTGGCGAGTGCCAGCCTGTCGTCCGGCTGTGCGCGCACGGTGATCGCACTGCGCGCACCGACGGTGAAGTCATCGGTGACGACGAGCCTTTCGGCGTGGCCGCGTTCGCCCGAGAAGGCAAGCCCGAGTGCCGGGGCGTAGACGATGCCGGCCACCGGGGCGCCGTTCTCTATATATGCGATGTTGACGGTGAATTCCTGCCGTCCATCGACGAATTCTCGCGTGCCGTCGAGAGGATCGACCAGGAAGAAGCCGCGGCCGGCGATGTCGGGCACTTTTCCGGCGGCGACCGATTCTTCGGCCACGACGGGTATTTCCGGATAATCTCCAGCGAGATGAGCGAGGATGATGCGTTCGGCCTCCTCGTCGGCGACCGTGACCGGACTTGCATCCGCTTTCATGGCGACCGGGAAACCTTGGCGCAGGACCGTGATAATGGCCTTGCCGGCTTCGAGCGCCGCCCGTTCAAATGTCCTCAGCATTGTCCTTTTGCCGTTCGCCACGCGGGTCGAGCACCCCACTGTTGCTCGTCCGCAAACCATCCCTGTCACCACACACTCGATATGGTGTTTTCCATCGCGCTCTGCAGCCCCTAATGCAGTTCCACAAAGCTACCATAAGTTTTCAGAGTTGTCAGACGAAGAAGGGGCATATCCTCGTGAAATGCTATTCGCAAAAATCGCAGGCTTGGGGTCTGAATTTGCGCCATCTTCCAATTCTATGGAATAGCTTGCGCCACAAGCGACATAGGGAAATCGCCGACGACATCTCCGAACCGTTAACTCGGTGGCAGTTTCTGACTAAAAACAGGCGGTTCTTTGCCGATTTTCTGTGGATTTTGGTTCAAAATGCGCCACATAGGCCTGTTCTGACAAGAATTTGTCGGAGTAAATCCTTTTTGTCTTCACATTTCCACCGAAACCGGTATGCATTCGGCCTATGAGGTTCTCTGAAACGGGGAACCGAAGAACCAAAAAGAGATGCAGCCTGTTCGGTTCGCATCCAGGGGAAAACGACATATGGAGTATTTCGTCCAGCAGCTCTTCAATGGGCTGACGCTCGGATCCATCTATGGCCTTGTGGCTATTGGCTATACGATGGTTTACGGCATTATCGGCATGATCAATTTCGCCCATGGCGATATCTTCATGCTCGGCGGTTTCGCCGCTCTTATCGTCTTTCTCGTCCTCACATCCATCTTCGCAGGTCTCCCGGTGGCAATTCTGCTGCTGGCGATGCTTGTCGTTGCGATGCTGATGACGAGTTTGTGGAATTGGACGATCGAGCGCGTCGCATATCGTCCGCTGCGCGGTTCCTTCCGCCTGGCGCCGCTGATCACGGCGATCGGCATGTCGATCACGCTGTCCAACTTCATCCAGGTAACGCAGGGTCCGCGCAACAAGCCGATCCCGCCGATGGTGAGCACGGTCTATCAGTTCGGCAACATCTCGGTGTCGCTGAAGCAGATCATCATCATCGTGATCACGGCGGTGCTGCTGACGATCTTCTGGTACATCGTCAATCATACCGCACTTGGCCGCGCCCAGCGCGCCACGGAGCAGGACCGCAAGATGGCGGCGCTGCTCGGCGTCAATGTCGATCAGACGATTTCCATCACCTTCGTCATGGGTGCGGCGCTGGCTGCCGTCGCCGGCACGATGTATCTGATGTATTATGGCGTCGCTTCGTTCGCCGACGGCTTCACGCCGGGCGTGAAGGCCTTTACCGCAGCGGTTCTCGGCGGCATCGGCTCATTGCCGGGCGCCGTTCTCGGCGGATTGATGATCGGCCTGATCGAATCGCTGTGGTCGGCCTATTTCACCATCGCGTACAAGGATGTCGCGACCTTCGCCATCCTCGCTTTCGTGCTGATCTTCAAGCCGACGGGTATCCTCGGACGGCCGGAAGTCGAGAAGGTATAACGTCATGGCAAACATTGAACATTCTGCAGGCAAGCCCGATGCCGGACTTGTCCGCAAAGGCCTTACCGAAGCCCTTTTCGCCGCTGTCCTTTCGTTCGGCATGTTCGTTCTCTATGTCGGCCTCAAGACTGACCAGAACATCAACAACGAGCTGATCATCGTCCAACGCTGGGGGCTGCTTGCGATCTTCGTCGCGGTCGCCGCGATCGGCCGCTTTGTGATGGTCGTTTTCGTCAAGCCGAATATCGACCGCCGCAAGCTCAACAAGGCGCGCCAGGGCGATCTCGATATTTCGACGGACAAGAGCTTCTTCCATCGGCATTTCCTGAAAATTGCGCTGATTGCACTGCTGCTCTATCCTATAGTGATCGTGGCGCTTGTCGGTGCTCAGGGCTCACTGAAATGGGTCGACAATTTTGGCATCCAGATCCTGATCTACGTGATGCTCGCCTGGGGGCTGAACATCGTCGTCGGCCTCGCCGGCCTGCTCGATCTCGGTTATGTCGCCTTCTACGCGGTCGGCGCCTATTCCTACGCGCTGCTTTCGAGCTATTTCGGCCTGTCCTTCTGGGTGCTGCTGCCGCTTTCCGGCATCTTCGCCGCACTCTGGGGCGTCATCCTCGGCTTCCCGGTGCTGCGCCTGCGCGGCGACTACCTCGCCATCGTGACGCTTGCCTTCGGTGAAATCATCCGTCTCGTCCTCATCAACTGGACAGATGTCACCAAGGGGACGTTCGGTATCTCGAGCATTCCGAAGGCGACGCTCTTCGGCATCCCCTTCGATGCGACGGCCGGCGGCTTTGCCAAGCTCTTCCATCTGCCGATGTCTTCAGCCTATTACAAGATCTTCCTCTTCTATCTCATCCTGATGCTCTGCATGCTGACGGCCTACGTCACCATCCGGCTGCGCCGCATGCCGATCGGGCGAGCCTGGGAAGCGCTGCGCGAAGACGAGATCGCCTGCCGTTCGCTGGGGATCAACACGGTGACGACCAAGCTTACCGCTTTTGCGACGGGCGCCATGTTCGGCGGCTTCGCAGGCTCGTTCTTCGCGGCGCGCCAGGGCTTTGTTTCGCCGGAATCCTTCATCTTCCTGGAATCGGCAGTGGTTCTTGCCATCGTCGTTCTCGGTGGCATGGGCTCGCTGACCGGCATTGCGATCGCTGCGATCGTCATGGTCGGCGGTACCGAAGCGTTGCGCGAAATGGATTTCCTGAAAGCGGTCTTCGGGCCCGATTTCACGCCGGAACTCTACCGTATGCTGCTCTTCGGCCTCGCCATGGTCGTCGTCATGCTGTTCAAGCCGCGCGGTTTCGTGGGCTCACGTCAGCCGACCGCCTTTCTTAAGGAAAGCAAGGCAATATCCGGAAGCTTTACCAAGGAGGGCCACGGTTGATGAGCCCCGTTACCAACACGATGTCCAGCGATACGCTGCTCAAGGTCGAGCACCTGTCGATGAAGTTCGGCGGCCTGATGGCCATCAACGACTTCTCTTTCGAAGCCAAGCGCGGCGACATCACCGCGCTGATCGGGCCGAACGGCGCCGGCAAGACCACCGTCTTCAACTGCATCACCGGCTTCTACAAGCCTACGATGGGGATGATCACGCTCAACCAGAAGAGCGGCAAGCAGTATCTGCTGGAGCGTCTGCCGGATTTCCGCATCACCAAGGAAGCCAAGGTGGCGCGCACCTTCCAGAACATCCGGCTGTTCTCCGGCCTGACGGTTCTCGAAAACCTGCTCGTCGCCCAGCACAACAAGCTGATGAAGGCGTCGGGTTATACGATCCTCGGCCTTATCGGTATCGGTCCCTACAAACGGGAGGCGGCCGCATCGATCGAGCTTGCCCGCCATTGGCTCGAGAAGGCCGATCTGATCGACCGCGCCGACGATCCGGCCGGCGACCTGCCCTACGGCGCCCAGCGGCGTCTCGAGATCGCCCGCGCCATGTGCACTGGTCCCGAGCTGCTTTGCCTGGACGAACCGGCCGCCGGCCTGAACCCGCGGGAATCGGCAACGCTCAATGCGCTGCTGCAGAGCATCCGTGCCGAAACCGGAACATCTATCCTGCTCATCGAACATGACATGTCGGTGGTCATGGAAATCTCCGACCACGTCGTCGTGCTCGAATACGGCCAGAAAATTTCCGATGGCACGCCGGATCACGTCAAAAACGATCCGAAGGTCATCGCGGCCTATCTCGGTGTCGAGGATGAAGAAGTGGAAGAGGTGATCGCAACCGTCGAGCAGCTCGAAGGAGGCGCAAACTGATGGGCGATGAAGTAATGACGGGTCAACCGCTCCTTCAGGTGAATGGCGTCGAAACCTATTATGGCAATATTCGTGCGCTGGCCGGCATCGACGTCCATGTCAGCAAGGGCGAGATCGTCAGCCTGATCGGCGCCAACGGCGCCGGCAAGTCGACGCTGATGATGACGATCTGCGGCAGCCCGCAGGCCCGGACCGGCTCGGTCATCTTCGAGGGCCGCGACATCACGCGCATGCCGACCCACGAAATCGCTCGCTTGCGCATCGCGCAGTCGCCCGAGGGACGCCGCATCTTCCCGCGCATGACGGTTCTGGAAAACCTCCAGATGGGCGCCGGCCTCGACAATCTCAAATATTTCGCCGAGGACGTCGAGAAGATCTTCGCGCTCTTCCCGCGCCTGAAGGAACGCCACGCCCAGCGCGGCGGCACGCTTTCGGGTGGCGAACAACAGATGCTGTCGATCGGCCGCGCGCTGATGGCGCGACCGAAGCTGCTGTTGCTCGACGAACCCTCGCTCGGCCTTGCGCCGCTGATCGTCAAGGGCATCTTCGAGGCGATCCGCAAGCTCAACGAACAGGAAGGTCTCACCGTGTTCCTCGTCGAGCAGAACGCATTCGCTGCGCTGAGGCTTTCGCACCGCGCTTACGTGATGGTGAACGGCAAGGTGACGATGAGCGGCTCCGGCAAGGAACTGCTCGCCAATCCTGAAGTCCGCGCCGCCTATCTCGAAGGCGGAAGACACTAGCTCGAAGGGAGAGTTTGATATGCAGGGACTTTTCTTCGAAAGCGATGTCGGTGTTCGACTTGTCATCCGCGCGATCGTCGTGCTGATCGGCTTCTGGACGGCCTGGCGCGCCGGCAAGGCCGTGGCGGAAGGCTGGAACAACTATCCGCTAGCCGTCGTTTACACCTTCCTTCTCGCCTGGGCCATGCAGTTTCTGCATCACGCCCTGTTCAATGGGCCGATGCTCAGCGCGCTCTACTACAGCATCGATTTCGTGACGCTGCTGGTCTTCTCGACCGCCGGCTTCCGCTTTCGCCGCACCAATCAGATGGTCAACAACTATTACTGGCTGTACGAAAAAACTTCCGCGTTTTCGTGGAAGGACAAACATTGACAGTCCGTTGAAACTAGGCATGAATTGCCTTCAGAGTGGAACAGCTTTCCTGGCGCAGTCAATGGTGGGTAGTGCGCTGGGCCTTGGACCGGAACCCGCCCAAAAATTGGGAGTAACAATATGAAGAAGTCTCTTCTGTCGGCAGTGGCTCTGACGGCGATGGTCGCCTTCAGCGGCAACGCATGGGCCGACGTTCTCATCGCTGTCGCTGGTCCGCTGACTGGCCCGAACGCCGCGTTCGGCGCTCAGCTCCAGAAGGGCGCCGAGCAGGCGGCCGCCGACATCAACGCTGCTGGCGGCATCAACGGCGAGCAGATCAAGCTCGAGCTCGGCGACGACGTCTCCGACCCGAAGCAGGGCATCTCGGTTGCCAACAAATTCGTTGCCGACGGCGTCAAGTTCGTCATCGGCCACTTCAACTCGGGCGTTTCGATCCCGGCTTCGGAAGTTTATGCCGAAAACGGCATTCTCGAAATCACCCCGGCTGCTACGAACCCGAAGTTCACGGAACGGGGTCTCTGGAACACGTTCCGTACCTGCGGCCGTGACGACCAGCAGGGCGCCATCGCCGGCAAGTATCTTGCCGATCACTTCAAGGACGCCAAGATCGCCGTCGTTCACGACAAGACCCCCTACGGTCAGGGTCTTGCCGACGAAACCAAGAAGGCGATGAATGCCGCCGGTCTGACGGAAGTCATGTACGAAGGCATCAACGTCGGCGACAAGGACTTCTCGGCCCTCATCGCGAAGATGAAGGAAGCCGGCGTCTCGATCATCTATTGGGGCGGTCTGCACACCGAAGCCGGTCTCATCATCCGTCAGGCGGCCGATCAGGGCCTGAAGGCAACGCTGGTTTCGGGCGACGGTATCGTTTCGAACGAACTGGCCTCGATCGCTGGCGACGCCGTTGCCGGTACGCTCAACACCTTCGGTCCTGACCCGACGCTGAACCCGGCCAACAAGGAACTCGTCGAAAAGTTCAAGGCCGCCGGTTTCAACCCGGAAGCCTACACGCTCTATTCCTACGCTGCGATGCAGGCGATTGCCGGTGCTGCCAAGGCTGCCGGTTCGGTGGATCCTGAAGCCGTTGCCACGGCCATGAAGGAAAAGGGTCCGTTCCCGACGGTTCTCGGCGACATTTCGTTCGACGAAAAGGGCGACCCGAAGATTCCTGGCTACATCATGTACGAATGGAAGAAGGGCGCGGACGGCAAGTACACCTACGTTCCGCAGGGCTCCTAAGCATAGCTTCCCCATTTGACAGATGAGATTGAAGCCCGGTTCCGACCGGGCTTCTTTGCTTCGCGGAGGTATCAAATTCCGTCCGCCGCGGCGCTGCCAATCTGCTGCCGACGGTTTCCGCCCGATATTACCTACATCTCGTGCAGCACATGCGTCGCCTTCACGGCGGCCGAGGCCCGGTTCTCGACGCCGAGCTTCACGTAGATCTGTTCGAGGTGCTTGTTCACGGTGCGCGCCGACAGTCCGAGTATTTCGCCGATGTCGCGGTTGGCCTTGCCCTTGGCGATCCAGAGCAGCACCTCGGATTCGCGCTGGGTCAGCGAAAAGCGCTGGCGCAGCATCTCGTCGTCGCTGCGCTGATTGGCGGCGGTGAGACGGAAGAGATATTCGTCGGGGCCGATCGCGCCGAGAAAGGCGAGCTGCAGTGCCGCCTGGCCAGCATGGGCGATCGAAATGATGCCGTCGCGCACGGCGGCTGCGCGGTCGCGCATCCAGGTCGCGATATGGCGGACGACGATTTCCATGCCGTCATCGCTGCCCATGGCGGCATTGACCAGTCGCGTCGCCTGCGGCGTCGACCAGTGGATGGCGCCATCGCCTTTGACTGCTAGCAGATGGCGGCCGGCGGCGTCGAGTGCGACCCGGGCGCTCTGCGCCGAGCGGGCGTTGCGCAGATGCACACGGATGCGGGCGCGCAATTCGTCGATATTAATTGGCTTGGCGAGATAGTCCACTCCGCCGGATTCCAGCGCGTGCACGACATGCTCGGTTTCGGTCAGGCCGGTCATGAAGATGACAGGCACCTGCGCCACCGCCGCATTCGCCTTCAGCCTGCGGCAGGTCTCGAAACCATCCATGGCGGGCATGACGGCGTCGAGCAGGATCAGATCGGGCGTGATGCGCTCGACGATGCGAAGGGCCGCGGTGCCCGATGTGGCGATCAGCACGGAGAAGCCGGATTGTTCGAGCGCGTTGGTCAGGAAGCCCAGCGCTTCGGGCGAGTCGTCGACGAGCAGAACGATGTCGCGGGGGAGGGCCGGCTCAGCCAATGGATTCCACCTTTTCGTCGAAGTCGTGCAGGAACGTCATGAAGCCGGCGAGATCGAAGGCGGCGACATAGGCGCGAAGTTCATCGGTGAATGGCTGATTTGCCTCCACCTTGGCAAGGTCCGAAAGCTTGGCTTCGATGCCTCTGATATAGCCGATCTCGCCGAGCCGCAGCAATTCCTGCACATGGGCAGCGCCCGGGCTCAGCGCCGGCGCTTCGGTCTTCACTGGAGTAGCCGGCGCGGCGTCGGCATAGACCCATTTCAGGCCAAGATGCAAAGCCAGCTTGTCGCGCAGCTGGCGGATGTCGACCGGCTTGCCGATCGCATCATTGTGGCTGTCGTCGCTGTCGCCCAGAACGGCGGCATCGCCGATATTGGCCGAAAGCATCAGCATCGGCGCCGTCTGGCCGGCCTCGCGCAGGCGCGAGACCAGCTGCCAGCCGCTCATGCCGGGCATCAGGATATCGACAAGGAAAAGATCCGGCATGATGCCCTCGATCAGCGTCAGGCATTCGCCGCCGCCTGCTGCCGTCAGAACGATGAAATCGAGAGGCGCCAGGATTTCGCGCATCATCTCGCGGTGGTCTTCGTTATCGTCGACGACGACCACCGTGCGGCGCGGGCCGTCATATCCGACGATGCGCTTTTCCTGCGGCGCTGCGGCCACGGCGCGCATGACGGCGGACAGCATGAGGCGGACGCGGAAGGTCGAGCCCTCGTCCTTGACGCTCGAAACCGCAATCTCGCCGCCAAGCGTGTTGGTCAGAAGCCGGGTGATGGTGAGGCCGAGGCCGAGGCCCGGCATCGGCCGCACGCTTTCGGCCTCACCGCGCTGGAACGGTTCGTAGATGCGCGTCAGATCCTTTTCAGCGATGCCGCGGCCGGTATCGGTGACGGTGAAGGTCGCAACCTGGCTGCGATAGGCGACATCGAAGGTGACGCTGCCCTCGTCGGTGAACTTGATGGCATTGGAGAGCAGGTTGACGAGGATCTGGCGTAGCCGCTTTTCGTCGGTGCGGACGAATTGCGGCAAGGCCGGCGAGCGCTCGTGCAGGAAAGCAACGCCCTTCGCCTGCGCCTGCGGGCGGAACATGTCGACGATCTGGTCGAGGAAATCCTGGATGTTGATCTCATTGGAATAGACCTGCAGGCGGCCGGCCTCGATCTTGGAAATATCGAGTAGGCCGTCGATCAGCCCGGAGAGGTGCTCGGCGCTGCGCCGGATGACCTTGATCGAGGATTGGCGCGGCGCCGGGATGGTGTCGTCGCGCTCGAGGATCTGGGCGTAGCCGAGCACGGCATTCAATGGCGTGCGCAACTCGTGGCTGAGGCCGACGACATAGCGGCTTTTGGCGCGGTTGGCTGCCTCGGCCGTTTCCTTGGCATTCTGCAAGGCGGTGTCGGTCTTCTTGTGGGCGGCGATCTCCTTGAGCAGCAGCGTGTTCTGGCGCGAGGATTCCTCCTCGGCGACGACGCGGCTGTCATGGGCGAGCACATAGAACCAGCAGACGACGCCTGAAATCACCGAGAAGACAAAGAAGACGATGAGGATGGTGCGGTTGACGACCTCGGCCGTCTCGGGTGAGGCGGCGGCGACCTGATGGGCGATCATCGCCAGGATCGCGCCGATGGCGGTCAAGGCCAGCGCGACGGCGATGCCGTAGCGGCCGAGGCGCGTCGTCAGCTTGCCCAGAACGGTTTCCGGCAACAGCACCTTGGCGACGGTGCCGACCTGCGCGTTGAAACGGGCGGCCGGCTTGCACATGTCGTGGCAGCGGCTGTCGAGCGAGCAGCAGAGCGAGCAGATCGGTGCGGCGTAGGCCGGGCACCAGGCCATGTCCTCCGGCTCGAAGGGATGCTCGCAGACGGAGCAGGTGATGCTCGTCAGGTTCTTCCAGCTGTGGCGCGGCTTGCGGGCGAGGTAGAACTTGCCCTTCGTCGCCCAGGCGAGCGCGGGCGAGGCGATGAGCGCGATGACGAGGGTGATATAGGGCGCCAGCGAGGCGGCGGTTGCGCCAAAGGCGCCGAAATGGGCAATCAGCGATACCGTCGCCGACAGCGTCATGGCGCCGAGGCCGACCGGATTGATGTCGTAGAGATGGGCGCGTTTGAACTCGATGCCGGGCGGAGCGAGGCCAAGCGGCTTGTTGATAAAGAGATCGGCAGAGATCGTGCAGAGCCAGGCCATGGCGATGATCGAGAAGATGCCGAGCGTCTCCTCCAGCAGCCGGTAGATGCCGAGTTCCATCAAAAGCAGGGCGATCGCGACGTTGAAGACCAGCCAGATCACGCGGCCGGGATGGCTGTGGGTCAGCCGCGAGAAAAAGTTCGACCAGGCGAGTGAGCCGGCATAGGCATTCATCACGTTGATCTTCAGCTGCGAGACGACGACGAAGGCGGCCATCAACAGTAGTGCGGCATTCTGCCAGGGCACCATATAGCCGAAAGCGGTCAGATACATCTGCGCCGGATCGGCGGCCCGATCGAGTGGCACGCCCGAGGCGAGGGTCAGCACGACGAGGAAGGAACCGGCCAGCAGTTTCGGCGCGCCGATAATGACCCAGCCGGGCCCGGCGAGAAAGACGGCGAGGCGATGGCGCCATTTGCGCTGCGGGTCGGGCGGCAGGAAGCGCAGGAAGTCTGCCTGCTCGCCGATCTGCGACATCAGCGCCAGGATAACGGCAGAGGCGGCGCCGAACTGCACCAGATCGAATTCGGCGATGGTGCCGGGCGGGCCCGAGGCATGGCGAATGCCGGCAAAGGCGCGCCAGAGATCGAACTTTTCCCAATCCATGAAGGCGATGAAAATGAAGGGCAGGATGTTCAGCACGATCCAGAAGGGTTGGGTCATCAGCTGGAATTTGCTGATCAGCCGCACGCCGTGCGTCACCAGCGGGATCACCATGACGGCGCTGAGGATGTAGCCGATCCAGAGCGGAATACCGAGGGTAAGCTCCAGCGCCCCGGACATGATCGAGGCCTCGATCGCAAACAGCATGAAGGTGAAGCTCGCATAGATCAGCGAGGTGATGGTCGAGCCGATATAGCCGAAGCCGGCGCCGCGGGTCAGAAGATCGATGTCGACGCCGTGGCGGATGGCGTAGCGGCTGATCGGCAGGCCGATCGCCAGCATGGCGATCGAAGCGACGATAATAGCATAAAAGGCATTGGTGGTGCCGTAGGAGAGGGTGATGGCGCCGCCGATCGCCTCGAGCGCCAGGAAGGAGATGGCGCCGATCGCTGTCTGGGCGATGCGCTGCGAGGAGAAATGGCGGGCGCTCTTTGCGGTGAAGCGCAGCGCATAATCTTCCAGCGTCTGGTTGGCGACCCAGCGATTATATTCGCGTCTCACCGGAATGATGCGTTGGCGCGCTGCCATGTCTTCCTTCCGGCATTCCGGTTGGCCTATCGTCTCGAAACAGTTTTGGCGGGATGGGTGAGAAAGGCAAGGGCGGAGCACTGGCAGATTCACGGAACCGCCATATTTTTGAAGCCGGTCTGTCACACGGGCCGTCTAACTCTCCCGCCGTTCCTTCAACCATTTCAGGTATCACCCATGTCTGTTTCACGCCTTTTCCGCCTGAGCACCGCCCTCGTCTGCCTCGTTTCGATCGTGCCGTCGCTGGCGGGCGCCGAGCAGGCCACAGCGGCGAAAGCGCCTTATGCCGAGACCGGAAACACCAACAAGCGCGGTGACGCCTGCTTCTCGACGGTGGACACCAATGCCGCCGTTCATCTGCTCTCCGGCTTTCTCGAAATCTGGACCCCGCGCACGCCCTTCGTCGATGCGGGCGTGGAAGCCCCGGCCAAGGACAATTGCCCGGCCGTCGCCAAGACGGATTGGGACGGCATTCCCGCCAGCAAGACCGACGGTCAGGTCGTCAACAAGCTCGTCCATGATGCGAACATCGCCTATGTGGTCAAGGCGACGCGGGCGCGGACGGCCGAGCAGGCGGTGGCCGCCTACCTCGACGACCGGCGCGGCAAGAATGCCAGCATCGTCGATGGCCTCGGCCCGCTGACGGCTGCCTGGAAGGCCGGCTCCAAGCAAACCACCACGATCACCGAGGTGGCCGCCGATGCGACGACGGTCAAATATGACGATAAGGGTAACAATCGCGGCGCCGGCAGCAAGCCGGACACCGAAAACAAGACCGATGCCAATCCGGACATGGGCCTCGCAATCGACTTCATCAACGCCGCCAGCGGTGACGGCTCGACGGAGCCCGCCAAGCGCTATTTCAAATATGGCCGTCCCTACCGCTGGAGCCAGGAGGTCTCGGTCGTCCCGACGCTCGAGCCCGCCAAGAGCGGCAAACCGGTCGAGGATGGCGGCTTCCCGAGCGGGCATACGGCGGAAGCCTGGCGTGATGCGCTCGCCATGGCCTATCTTGTGCCGCAGCGCTTTCAGGAAATGATCACGCGCGCCAGCGAGCTGGGCGAGGATCGCATCCTTGCCGGCATGCATTCTCCGCTCGATGTGATGGGCGGCCGGATGCTCGGCACCGCGACGGTCGTCTACAATCTGAACAAGGCCGACAATACAGCGCTGAAGAGCGATGCCTATGCCCAGGCGCAGTCCTGGCTCATTGCCAAATCCGGCGTTGCCGATGCGGGCGCGCTCGAAGTTGCCGCGCATGCGGCGCCGATCGCCGCGGACCGCTTCGCCGATCATGACGCCAATCGCGCCTACGTGCTGCAGCGCCTGAGCTACGGCCTGCCGGCGATCCATGCGACCGATCAGCCGGCCCGCGTGCCGCAGGGCGCTGAAGCGCTTCTCGAAACACGTCTGCCTTATCTCGACGGCGAACAGCGCCGGGAGGTGCTGAAGACGACGGAGATCGCCTCCGGCTATCCGCTCATCGACGACGCGGAAGGTTATGGCCGCCTCAACCTGTTTGCCGCCGCCGACGGTTACGGCGCCTTCGATCAGGACGTGAGCGTCACGATGGACGCGGCAAAGGGCGGCTTCCATGCGATCGACAGCTGGCGCAACGACATCGGCGGCAAGGGCAAGTTTGTGAAACGCGGCAGCGGCATCCTCGGACTATCAGGCGCCAACAGCTATGCCGGCGGCACCGTACTTGAAGAGGGCGCTCTGGTGGCCGGATCGTCGTCGGCTTTCGGCTCCGGCGGACTGACGGTCGATGGCGGTTCGCTCGTCGTGGCGGCTGACAAGCCTCTGACGGTCGGCGGCGACTACCAGCAATCCGCCAATGCGACGGCGAAACTGGCGCTCGGTGCCAACGGCGCCGGCACGCTTATTGTCCAGGGCCAGGCGGCACTCGCCGGCGATCTCGACGTGACGCTTGCCGATGGTTTTGTCCCGGCCGCCGGAACGAAGATCGAGATCCTGAAGGCAGGCAGCCTTTCTGGCACCTTCGGCAAGCTCACCATCTCCGGCCACAAGGCGAGCCTCTCTTATGGCCCGACATCGGTCACCCTGACGATCGACGGATAATTTTCTTCTCGAACCAAGAGGGCATTCCCAACGGTGGGGATGCCCGTTGCTTCCGTATGTCCGTTTGCCCCCTGCGCCTACGTCATTTTGCGTATGTGTTTTTGCGATGCAGCACCCGATAGTCCCCTCGGCAACAGTTAAATTCCGTTTCCGGCCTGTTGCGGAACAAGAAGAGGGGCTCAACCAGATGAATCTCAGATCCACGATCACCAGCGCTGCGCTCGGTGCCGTCATGGCGGCATCGGCCGCTTTCCACGGCGCGGTTGCCGCCGACGACACGATCAAAGTCGGCGTATTGCATTCGCTTTCCGGCACGATGGCGATTTCCGAAACCACGCTGAAAGACGCCATGTTGATGCTCATCGACGAGCAGAACAAGAAGGGCGGCCTTCTCGGCAAGAAGCTCGAGGCCGTCGTCGTCGATCCGGCCTCCGACTGGCCGCTGTTTGCGGAAAAGGCCCGCGAGCTGATCCAGAAGGACAAGGTTGCTGCGGTCTTCGGTTGCTGGACGTCCTCGTCGCGCAAGTCTGTTCTGCCGGTTTTCGAAGAGCTGAATTCGCTGCTCTTCTACCCCGTGCAGTATGAGGGCGAAGAATCCTCGCGCAACATCTTCTACACCGGGGCCGCTCCGAACCAGCAGGCCATTCCGGCCGTCGACTACCTGATGGAAAAAGAAGGCGTCAAGCGCTTCGTGCTCGAAGGGACCGACTACGTCTATCCGCGCACGACCAACAAGATTCTCGAGGCATACCTGATTTCGAAGGGTATTCCGAAAGAAGACATCATGACCAACTACACGCCGTTCGGCTTCTCCGACTGGCAGACCGAAGTTGCCAAGATCAAGGAATTCGGTTCGGCCGGCAAGAAGACCGCCGTCGTCTCGACGATCAACGGCGACGCCAACGTTCCGTTCTACAAAGAACTGGGCAACAAGGGCATTAAGGCAACCGACATTCCCGTCGTCGCCTTCTCGGTCGGTGAAGAAGAACTTGCCGGTCTCGACACCAAGCCGCTCGTCGGCCATCTCGCTGCCTGGAACTATTTCGAGTCCGTGGAAAGCCCGGCCAACAAGAAGTTTATCAAGGACTGGCATGCTTACACCAAGAACGACAAGCGCGTGACGAACGACCCGATGGAAGCTGCATATATCGGCTTCAACGCATGGGTTAAGGCCGTCCAGGCCGCCGGCACGACCGATACCGACAAGGTCCTCGACTCCATCATCGGCGTCAGCGTTCCAAACCTCTCCGGCGGTTATGCGACCGTCATGCCGAACCACCACATCACCAAGCCCGTGCTGATCGGTGAAATCCAGGCCAACGGCCAGTTCGAAATCGTCCAGCAGACGCCCGCCGTCGTCGGCGACGAATGGTCCGATTACCTGCCCGACTCCAAGGACCTGATCTCCGATTGGCGTAAGCCGATGTCCTGCGGCAACTTCAACGTTGCCACCGGCAAGTGCGGCGGCAAGGGTTCCTGAGTACGACCCCGATCAGATGATTGCTTGAAGACTTCCGTCCGGGTTCGATCCCGGGCGGAAGCTCCGTCCCAGCGATTACGCCGCGACGCCAACACTATCCAGGGCGAGAAAGCCGATGTATCGCGCCATAAAGATTTTCCTTCTCACGCTTTGCCTGACGTTCTCGGGCCTGACGTTCTCGGGCCTGACATTTTCCGGCCATGCATTTCCGGGCTCGGCAATATCGAGCGAAGCTCGGGCAGAGGACGATATCCACCTGCTCATCGATGCGCTCGGCGTCGGCGACTTCCCGGAACGCGAGGCAGCCATCAAGGCGCTGGTCGCCTCCAAGGATCCGCATGTCAGCCAGATCCTGCAGCAGTTGAGCGACGGCCTTCTCTACGTCAATTCCGATGGCGGCCCGGTCCTCCTCCAGGGCGGCACCGATGACGAACCGACCTATTCCGATCCGATCAGCGGTGAAGCGGCCGCCGATGTCGATCCTGACATGATGAGCAAGGTCAAGATCAACAATGCACTTCGCGGCGTCATCAGCGCCGCCACCAGCCAGCTGACGCTGATGAGCCCGGATCGCTCGGCGCGGCTTGCCGCGGCACAAGGCCTGCTGAAGGATGCCGATCCCGCCAATCTCGACCTGCTGAACGCGGCGCTTGCGGCTGAAAAGGACGCCGAGATCAAAAATACGATGGAAGCGGCGCGCGCCGTGCTGCTGCTGAAGACGGATGCGAGCGTCGAAGACAAGAAGGCAGCGATCGATACGATCGCGGCTCGCGGCAATCGTGATGCGCTGACCATTCTGACGACCACACTCGAAACCGCGCCTGACGATCTGAAGCCGGCAATCCAGGCAGATATCAGCAGCATCAATCGCAGCCTGGCGCTGTGGGATATCGTCCAGAACGTCTGGTACGGATTATCGCTCGGCTCGGTGCTGCTGCTGGCGGCGATCGGCCTTGCCATCACCTTCGGCGTCATGGGCGTCATCAACATGGCGCATGGCGAAATGGTGATGATCGGCGCCTATACGACCTATGTGGTGCAGGAAACGATTACCTCGTCCTATCCCGCGCTTGCCGATTATTCGCTGGCCTTTGCGGTACCGGCCGCCTTCGTCTTCACCGGCTTCGTCGGCCTCGTCATCGAGCGCGCCGTCATCCGCTATCTCTACGGCCGGCCGCTCGAAACGCTGCTCGCCACCTGGGGCGTGTCGCTGATCCTGCAGCAGGCCGTGCGTAGCATCTTCGGGCCGACCAACCGCGAGGTCCGCAATCCGACCTGGATGTCCGGTGTTTTCGATCTCGGCGGGCTCTCCATCACCTGGAACCGACTGTGGATCATCGTCTTTTCGATGGTCGTCTTCGTAACGCTGCTCCTGCTGCTCAAGCGGTCAGCTTTCGGCCTGCAGATGCGCGCTGTCACGCAGAACCGCCGCATGGCATCGTCGATGGGCATCCGCACCGGCTGGGTCGACGCCTTCACCTTCGCGCTCGGTTCGGGCATTGCCGGTATTGCCGGCGTGGCGCTTAGCCAGATCGACAATGTTTCACCGAATCTCGGTCAATCCTACATCATCGACAGCTTCATGGTCGTCGTCTTCGGCGGTGTCGGCAACCTCTGGGGCACGCTGGTCGGCGCGCTCTCGCTCGGCGTCGTCAACAAGTTCCTCGAGCCCTTCGCCGGCGCCGTGCTCGGCAAGATCCTGGTGTTGGTCCTCATCATTCTCTTTATTCAAAAGCGTCCGCGCGGGCTCTTCGCGCTCAAAGGAAGGGCAGTGGAAGCATGATAACGGCCTTCCTTCTCCGGTCTCTCGATCGCAGGATCTCGATTGCGGTCGCCTTGTTGCTGGCGGCCGCCATTCTGGTGCCGGCGCTGAACCTTGCGACCGGACCCACCCACCCGCTGCATATCCCGACCTATATCATGGCGCTGTTCGGCAAGTATCTGACTTATGCGCTGCTGGCGCTGGCGCTCGATCTCGTCTGGGGGTTCTGCGGCATCCTCTCGCTCGGCCATGGCGCCTTCTTTGCGCTGGGCGGGTATGCGATGGGCATGTATCTGATGCGTCAGATCGGCTCGCGCGGCGTCTACGGCGACCCCGTGCTGCCGGATTTCATGGTGTTCCTGAACTGGAAGGAACTGCCGTGGTTCTGGTACGGTTTCGATCAGTTCTGGTTCGCGGCGCTGATGGTGCTTGCCGTCCCTGGTCTGCTCGCCTTCGTCTTCGGCTGGTTCGCTTTCCGCTCGCGCGTCAACGGGGTCTATCTCTCGATCATCACCCAGGCGATGACCTATGCGCTGCTGCTCGCCTTCTTCCGCAACGACATGGGTTTCGGCGGCAATAACGGCATGACCGACTTCAAGGACATTCTCGGCTTCAACGTCCAGGCTGACGGCACGCGTGCAGCCCTCTTTGCGGCAACCGCGGTCTTCCTGGCACTATCGCTGATTGTTGCGTCGGCGATCGTGCGCTCGAAATTCGGCAAGGTGCTGGTCGGCGTGCGCGATGCGGAAAGCCGCACGCGTTTCCTCGGTTACCGCGTCGAACATTTCAAGCTCTTCACCTTCGTCGTCTCGGCGATGATGGCGGGCATTGCCGGTGCGCTCTACGTTCCGCAGGTCGGCATCATCAACCCCGGCGAATTCGCTCCTGCCAACTCGATCGAAGTCGTCATCTGGACGGCGGTCGGCGGGCGGGCGACGCTGATCGGGCCGATCATCGGCGCGATCCTCGTCAATGGCGGCAAGACGATCTTCACCGGTCTCTTCCCGGAGTTCTGGCTGTTTGCGCTCGGCGGTCTCTTCGTCGCCGTCACGCTGTTTCTGCCGAAGGGCGTGGTCGGCACGATCGCCCCCTATCTCGGCAAACGGAAAACCGCTTCCCCTGTGAAGCCGCCGGCGGCGCAGGAAGACGGCATCGAGCCGAAAATCCAGGCAGCGGAGTGAGCACAGTGATTCCCGACGTCAAACCCAACAGCGTACTTTATCTCAACGGCGTTTCGGTTTCCTTCGATGGCTTCAAGGCATTGAATTCGCTATCGATCGTCATCGAACCCGGCGAGCTTCGCGCCATTATCGGCCCGAACGGCGCCGGCAAGACGACGATGATGGATATCATCACCGGCAAGACCAGGCCCGATGAGGGCGAAGTGTTCTTCAACGGCACTGTTGATCTCACCAAGAAGGACGAGGCCGATATCGCCCAGCTCGGCATCGGCCGCAAATTCCAGAAGCCGACGGTCTTCGAAAGCCATACGGTGTGGGACAATCTGGAACTGGCGCTGAACCGCCGCCGCGGCGTATTCTCGACGCTGTTCTATCGCCTTTCGGGGGAGGACAAAGCGCGTATCGAGGAAATCCTCGATACGGTGCGGCTGACGCACCGCCGTGACGAATTTGCCGCCAACCTGTCGCATGGGCAGAAACAATGGCTGGAAATCGGCATGCTGCTGGCGCAGGAGCCGAAGCTGCTGCTGGTCGACGAACCGGTGGCCGGGATGACCGATGCGGAAACCGCGGAAACCGCGATCCTGCTCAAGGACATCGCCAGGACCCGCTCGGTGGTCGTCGTCGAGCACGACATGGGCTTCATCCGCGACCTCGGCGTCAAGGTGACATGCCTTGCAGAAGGCTCGGTGCTGGCTGAGGGATCGATCGATTTCGTCAGTTCCGATCCGAAGGTGATCGAGAACTATCTGGGGCGGTGATCCATGCAACTTACAGGCTTGAACCTGACAATAGAACACGCTTTAAAACGGGCGGGTTTTATTGTGGGGGTTCATCATGGCTTTTCTCGGTATTCTGGTCGCGGCTATCAGCGGCGCGGTCATCTGGTATTGGCGTTTTAAAATGGTGCGTGAGGCCGGAAGCGAGATCATCGATTCCGTCGAGAGGATGCGGGGCGTCTATAGGCGCGGAAAGTTGCGCAAGCAGGCGGAGGCAGCGCCGCTGGCCGCAATCGCCGATCCGGCGATTGCGGCAGTGGCCTTCTTCTTCTGCCTTGCCAAGGAAAAGCCGATCCATCTCGACGCCGCGAAGGATGTCGTCCGCAACCGTATGAAAGGCATCATCCGGCCGGGCGATATGGAAGAGGTGCTGGTTTTTGCCGATTGGGCGTCCAAAAACGTCACCAGTCCCGAAGATCCGATCCGCCGGTTCCGGGATCTCTGGCTCAAGGCGCTCGACATGCAGGAGCGCCAGGAACTGATCGGCATTGCCGAGGACGTGGCCGCTGCCGGCGGTGAGAGAACGAAAGAACAGGAGCACGCCTTGCAGATGCTGAGGCGCACGCTGATGAACTGATGGGGAATGGGTGAACGGATGCTGACAGTCGAAAACGCAAATCTGCATTATGGCGCGGCGCAGGCGCTGCGCGGCATCTCCATCAGGGCGGAGATGGGCAAGATCACCTGCGTGCTGGGGCGCAACGGCGTCGGCAAAAGTTCGCTTCTGCGCGCCGTGACCGGACAGCATCCACTGTCGGCCGGCACCGTTACCTTCAACGATACCAGGCTGAACGGCCTGCCGCCCTTTGCCCGCGCCAAGCAGGGCATCGGCTATGTGCCGCAGGGGCGGGAAATATTCCCGCTGCTGACGGTCAAGGAGAATCTCGAAACCGGCTTTGCTCCGCTCGGCCGCCGCGACCGCAGCATCCCCGACGACATCTTCAGCCTCTTCCCGGTGCTGAAGTCGATGCTGTCGCGCCGCGGCGGCGATCTTTCCGGCGGCCAGCAGCAACAGCTGGCGATCGGCCGCGCCATGGTGACGCGGCCGAGGATTCTCGTGCTCGACGAGCCGACCGAAGGCATTCAGCCATCGATCATCAAGGATATCGGCCGGGCGATCCGTTATCTCCGCGATTCCACCGGCATGGCGATCCTGCTCGTCGAACAATATCTCGATTTCTGCCGGGAGCTTGCCGATTACGTCTACATCATGGATCGCGGCGAAATCGTCCATGAAGGCCTTGCCGAGACGCTGGATACGCCCGAGGCCCGCCGTCATCTGACCGTATGACCGGCAAATGCCGTAATTTTCGGCAGACGGCGGAGCGTTTTTCAAATCTGCCTGCTCCCCCTGCGGCTATCCTCGGACGGCATGGGAATTGCTTGCTTTCGTTACCCGCACGATTGAATGGAAAACCGGTGGCGCGACCGAAAGGCACGATATGGTGATTGCCGCGGCAGGCACGAGACCGCAAAGAGCGGAAGGACGCGGGCATCTGGCGGCAAAGCTGCTCGATGGCCGCACGCGTCTGCGTGAGCTCTATCAGGAGGGAGCGGCGAAGATCCGTCTGCCCGATACGTTCGATGCCTCGATGGAAGCCGTCATCATCAACACGGCAGGCGGGCTGACCGGCGGCGATCGAATGGACTGGAGCATCGCGGCCGGCGCCGGCACCAAGATCGACGTCACCACCCAGGCCTGCGAGAAGATCTACAAGGCATCGGCCGGCACCGCCGAGGTGACGACCAGCATCAAGGTCGGAGGGCAAGCCCGCGTCGACTGGTTGCCGCAGGAAACGATCCTCTTCGATCGAGCCGCGCTTTTTCGCCGGCTGGATGTCGATCTTGACGAGAGCGCCGAATTCCTGGCCGTCGAAGCCATACTGCTCGGCCGCAAGGCGATGGGCGAGACGGTTGAGACCGGGCTTTTCCGCGACCGCTGGCGCATCCGCCGCTCGGACCAACTGATCCATGCCGAAGAGCTGAGGCTTTCCGAAGGGGTGGCGGCGCTCGCAGCACGTCAGGCGGTGCTCGGCGGGCAGGTGGCTTTTGCGACGCTGCTTTATGCCGGGCCGCTGTCGGAAGCCTATCTCGGCAAGGTGCGGCCGCTCGTCGAGGGCGCGATGGGCGGTGCGAGCGCCTGGGACGGCAAGCTCGTCGTCCGCCTCGCGGCAGCCGACGGCTTCTCGCTCAGAAAAATCCTGATCCCGGTCATTTCCGCCTTGCGCAATGGTGCGCCTGTGCCGAAAGTTTGGAATCTATGAGTTCAATAAGCAGGTAGATAATGAACCTCACTCCGAGAGAAAAAGACAAGCTGCTGATATCGATGGCGGCGATGGTGGCGCGGCGGCGGCTGGAGCGCGGCGTCAAGCTCAACTATCCCGAGGCGATCGCGCTGATCAGCGACTTCGTCGTCGAAGGCGCCCGCGACGGCCGTGCGGTCGCCGAGCTGATGGAGGCCGGCGCCCATGTCATCGGCCGCGACCAGGTGATGGAAGGCGTTGCCGAGATGATCCACGACGTGCAGGTGGAGGCGACGTTCCCGGATGGAACCAAGCTCGTCACCGTGCACGAACCGATCCGGTAAGGAGACCGATATGCTCGAGCTCAGGCCGAATTGCGAATGCTGCGACAAGGATTTGCCGCCGGAAAGCAGCGAGGCACGGATATGCACCTATGAATGCACCTTCTGCGCCGATTGCGTCGATGGCGTGCTCAAGGGCGTCTGCCCGAATTGCGGCGGCAATCTTGTTGCCAGACCCATCCGGCCGGCGGCGATGCTTGCCAAACATCCGGCGTCGACGAAGCGTGTGCTGAAGGCCGAGGGCTGCGCGCCCAGGGCGGCTTAAGGAGATAAGATGATTCCGGGTGAGATCATTGCCGCAAGCGGCGACATCGAACTGAATGCCGGCGCGCCGACGGTGACGCTGGAGGTTTCCAATACCGGCGACCGGCCGGTGCAGGTCGGCAGCCACTATCATTTCGCCGAGACCAATGCCGGGCTCTCCTTCGACCGGGCGGCGGCGCATGGCAAACGGCTGGATATTCCGGCGGGAACGGCGGTGCGCTTCGAGCCGGGACAGACCCGCTCGGTGACGCTGATCCCGCTTTCCGGCAAGCGCGAAGTCTATGGCTTCCGTCAGCTGGTGATGGGCAAGCTTTAACGGAGGGATGCATGCGTTTGAATATCTGCCTCATCGGGGCGGCGCTGCTGCTGATGGCCGATAGCGCTTTCGCTCAGGACATCGATTGCCAGAATCCCAAGACGCAATCGGATATGACTTCTTGCGAAGCGGCGCGCCACGAGGCCGCCGACAAGGCGTTGAATGCGCAATACAAGAAGACCCGCGCGGCTCTTGCCGCGGTCGACAAGGATCTCGACGGCGACATGAAGGGCGCGGAGCAGGCGCTGGTCAAGGCGCAGCGCGCCTGGATCGATTATCGGGACGCCGAGTGCGACGCCTTCGGTTTCCAGGCCCGCGGCGGCACGATGGAGCCGATGCTGGTCGCCGGCTGTCTCGCCAACATCACCGACAAACGCACCAAAGAGCTGAAAGAGCTCGAAGACACGATGAGCAATTAAGGTGACCAAGAAGATCGTGATCGTCGGCAATGGTGAGGTCGCACAGGCGGAAGCAGGTGTGATCGATGCCGCCGATTTCGTCATCCGCTTCAACGATTGCCGTTCTTACGGGACCGGCGGCACCCGGACGGATGCCGTTGCGGTCTGCAATACCGGCCGGCCGGCAAAGGCGATGCTCGGCGCGCCGCAATGGCGTGCCCATCCCGGCGTCGGATCGGCCCGCGAAATCTGGAGCGTGCGCGACCCGGAAAAATTCGCCGCGATGCGGGCGCCACTTGCCGTCTCGCATCCCGATCTCGATGATTTCTGCGACGATTATACGGACGCGTTCGCTGCCTTCTGCGCGGAGACCGGCAAGGCGCATGTCGTTATCGGCAAGGCGGTCCACGAGGCGGTTGACGTCTCGCTTTCGGCCTTTGCGCCGGCGCCTTATGTGGTGCCGAGCAGCGGCATGATTGTCATCGCCGAAGTGCTGGACAAATATGCCGAGGCCGAGGTGATGCTGGCCGGCTTCGGTCACGCCGGCTGGGAATGGCATCCGTTTGCGGCCGAAAGGCAGCTTGTCGATACCTATGTTGCCGCCGGCCGCCTCTCGCGGCTTGGCGGAAAAATGTTTTTCTCTTCCTCCCATGGAGCTTGATGAATGCCCTACAAGATCTCCCGCGCCGCCTATGCCGGCATGTTCGGACCGACCACCGGCGACAAGGTGCGCCTTGCCGATACGGAGCTCTTGATCGAGATCGAAAAGGATTTCACCACCTATGGCGAGGAGGTGAAATTCGGCGGCGGCAAGGTGATCCGTGACGGCATGGGCCAGAGCCAGGTGACACGGGCGGACGGCGCGGTCGATACCGTCATCACCAATGCGGTGATCGTCGATCACTCCGGCATCTACAAGGCCGATATCGGGCTTAAGGACGGCCGCATCGTTGCGATCGGCAAGGCGGGCAATCCCGATATGCAGCCCGGCGTCAATATCATCGTCGGCCCGGGCACGGAGGCGATCGCCGCCGAAGGCAAGATCGTCACGGCCGGCGGCATGGACAGCCATATCCACTTCATCGCGCCGCAGCAGATCGAGGAAGCGCTGATGTCGGGCATGACCTGCATGCTCGGCGGCGGCACCGGGCCGGCGCACGGCACGCTCGCCACCACCTGCACGCCCGGTCCCTGGCATATCGCGCGGATGATCGAAGCGGCCGACGCCTTCCCGATGAACCTTGCCTTCGCCGGCAAGGGCAATGCCTCGCTGCCGGGGGCGCTGACCGAGATGGTGCTGGCCGGCGCCACTTCGCTGAAGCTGCACGAGGACTGGGGCACGACGCCAGGCGCCATCGACTGCTGCCTGTCGGTCGCCGACGAATATGACGTTCAGGTGATGATCCACACCGATACGCTGAATGAAAGCGGCTTCGTCGAGGATACGATCGGCGCCATCAAGGGCCGCACCATCCATGCCTTCCACACGGAAGGGGCGGGCGGCGGTCACGCGCCCGACATCATCAAGATTTGCGGCCAGCCCAATGTCATCCCGTCGTCTACCAATCCGACGCGGCCCTATACGGTCAATACCATTGCCGAGCATCTCGACATGCTGATGGTCTGCCATCACCTGTCGCCGTCGATCCCTGAGGATATCGCCTTCGCCGAAAGCCGCATCCGCAAGGAGACGATCGCTGCCGAAGACATATTGCACGATATCGGCGCCTTCTCGATCATTTCGTCCGACAGTCAGGCCATGGGCCGCGTCGGCGAAGTGGCGATCCGCACCTGGCAGACGGCCGACAAGATGAAGCGCCAGCGCGGCCGGCTGAAGGAGGAAAAGGGCGACAACGACAATTTCCGCGTCCGCCGCTATATCGCCAAATATACGATCAACCCGGCGATCGCCCATGGGCTCAGCCACGAGATCGGCTCTGTCGAAGTCGGCAAGCGCGCCGACCTTGTGCTGTGGAATCCGGCCTTCTTCGGCGTGAAGCCCGACATGGTGCTGCTGGGCGGCTCGATCGCCGCCGCGCCGATGGGGGATCCGAACGCCTCGATCCCGACGCCGCAGCCGGTGCATTACCGGCCGATGTTTGCCTCCTACGGCCGAAGCCTCACCAATTCCTCCGTCACCTTCGTCAGCCAGGCCTCGCTCGATGCCGGCCTGAAGGGCCGGCTCGGGGTCGCCAAGCAGCTCGTGGCGGTGAAGAATACCCGCGGCGGCATCTCCAAGGTGTCGATGATCCACAACGACCTGACACCGGAAATCGAAGTCGATCCGGAGACCTACGAAGTCAGAGCGAACGGCGAATTGCTGACATGCGAGCCGGCGACGGTGCTGCCGATGGCGCAGCGCTATTTCCTGTTTTAGGCCAAAGGGCCCTCTGTGCGACGGATGTCTCCGATGAAAACAGGCATCCGCTGGCTGTTGCGGACCGTATTCCTGCTGGTGTTTCTGGCGGCCTGCGGGACGCTCGTTCCCCGGCCGCTGATTGCCCCGGTCAAGGCGTCGTCTGCAGTGGTGACACATCGCATTCTCCTGCTGTCCGGGCCGATCCATACCGATATTGCCATTCCGCTCGACGAGGAGACGCGGGCTGCCTTTTCCTTTCTCGCCGAGACCGGTTTTCCGCTCGGCCATCCGGATGCGAAATGGCTCATTGTTGGCTGGGGCGGCCGCGCCTTCTATCTGGAAACCCCGAGCTGGTCGGAGCTGAAGCCGCTGCCGGTGCTGCGGGCGCTGACGATCGACCGCTCGGTGCTGCACGTCGACCTTGCCCGGGATATCACCGAGCCGCAGCCGAGCGTTGCGGCATTCGATGTCAGCGACGATCAACTGGCGCGCCTGCGCAATTTTATCGCGGACAGCTTCATTCGTGACGCCGGCCTTGTGGGGCCGATCCCGGATGCCGGTTACGGCGAGATCGACCGGTTCTTCGAGGCCAAAGGATATTTCAACGCTCTCTTCGGCTGCAACACCTGGACGGCTGCCGCGCTCCGCTCGGCGGGGCTGCGGACCGGCTTATGGAACCCGCTTCCACAATCATTGCGATTGTCTATGAGTGTCTACAATTGAACCAGTCGCCGGTTGCTCCGTTCATAAAGTGAATCGTGACAGGCACTCTCCATTCGGTTGTAAAAATCGGTGGAAAAGCGATATTTTCCCCAGTTACACCATTCTGAAGCGGCCCGGTGTTGTATCTCAATAAATATGTTTTAAAACAATGACTTAATTGACCATCCGCGCTGTCCGAGTCAGGATCGGTGGGCTGCATCTCCTGCTAGAAAAAATCTGTCCACGGAAAGGTCCGAAACCGTTCGAATTTTAACGAGTGGATTAAGACACCCGCAGCAATTGGGCTCCTATCAATGCTTGGAAACGCCGGGCAGGAAGGTCGATTCTCATGAGAAACTGGATGTCGCTGCAGGCCGATTTCGGCAATTTTCAATATCGCGGGCATGTCTATCTTTTTGCATTAAAGATGAGCTTTCTCACGATCATTCTCTCCGGCGTCATCATGGCGCTGACCATCCCGCCGCTCGGTTTTTTCGGACTGCTGCCGGCGACGCTCTCGCACGCGGTCGGCTTTGGCGCCATTTTTTCCTGGCTCGTCGGCGGCACGGTTTCCGGCATACTGTCGCTGGCAGCCGGCTTTGCCCTGCATGAGTTGACGCTGTCGCGGGCCGAGTTCGAAAAGCTCAGCCGCACGGACACGCTTTCGGGCCTGTTGAATCGCCGCGCCTTCACGGAAGCGTTGGAGAATAGCGAGGGCAACGCCTCGCTTGTGATTTTCGATGTCGACCGGTTCAAGGCGATCAACGATCGCTTCGGCCATGGCTGCGGCGATGCCGTTATCACCGCGGTCTCGGCCATGCTCAAATTCGCCTTCGATGAAATGTCCGTCGTCGCAAGGCTCGGTGGAGAGGAGTTTGGCGTCATCGTCTCCGGCGAGCCGCTGGAGGCGCGGATGGAGCGCATCGAAGGGGTGCGAGCCCGGATCGCGAGCGGCGCCATCGCGGCCGAAGGGCACGATATCCGCATCACCGTTTCCGGCGGTGTTGCCGATCTCGCCGCCGGGCGCAGCAAGCAGGCGGTCTATGCTTCGGCAGACCGGGCGCTCTATCTCGCCAAGGCGCTCGGACGCAATCGCGTCGTACACGAGCGGGAAGGCCTGCATCATGCCTGGCACGGGCTCGCCGATAATGGCCTCGATGCCAAAGGCGGGGGAGCCGAGAGCGACAACGTGATGCAGGCTTACGGAATATAAAAGCCCGACGCGGGCACAAAGGCCATTGGTGCTTGCATCGGGAAAGGCTATTTTGCATGGTCGCCTCAGCAAAACGGACATATCATGCAGCGCGTTACCTCCTATCTTCCCGCCGGAACCCCGTCCTCCCATCCGATTGCCCAGGTCAAGCTGCCGCACGATCTGCGCCATCTGCGCCGCAAGCTGCTGCATCTGGAAAATGGCGAAATGGTCATGCTCGATCTCAAGGACCCGGTGCTTTTCGCCAATGGCGATCTGCTGGTGCGCGACGACGGCGAACTGATCGAGATCCTCGCGGCCGATGAGAAACTCTTCGAAATTCGCGGCCGCGACCGCACGCATCTGGTCGAGCTTGCCTGGCATCTCGGCAACCGCCATCTCGCGGCCCAGATCGAGGAAGACCGGATCGTCATCCTGCGCGACCACGTCATCCGCAGCATGCTGCAGGGGCTCGGCGCCACCGTCCTCGACATCGACGAACCCTTCCAGCCGGCGCGCGGTGCCTATCATTCCCACGGCGGGCATTCGCACGATCACGGTCATGCGGCTCATGACCACGGTCATGCCACGCATGACCATGGGCATGAGCACAAACATGATCACGGCCACGACCATGTGCATGGGCCGGGGTGTAATCATGACCATGACCATGACCATGATCACCACCACGGGCATCACGGCCACAAGCACGATTGAGGCTCGATGACCAGGGATTACGAGCTGCAAGCGTTGCTGCGCCTGACGGCATGGCTCTCGCCGGCCTTTCCGACCGGCAGCTTTGCCTATTCGGGCGGGCTGGAGCGGGCGGTGGCCGACGGGCTGGTCACTGATGCCGCCTCGCTCGCGGCCTGGATCGGGACGCTGGTCGGCCATGGTTCGGTCTGGAACGATGCGGTGCTTTTGGCCGAAAGCCACAGGTGGCAGGAAGAGCCCGCGCGCCTTGCCGAGATCGCTGCCCTTGCCGCCGCACTTGCCGGATCGCGCGAGCGCCATCAGGAAACCATGCTGCTCGGTGAGGCCTTCCTGGCGGCGGCCCGCGCCTGGCCGGATGGCGTGTTCGAAAGGCTGCCTGCCAAGGCGGCCTATCCCGTCGCCGTCGGGGCGGTGACCGGCGCGCACGGCATAGGGCCTAAGAAGGCGCTCGCCGCCTTCCTGCATGCCTATGCCTCGCAGGCAGTCTCTTCCGGCATCCGCCTTGGCGTCACGGGTCAGCGGGACGGTGTCGCCGTGCTTGCCGGTCTCGAAGAGCAGATCACCGAGGTCGCCCGGCGGGCGGCGGCCTCGACGCTCGACGATCTAGGTTCGGCGACGGTGCAGGCCGATATAGCCGGCCTGCGCCATGAGACACAGGCTACGCGGCTGTTCCGCTCGTGACGGCGCAAAATTATCCGAGCATCTGCGTCATTTGACGGTGGCGTGCACAGCGGCCACGGCTATCATCGGGTTCGATTGGAGTAAGGCATATGAAATCAAGAAACGGACCCCTGCGCGTCGGCATCGGCGGGCCGGTCGGCTCGGGTAAGACGGCGCTGACCGAAAAGCTCTGTAAGGCGATGCGCGACGACTATTCCGTCGCCGTCGTCACCAACGACATCTACACGACCGAGGATGCCGAGGCGCTGGTGCGCATGCAGGCATTGACTTCGGACCGCATCGTCGGCGTCGAGACCGGCGGCTGCCCGCACACCGCCATTCGCGAGGATGCGACGATCAATCTTCAGGCGATTGCCGGTCTCAACCAGCGGATCCCGGATCTCGACGTGGTCTTCATCGAATCCGGCGGCGACAATCTGGCGGCGACCTTCTCGCCCGATCTTGCCGATATCACCATCTATGTCATTTCCGTCTGCCAGGGCGAAGAAATCCCGCGCAAGGGCGGGCCGGGCATCACCCGCTCGGATCTTCTCGTCATCAACAAGAAGGATCTGGCGCCCTATGTCGGCGCCGATCTCGAGGTGATGGACCGGGATGCCACACGCATGCGCGCGAGCCGCCCCTTTGTCTTCTCCGACATGAAGCGCGGCGACGGCGTCAGCTCGATCGTCAGCTTCCTCAGGGAGCAGGGTGGGCTCTGAGGATCATACCTGCCGCAGTCAGCCGAAATCGCCGGCGGCGGCAGAACGGCAAAAAGAAACGGGCCGGGAGATCACTCCCGGCCCGTTCGATTTTGTAAATCCTGCCTATTCCGCTGCGAAGGGGGGCAGGCGGAGCACGTTGGTGTCGTTGGCTCCCTTGCGCTTGCTTTCCGGCTTTTCGATCGCGGTCAGCCGCTCCTCCAGCGAGTCGATGTCGCCGCGGTTCTCGCGGGTAACACGGGTGAGATCCTCGCGCGACAGTGGCAGTTCCTCTTCGTCCTTCCGGCCGACCAGGCGTCCGAACATCCAGCCGAGCAGGCGGGACAGATCGTCCATGATCAGGAAGAAAGAGGGCACGACGACCAGCGACAGCACGGTCGAGACGATGATGCCGCCGATCACCGCGATCGCCATCGGCGCGCGGAACGAGCCGCCTTCGCCGACGCCGAGCGCGGAAGGCAGCATGCCCGCCGACATGGCGATCGAAGTCATGATGATCGGCCGAGCACGCTTGCGGCCGGCTTCGACCATGGCCTCGACGCGGGCCATGCCCTGATGGCGCATCTCAATCGCGAAATCGACGAGCAGGATAGCGTTCTTGGTGACGACACCCATCAGCATCAGAATGCCGATCATGACGGGCATGGACAGCGGATTGCTGGTGATGATCAAAGCCGCCGCGACGCCGCCGATGGCAAGCGGCAGCGAGAACAGGATGGTGAAGGGCTGGATCACGTCCTTGAAGAGCAGGATCAGCACCGTCAGCACCAGCAGCAGGCCCATCAGCATGGCGTTGACGAAGCTCTGCTGCATCTCGGTCTGCACTTTGGTATCGCCGCTTTCGGCAAGGTGCACGGAGGCCGGGATGTTGGCTGATTTGACGATCTCGCGGAAGCGGGCCGACGCCGTGTCGAGGGCTACACCCTGCGGCAGGTCGGAGCCGATCGCCACGACGCGGTAACGGTTGTTGCGCTTGATCGAGCTTACGCCTTCCGAGTAGTCGATATTGGCGACGCTTGCGAGCGGAACGGTGCCGCCGCTGGCGGTCTGGATCTTCAATGCGCGGATGGCCGAGAGATCGCGGCGCATGTCGACTGCCGCCTGCACCCGGATCGGGATCTGGCGATCGTCGAGCGAGATCTTGGCAAGGGCCGCATCGACATCGCCGATGGTGGCGACACGGATCGTCTCGGAGATCTGCTGCGGCGTAATGCCGAGGCGGGCGGCCTCATCCTTGCGCGGGTAGACCTGCAGTTCTGGTCGGGGCAGGGCGCCGTCGGCGCTGACATTGGCAAGCAGCGGATCGGCGCGGAGCTTGGATTCCAGAATGCCGACGGCGTCGTTCAGGTCCTTCTCGTTCTTGGAGAGGAAGTTGAAGGCGAGGTCGCGTTCGCCGCGGTCGTTGAGCTTCAAGATATGGACGTCGGGAATGTCGCGCAGCTTGGCGAAGACTTCCTTTTCGATATCCCACTGCGGACGCTCACGGCCATGGACTTCCACCTTCGGCAGCATCGGTCCGATGACCGGGATGGCGCCGAAGACGTCGTTGACCATCTTCTTGATCAGCGACTGGTCGAGCTTGTGGAGTGCCAGCGTGATGGTGGCGCGGCGCAGTTCGAGTTCGCCCTTCGGCGATGCGCCGCCGAGGACGAAGACGCTTTCGACGCCGTTGATGTCCTTGACCCTGTCATAGATCGCATCGGTCGTCTTTTCGGTGTCATCAAGCCGTGCATTGGGCGGCAGTTCGACGGAGAGAACGATGCGCGAAGCATCTTCCGTCGGCAGGAAGCTGCCGGGCACGAACATAAACAGCGAGATGACCGAACCCACCGTGAAGATGAGGGCTACGATCAGGGTCGTATAACGCCAATACCACTTGCGGGTCGTGCCGGTGACAAGGCGCGTATAGCCCTTCATCAGCAGACCGTCATTGTCGTGATGATCGTCGACGCCGTCTTCGGCGCGCATGAGGTAGGCGGCCATCATCGGGGTGATGAGGCGCGCCACCATCAGCGAGAAGAAGACGGAGAAGGCGACGGTCAGGCCGAACTGGATGAAGTACTGGCCCGGAATGCCCGGCATGAAGGAAACCGGTACGAAGACGGCGATGATGGTAAAGGTGGTGGCGATGACGGCAAGGCCGATTTCATCCGCTGCCTCGATCGCCGCCCGATAGGGCGTCTTGCCCATCTTGATGTGGCGGGCGATGTTCTCGATTTCGACGATCGCATCGTCGACGAGGATGCCGGTCGCCAGCGTCAAGGCAAGGAAGCTGACGAGGTTTAGCGAGAAGCCCATCATGTCCATGACCCAGAAGGTCGGGATCGCCGATAGCGGCAGGGCGATCGCAGAGATCAGCGTCGCGCGCCAGTTCCGGAGGAACAGTAGAACGACGATGACCGCAAGCAGCGCGCCTTCGAGCAGCGTGTGGATGGCGGCTTCGTAGTTGCCGTAGGTGAAATAAACCGAATCGTCGATCAGTTCGATCTTCACATTCGGGTTTTCGCCCCTCACCTTGTCGAGGCTCTGGGCCACGGTTTCGGCGACGCTGACTTCGCTGGCGCCCTTCGAGCGGAAGACGCCGAAGGTGACAACAGGCGTATCGTTGAAGCGCGAGAAGGATTTCGGCTCCTCGTAGGTGTCCTTGATGACGCCGAGATCGGACAGCTTGACGAAACGGCCGTTCGGCAGCGCAATGGTCGTATCGGCAAGTTCGGCGACATTGCGGGCGTCGCCGAGAACGCGGATTGCCTGTTCGCTGCCGGCCACCTGGCCGCGGCCGGAGCCGAGATCGACGTTGGTGCCGCGCAGCTGCTGGTTGACGCTGGCGGCGGTGATGCCGTGGGCGTCGAGCTTGCCGGGGGTGAGTTCGATGCGCACTTCGCGCTCGGCGCCGCCGTACCGGTCGACGCGGCCGATGCCGGCCTGGCCCTGCAGCGCACGCTTGACCGTATCGTCGACGAACCAGGAGAGTTCTTCCAGCGACATATCGGGCGAGGACACGGCGAAGGTCTGGATCGCCTGGCCCTCGACATCGACCTTGGTGACGATCGGCGCTTCGGCCGTTGCCGGCAGATCGCTGCGGATGCGGTCGATCGCATCCTTGACGTCCTGCACAGCCTGTTCCGTCGGCACTTCCATGCGGAACATGACATTGGTCTGCGAGCTGCCGTCGGTCACCGTCGACTGGATTTCGTCGATGCCGGTGATGGAGGCGATCGCGTCTTCGATCTCCTTCGTCACCTGCATTTCGAGTTCGGCCGGCGAAGCGCCGCTCTGCGTCACGCTGATCGACACGAGCGGCACGTCGATATTCGGGAAGCGGGTGATCGGCAGCTTGTTGAAGGACTGCATGCCGATGAATATCAGCAGGCAGAAAGCCAGCAGCGGCGCGATCGGATTTCGAATGGACCAGGCTGAAAAATTCATCGGATGGTCTCTTTAGTTGGAAGCCGAGGGCTGTTCACGCACCGGCGTGATGTGGTCGCCATCGCGGACATAGGCGCCCGCCTTGGCCACGACCTCGTCGCCGCTCTTCAAACCACTGACGATCTCGACATAGGGGCCGTCCTGGATGCCGGTTTCGATCTTGGCGAATTTTACCACGCCGTCCTCGACCTTGCGGGCCGACGAACCTTCATTGCCGGTCAGCACCGCTGTCAGGGGAAGCGAGACGCCTTCGGTCTCGCGGACGATGATCTCGGCGCTGCCATACATGCCGGAACGCGCCTTGCTGTCATCGTCGATCGAGATATGGACGAGACCGAGGCGGGTGGCCGGATCGACGGTCGGAGACACCAGGCGCACGGCGCCGGAAAGCTTCTCGCGGCTGCCCGAAAGGGAAATGCTCGCCTTCTGGCCGGCCATGATCCTGACGATATCGCTCTCGGCGACCTCGGCGACAAGCTCGATATCGCCGTCGCGGATGAGGGTGAACAGCGGATCGCCGGTGCCGGCGGCAATCGCGCCGACCTTGGCGTTCTTTGCCGAGATCGTGCCCGCCACCGGCGTCTTCACATCCGTGCGGGCGAGTTTCAGATCCGCATCGGCAATCTGGCTGTCGAAGACCTTGAGATCGGCTTCGGCGACCTCGATCGCCTGTTCGGCGGAGACGACACGCGCATTGGCGGCGGCGGCGGTCGCATCTGCCTGTTCGACCTGGGCGGTTGAAACCGTGCCCTTCTTGCCCATTTCCTGGGAACGGGCTTGTTGCTGCCTTGCCTGTTCGGCATTGGCCTGCGCCTCAATGAGCTGGGCGCGCAGCTGGGCAAGGCTAGCCTCGCCCTTGGCTTTCGTCGCCATCATCTGGCTCTTCGTCAGCACCAGCGCATCATCGTTGAGGGTTGCCAGCGTGCTTTCCGCTTGAACCTTGTCACCGACGTCGGCTTTCAACGCGCGGATCGAGAGGCCTTCGACCTGCGGTTGGATATAGACTTCCTCGACCGGCTTGACCGTCCCCGTGCCGATGACACGGTCGACGAGGGTGCGGTTCGCAGCCGTGGTGACGACGATCGCGGGCAGGTTCTGCTGCGGTTTTTCGACCGGCTTTTCCTGTGAAAATGCGGTGGATGCAGCAAGAACAGCTGCAAATAGGGTGGATGCGCCTAAAGTTCCAATCGGCTTGCGTGCCATGCGTCTTCGTCCAATCTTGTAACAAGCTTAGCCGAACTCGCGCGTCTGTCCTTCAGCTCGCGACCAGGCCACTGCCTTTCCTGCATTCTCAAGGGTATCCACACATCATTTGCCGCCTTCATCCCTCGCCGGCAAATCGGCTTCTAATTGGTATCGATTTGCTCGATATGCAAGCCCGGCAGAAAACAATTCCCCATGAGCCGATAATAATTACCATCAGAACCTGAATCAATCACGGAAGGGTTATGCGAACATGACGATGATTGATCCTGCTTCTACCCAATGACGTTTGACCCCGGACAAATGCGACAGTGGCAAGGCGTTTTTTTCATGCAGGCCGAAAAAATACGAAACGCGCGGAAATCTCTCCCCGCGCGTTCGCCTCGAAATGGTGCCGCGATTACTTGGATGCGGCGTCGGTGATGTCGTGCGTCCAGGCGCCCGAGGGCTCCTTGCTGATGATCTTCTGGTCGAGCAGCGCCTTTGCCGTACGGGCATAGAGCGCTTCGTCCAGCTTGCCGGAGCCGTCGCCGACGAGCTTGGCGACTTCGCCCATCATGCGCTTCTGGTGGTTCTCGTCCTGGCCGCCATTGTCCATGACGATCTCGGCAGCTTCATCAGGGTTTTCGGTCGCGTACTTCCAGCCCTTCATCGAGGCGCGGACGAATTTGACCATCTTCTCCTTGAAAGCCGGATCCTTCAGCTTGTCTTCCATCGCGTAGAGGCCGTCTTCCAGGAGGTCGTTGCCCATCTCGGTATAGTTGAAGACCGTCAGCTCCTCCGGCTTGAAGCCGGCATCGATCGCCTGCCAGTATTCATTATAGGTCATGACGGAGATGCAGTCGGCCTGTTTCTGCACGAGCGGCTGCACGTCGAAGCTCTGTTTCAGCACGGTGACGCCGTTCGCGCCGCCTTCGGTGGAGAGGCCGAGTTTGTTCATCCAGGCGAAGAAGGGATATTCGTTGCCGAAGAACCAGACGCCGAGCGTGTGGCCCTTGAAGTCGGCTTCGGTTTTCACCGGGCCGTCCTTGCGGCAGATCATTTCCAGGCCGGACTTCTGGTAGGGCTGGGCGATGTTGACGAGGGGAACGCCCTTTTCGCGGGCAACGAGCGCGCCGCCCATCCAGTCGACGATGACATCGGCGCCGCCGCCGGCGATCACCTGTTCGGGGGCGATGTCGGGGCCGCCCGGCTTGATGTCGACGTCGAGGCCCTCTTCCTTATAGAAGCCCTTGTCCTTGGCAACGTAATAGCCGCCGAACTGGCCCTGCGTGACCCATTTCAACTGCAGAACCACCTTGTCGGCGGCCATCGCGTGCGCGGCGGCCAGCGTCATGGCGCTCGCCATCATTGCAACCATCAACTTTTTCATTTTCTTATCCTTACCCTCTGAAGTTATGCCCGGACCCCGTTTGCGAAGCCCGCGCGCGCCTAGCCACCACGGATAGACGGATGCCAGAATGTCACCGCCCGTTCGGTCAGGGCGATGACGCCATAAAAGATCGAGCCGGCCAGCGCCGCGACGGCGATTTCCGCCCAGACCATGTCGACATTCATGCGGCCGATCTCGGTGGAGATGCGGAAGCCCATGCCGACGATCGGCGTTCCGAAGAATTCGGCAACGATGGCACCAATCAGCGCCAGCGTCGAGTTGATCTTCAGTGCGTTGAAAATGAAGGGCATGGCAGCGGGAAGCTTGAGCTTCAGCAGCGTCTGCCAGTCGCTCGATGCATAGGTGCGCATCAGGTCGCGTTCCATGCTGCCGGAGGCGGCAAGGCCGGCGACGGTGTTCACCAGCATCGGAAAGAAGGTCATGATGATGACGACAGCGGCCTTCGACGGCCAGTCGAAGCCAAACCACATGACCATGACGGGGGCGATGCCGATAATCGGCAGGGCCGACACCATATTGCCGATCGGCAGCAGGCCGCGCCGCAGGAAGGCGACGCGATCGGCCAGCACGGCGACGATGAAGCCGCTGAGGCAGCCGGTGATATAACCGATCAATACCGCCTTGAAGATCGTCTGTCTGACGTCGTCGCCGAGGATCGGCAGGGAGGCCATGATACGGGTGCCGATGGCGCTTGGTGGCGGCAGGATGATGAAGGGAATGCCGGCGCCGCGCGTTGCCGCCTCCCAGAGGATGAGGATCCAGGCGCCGAAGATGGCCGGGATCAGCAGCTGGAGCGCCGATTTGCCGAAAGCAGTGACGGGCTGCAGTTTCGACAGCTCCGTGACGCATCGCCAAGCCAGCAGCCAGCAGGAAAGGAGCAGCAGGAAGAAAGCCCGCGTTGCCGTGCCCTCGTTGCCGGATAGCGCGGAAAGCAGCATCCAGGCGGCGCCGTGGGCGCCGATGAACAGCACGGTCGCACGGTAGGCCGGCGGTTGCGGCGCAAAGGACAGCAGCGCGGCGGCGATGACGATGATGAAGACGAGGCTTGCCGTGCCGTCGCTGAAGGGCCGCGCTGCGCCGTCGGCCAGAAGCGGCAGGGTCATCAGCGCTGCGAGGCAGAGGAGGAGGGCGGTTACGCCCTGCCAGGAGAAGGTCAGATGTCTCATGCCGGCCTCCCGCCCATGGCGCGGTCGACGATTTTCGCGGCAAGCCCGACGATCGCGACCAGGATGCCGGCCAGCAGCGATCCGGCGACGAGAGCCGCCCAGATATCGATGGTCTGACTGTAATAGGAGCCGGCAAGCAGCTTGGAGCCGATGCCGGCGACAGCGCCGGTCGGCAGTTCGCCGACGATGGCGCCGACGAGGCTGGCGGCGATCGCCACTTTCATCGAGGTGAAGAGGAAGGGGATAGAGGCCGGAACCCGCAGCTTCCAGAAGGTCTGCATCGGGCTGGCATAATAGGTGCGCATCAGGTCGAGATGCATGATCTCCGGTGACCGCAAGCCCTTCACCATGCCGACTGCAACGGGAAAGAAGGAGAGGTAGGTGGAGATCAGCGCCTTGGAGACAAGGCGGGAAGCGTCGGAATCGAGGTTCAAGAGGTGGGCAATCGCATTGTCGCCGGTCAGCACATTGTAGGAGATGATGACGATCATCGGCGCGATGGCGAGGATCGGGATGGTCTGGCTCGCCACCAGCCAGGGCATGAGCGAACGGTCCATGGCGCGGTTGTGCACGATCAGCACCGCAAGAAGAATGCCGAGCAGCATGCCGAAGCCGAAGCCGAGCAGGGTAGAGGAGAGCGTCACCCAGCTGTGATAGACAAGGCTGCGGTTGCTCGAAAGGCTGCGCAGGACAGTGTTTTCATAGACATTCTGCGCCACCTGATGCGGCGCCGGCAGGATCGGCTTCGGCTGCGCCAGCGTCTTGCCGATGAATTCGAGCGTCGTCGGCGTGGCGCCGGCGCGGCTGTCCATATCGCGCTGGAACGGCGCGTTCATCAGCACGGCTGCGACATACCAGATGGCGATGAGGACGAGCAGGATGGTGGTGACGGGAACGATCTTGTTTTTGAGGGTGTCGGGTTTCACGCTGCGCGCTCCTTCAAGAATGGAGCCGCGTGTAAGCCTTGATCGCGCAGGAAGGCGTCTCGGGCAAAATCGTGACGGCGGCCGGCCGCTGTCTCGTGACTGTCGCCGTCGACTTCGACAATGATCCGTGCCGATAGCCAGGCGAAATCGGCAATATAGGGGCCGATTGGCGTCTCGCGCCTGAATCTCGCGCCATAGGGCCTGAGATCGCGCAGCATGTCCCACATGGCGGCCTCGGCTTTTGTCAGTTCACGACGAAGGCATTTTGCCGTGTCGCGAGTTTTGGGAGTGATGTTGGAGTGGGGCATCTAGACCGTTCCCCTACAGTTCTGGGGGAAGACCCCTCCCCAACCCCTCCCCACAAGGGGGAGGGGCAAGCCTGTGGCGCTCGCCGAGCTTTTTATCAGACGCTGCGAATGAACGTGGAGGTCCTCCACGGACTCGGCGCTAAAGCCCCTCCCCCTTGTGGGGAGGGGTTGGGGAGGGGTTTTTTCCAACGACACGCGCCTAAACCTCATGGCTATGCCCCGTCCTCAGCCCCTCGCGGACGCGATGGGCGATCTCCAGGAATTCGGGGGTGTCGCGGATGTCGAGCGGGCGCTCGGCCGGCAGCGTCGAGTCGATCACATCGGTGACGCGGCCCGGGCGCGGCGACATCACCACGATCTTGGTGGAGAGATAGACTGCCTCGGGGATGGAATGGGTAACGAAGCAGATCGTCTTGTTGGTGCGAGCCCAGAGTTTCAGCAGCTCTTCGTTCAGATGGTCGCGGACGATTTCGTCGAGCGCGCCAAAGGGTTCGTCCATCAGCAGCAGGTCGGCGTCGAAGGCGAGTGCGCGGGCGATCGAGGCGCGCTGCTGCATGCCGCCGGAAAGCTGCCAGGGGAATTTCTTCTCGAAGCCGGAGAGGCCGACGAGATCGAGCGCTTCGGCGATCCGCCGCGTGCGATCAGCGCCGCGATAACCCATAATCTCCAGCGGCAGGGCGATATTGTCTTCGATGATCCGCCAGGGCAGGAGCGCCGGGGCCTGAAACACATAGCCATAGGCACGGGCCTTTCGGGCTTCCTCCGGCGTCATGCCGTTGATCGAGATTTCGCCCGACGTGCTCTTTTCGAGATCGGCGATGACGCGCAGGAAAGTCGTCTTGCCGCAGCCGGACGGGCCGATGAAAGAGACGAAGTCGCCCTTGCGGACATCGAGATTGACATCGCTCAGCGCATTCACCGGGCCGTCATTCGCCTGGTAGGTGAGACAGAGATCCTTGGCGGATACGACGGAGGGTGCTTGCATCAATGCGACCGTTCTTGTTTTCGCCGCGGGGAGGCGGATTGCGTGTTACCATCGCCGCAGGCCCTGCCGGCGGCGCATTTCATGGAGGAAGAGAATGGACGCGACATCAAAACCCACCTGCCACATCGTTCGCCCCAACCATGCCTATGACGGCAAGCAGGGGCTCAGCTATTTCGAAGGGATAGCGGCCGAGACGGTCGGCGCCAAGGGCATCTGCATGCATTTGCTGACGATCCCGCCCGGCGTGCGAGCCAAGGCGCATCTGCACGAGGCGCACGAGACGGCGATCTACATGCTCTCCGGCGAGGCCCATACCTGGTACGGAGACCGGCTCGAGCATCACGTCGTCGTCCATGCCGGCGAACTTTTCTATATCCCGGCCGGCGTGCCGCATCTGCCGGCAAATCTCAGCAGTACGCCGTGCACGGCTGTTATCGCCCGCACCGACCCGAACGAGCAGGAGAGCGTCGTGCTGCTGCCGGAGCTGGATGTGCTGGTGCCGGCGTGAGGTCATTGGCATGGAGGCATCGGTCCCCGATTGATGGCCGTATGGTGACGCACCATATTACACGCCCGTTGCCGGGATGCCGCTGCGCTCGACCTTGCGCGGAGAAGTGATTTCCTTCCAGGTGGACAGCGCCTTGCTGACGGCCGTCACCGGCTCGCGCCGGACGAACTCGCCGTGGCCTTCCTGGGTCTTGATGGTGCTTTCCTCGATCGCGACAACGCCGCGCGTCAGCGTGTAGCGCGGCAGGCCGGTCACTTCCTTGCCTTCGAAGACATTGTAGTCGATCGCCGACTGCTGGCTCTTCGACGAGATGGTCTTGGAGCGTTTCGGGTCCCAGACGACGATATCGGCATCGGCGCCGACGAGGATCGCGCCCTTTTTCGGATAGATGTTGAGGATCTTGGCGATGTTGGTGGAGGTGACGGCGACGAATTCGTTCATCGTCAGCCGGCCGGTGTTGACACCGCGCGTCCAGAGCATCGGCATTCGGTCTTCGAGGCCGCCGGTACCGTTGGGGATCTTGGTGAAGTCGCCGACGCCGAAACGCTTCTGCGCCGTGGTAAAGGCGCAATGGTCGGTGGCGACCACCTGCAGCGAGCCGGAGGCAAGCCCGGCCCAGAGGCTGTCCTGATGCTGCTTGTTGCGGAAGGGCGGCGACATCACCCGGCGGGCGGCGTGATCCCAGTCGGGATTGGAATATTCGCTCTCGTCGAGCGTCAGATGCTGGATCAGCGGTTCGCCGTAGACGCGCATGCCCTTGGCGCGGGCGCGGCGGATCGCTTCGTGCGCCTGCTCGCAGGAGGTATGGACGATATAGACCGGGCAGCCGGCCATGTCGGCGATCATGATGGCGCGGTTGGTGGCCTCGCCTTCTACTTCGGCCGGGCGGGAATAGGCATGTGCTTCCGGGCCGTTATTGCCGTCGGCCAGCAGCTTTGCCGACATCGAGGCGACGACGTCGCCGTTTTCGGCGTGCACCAGCGGCAGGGCGCCGAGTTCGGCGCAGCGCTGGAAAGAGGCGAACATCTCGTCGTCGTCGACCATCAGCGCGCCCTTGTAGGCCATGAAGTGCTTGAAGGTGTTGATGCCCTTGTCGCGAACGATGGTCTCCATCTCCTTGAAGACCTGCTCGCTCCACCAGGTGACCGCCATATGGAAGGAATAGTCGCAATTGGCGCGGGTGGATTTGTTGTCCCACATAGTCAACGCTTCGAGCAGCGACTGGCCCGGGGCGGGAAGGGCGAAATCGACCACCATGGTGGTGCCGCCGGAAAGGGCCGCACGCGTGCCGCTCTCGAAATCGTCGGAGGAATAGGTGCCCATAAAGGGCATTTCGAGATGGGTGTGCGGGTCGATACCACCCGGCATGACATAACAGCCGGAGGCGTCGAGCGTCTCGTCGCCCGAGAGGTCAGGGCCGATCTCGACGATCTTGCCGCCGTCGATCTTGACGTCAGCCTTGTAGGTGAGGTCGGCGGTGACGATGGTGCCGTTCTTGATGACTGTGGTCATGATCGTTCCCTATTCTTTATCGTTGTTCGGCAGGCGAATAAAAGCTCAGCAATTCGGAGCTGAATTCGAGGCGGCCCAGCAATGCCGCCAGGATCGTTTCAAGAACCGAGCGTCGTTCGCGTGAAATTTCCTGATTCCAGAAGCGCAAGACCGAATAGCCGTTGGCATTGAGCCATTTGGTTCGGCGTTGATCGGTGACGCTCTCGGCATGCTGGAAACCATCGACCTCAACAATCAGTCGCTCTTCGCGACAGAGGAAGTCGACGATAAACGGGCCGAGCGGAACCTGCCTTGCAAATTTGTAGCCGTTCAGGCGGCGGGCGCGCAGGTCGCTCCAGAGGTGGTATTCCTCTTCGGTTTCGTTGCGGCGAAGCTGGCGGGCTTGCCCGGTTTTCGCTGGGCGATGTTTACGAATATCCTGTCTGATAATTTTCGTCGCGCCCGGAGCCCCCTCATCCGCCCTTCGGGCACCTTCTCCCCGCGGGGAGAAGGGGGAAGCCGCAACGTTAGCCGCTCCCTTCTCCCCAGCGGGGAGAAGGTGGCCCGAAGGGTCGGATGAGGGGGCTCCGGGCGCGACGATAGACATCACACCACGATCTCCGCCGTCTCCACGACCGCATGGAACAGCACGTCGGCACCCGCCGTCGCCCACTCCTTGGAAATCTCTTCGGCTTCATTGTGCGAGAGGCCGCCGACGCAGGGGCACATGACCATCGTCGCAGGAGCGACCTTGGCGGCCCAGCAGGCATCGTGGCCGGCGCCGGAGATGAGGTTCATGTGGGTGTAGCCGAGCCGTTCGGCGGCGGAGCGGACCGCGGTGACGAGCTTTTCGTCGAAGGTAACCGGCGCGAAATGGCCGATCGCCTCGATCGAACAGCCGACGCCCAGCGTATCGCAGATCTTGGGCGCTTCCGCCTCGATCTTTGCCCGCATGCGATCGAGCTTGGCCTTGTCGGGCGAGCGGATGTCGACGGTGAAAACCACCTTGCCCGGCAGCACGTTGCGGGAATTCGGGGCGAAAAACACCTGGCCGACGCCGCCGACGGCGCCCGGCTGCTCGCCCATCGCCACACCCTGAACCATTTCCAGGATGCGCGACATGGCAAGCCCGGCATTGACGCGCATGTTCATCGGCGTCGAGCCGGTATGGGCTTCCTTGCCGGTCAGCGTGAATTCCAGCCACCACAGGCCCTGACAGTGGGTGACGACGCCGATCTGCTTGTCCTCGGCCTCGAGGATCGGGCCCTGTTCGATGTGATATTCGAAATAGGCGTGCATCTTGCGGGCGCCGACCTCTTCGTCGCCGACCCAGCCGATGCGCTTCAGCTCGTCGCCGAAGAGATTGCCCTCGGGATCCTTTCGATTATAGGCGAAGTCGAGGCTGTGGACGCCAGCGAAGACGCCCGAGGCCAGCATGGCCGGGGCAAAACGGGCGCCTTCCTCGTTCGTCCAGTTGGTGACGACGATTGGATGTTTGGTCTTGATGCCGAGATCGTTCATGGTGCGCACGACTTCGAGGGCCGCAAGCACGCCGAGCACGCCGTCATATTTGCCGCCGGTCGGCTGAGTGTCGAGATGCGAGCCGACATAGACGGGCAGGGCATCGGGATCGGTGCCTGGGCGGGTGGCGAACATCGTGCCCATCTGGTCGACGCCCATGGTCAGGCCGGCCTCGTCGCACCATGTCTTGAAGAGGCCGCGGCCCTCGGCATCCGAATCCGTCAGCGTCTGGCGATTGTTGCCGCCGGCGATGCCGGGGCCGATTTTCGCCATGTCCATGAGACTGTCCCAGAGACGGTCGCCATTGACGCGCATGTTCTCGCCTGGTGCTGCCACCATTCTTTATGCCCTCACCTGTTTGCGGCAGCCATGTGAAGTGGCATGCCCGCCTGTTCCCGTGGTCTATTCCTGCGCCTTTTATTGGTTTTGTCGAGCGCCGGAAAATCGCCAGTTGCCTTTGTTTTTCATCTGGCGGATAATTTGACCGATTGGTAAACATTACAACTTCCATCGCCGGGCTCAAGACGAAAATCACGAAAATTGCCGATAAAAATACGGGCAGTTGCTCAAGAAAGCGGCAGGGGTTGCCTTCAGCCAAAACTTGAGCGAAGAAGTTGAACTTCAAGGGGAAACGACAGCCTGTGACCATACCGAGAGCAGCGAAAACCCTGAGGCGGACGCGAATCCAGGAGGAAAAGGAAGAGCAGATTCTCGAGGCGGCGCTCGACGTGTTTTCGGCAAGCGGCTTCCGCGGTTCGACCATCGACCAGATCGCCGAAGTGGCCGGCATGTCGAAACCCAATCTGCTCTATTATTTTCGCACCAAGGAAGCCATGCACCGGGCGCTGATCGACCGGGTGCTTTACACTTGGCTGGAGCCGCTGCGCGCCTTCGACGCCGAGGGCAATCCGGAAGAGGAAATCCGCAGCTACATCAGACGCAAGCTGGAGATGGCCCGCGATTTTCCGCGCGAGAGCCGGCTTTTCGCCAATGAGGTGCTGCAGGGCGCGCCGCATATCGAGGACGAGCTCAAGGGGCCGTTGAAGCAACTGGTCGACGAGAAGGCGGAGGTCATCCGCGCCTGGGCGAAATCAGGCAAGATCGCCAAATGCGATCCCTATCACCTGATTTTCTCCATTTGGTCGACGACGCAGCACTACGCGGATTTCGACGTGCAGGTGCGTGCCGTGCTCGGACAGGAGCACTCCGGCGACGGCCGCTTCGAGGATGCGGCGCGGTTTCTGGAACAGCTCTTTGTCGGCGGGCTGCGGCCGGATCGCTCGGAGAGCTGAGGTTTATCGCTTTCTGATAAGCGGCAGACGGGCGAGGGTGTCGGTCACGCCTTCCATCGTATAGGGTTTCTGCAGCACGGGCGCGTCCGAGTGGCTGTTCGCCTGAGCGATGCCTTCGCCATAGCCTGTGGCAAAAACGAAGGGCACGCCTTCGGCCGCCAGCCGGTCGGCAATCCCGAAACTCGTCTCATCGCCGAGATTGACATCGAGAAGGGCCAGATCGAAGGAACGGCCGGCCAGGATCTGCATCGTCTCGGCGACACTTGGCGCCGTTGCCACGTCGGCGCCCATCCGGCGCAGGATGTCCTCCCCATCCATGGCGATGATCAGGTTGTTTTCCACCAGCAGCACCTTCAGCCCAGAGAGCGGCTGATGATCGCCAGCAATCGTCCGGCGTTCGGCCGCTCCGACCGGCGCTGAATTTGACCGCTCGCTCGTTGGCCCAACGACAAACCGCGCCGGAATACGAAAATCCGCTTCGAGACCGTCCTTGACGTAGCGGACATCCGCCTGGCCGCCGAGGTCATAGGGGATCGAGCGCCGGATGATCGTCGAACCGAAGCCTTGGCGTGTGGGTTCGATGACGGGCGGACCATTCTTTTCGCGCCAGCCAATCTGCAGATTGGCTTCGTCGTCGCGATGCCAGCCGAGTTCGACCGTGCCGCCGGTGCCGGAAAGGCTGCCATATTTGGCGCTGTTGGTCATCAGCTCATGGAAAACAAGGGCGGCGGTGGAGAAGGCTTGCGGCTCCAGCAGCACGTCCTCGCCGTTCATCCGAATACGCTCCGCGTTTTTGCCGAGATAGGCGGCGGTCTCGGCCACCAGCAACTGCCGCAGCGAGGCCGGCGCCCAGTGATCGCGGGTGATCTGGTCATGAGCGCGGGCGAGCGACTGGACGCGGCCCTCGATCTGGCGGATGTAGTCGCCGACGGTGACCGAGGTCGTCTGCGATTGCCGAATGATCCCGGTAATGAGGCTCAATATATTGCGGACGCGATGGTTCAGCTCGGCGATCAGCAGTTCCTGGCGCTCGTTTGCCGTCTGCCGCGCCATGCTGGCCTCGTCGGTGAGGCGCAGCACCACTTCGATCAGCGTGACGCGGATGGTCTCGGCGACACGGCGCTCGGCCTCGGTGAAGGGCAGGGAGCGGCCGCGCACCAGTTCCGACCAGGCTTCGAAACTCTTGCGCGGCGTCAGCCGCGGACCGTTGGGGCCGTACTCCACCGGCTTGTGCGGGTCGCCGCCCCATCGCACCGTTCGCACCAGTTCCTGACGGAAAAGCACGACATAGTCGCGCGGCGAACGCGAGATCGGGATGGCGAGCATGCCGGCCACGGCATCGTCGAGCGCCAGATCCGGATAGGTCTCCGTCAGCCTGTCGACCGCATAGATGCGGCCGGCGGCATTGCGGTTGAGATGGCGGACGAGGGCTGCGAAACTTCTCTCATCCGGCCCGATGCCGGCAAGCGCCAGCCGGCCGTTGATCCAGACGCCGATGCCATCGGCAGGAATGGCGTCGGCGAGCGCCTCGATCAGCCAGGCCGGATCGTCGAGCAGGCTGGCATTGTCGGCCACGGAGGTAAGCAGCCGGTCGGCGATGCGGCGTGCCTTGGTCTCGTAGTCGAGCGCCAGCCGCCGTTCGCGGCTTTCAAGGCGCGAGGCAAACATCTGGCCGAACAGTTCGGCGGTGGATCGGCTTTCAGCCGAGGGCAGGCGCGGGCCGTAATGATGGCAGGCAAACAGGCCCCAGAGCTTGCCGTCGACGACGATCGATATGGAGAGCGAAGCGCCGACGCCCATGTTTTTCAGATATTCGATATGGATCGGCGAGACCGAACGCAAAACCGACATGGAGAGATCGAGCGGCTGTCCGTACTCATCGCGTTCAGGCAGGATCGGGACCGGGACGGCGTCGACATCGGCAATAATGCGGAACAGGTTGCGCAGATAAAGCGCCCGCGCCTGCACCGGAATGTCGGATGCCGGATAGTGCAGCCCGAGGAACGAGCCGATGCCGGCCCGGGCGGCTTCGGCCACCACTTCGCCGGAACCGCTTTCGTCGAAGCGATAGACCATGACTCGGTCGAAGCCGGTCAGGGCGCGCGCCTGCCTTGCCCCGTCGCGAAAGAAAGCCTCCATCGTTTCCGTGTGGTCGAGGCGGGACATCATGCTGCGCATGGAGAGGGAGGGGGCGTTGCGCCTGTCTTCCTGGCAGTGCTCGCCTTCGACGATGACCCCATTGTCATTCATATGCACGGCAAGATCGAACTTGTTCTGATCCGAGGTCAGAGCAATGCCGAAAATGCGCTCGACGACATCGGATCCGCGCAGCGTGGTCAGCTTGTTGCGGATGGTGTGAAGTGCCTCGGGCGTGATCAGCGAGGTGACAGGCCGGCCGAGCGCATCTGCCTGCGCAATGCCGAGGAACTCGGCCAGATTTGTCGAGGCACGTGTGACGATCCAGTCCGAAGATATCGCCAGCAGAAAGCCGAAAGGCTGAACCGCGCCGAGCTGATGGATCGGCTCGCGGTCGCAATTGGTCAGATCGACGGGGTCAAACGTGCCGCTCATAAGACGGCTTCCAGTTCGAGTTGCCCGGCTTTGAGGAAGAGGCCGAAAACATCGCGGGCTGCGAAAACGGCGGCAGCGGGATCGTCTACACCGCTGGCATCGAGACGATCCATGAAGGTCCTGATGGCGCCCTTTGGACCCTGCGGTCTGAGATAGCTGCCGGGCAGGTGATCGGGCACGGATTTGGCAAGCAGGGCGCCCCCGAGCTTGGAACCTTCGAGCACGTAGAGCGCACCCCAGAGCGCTGCCTCGCTGTGCAAGGCCGGTGGCGGAAGGGGCTGTGGCAATGGATCGCCGAACTCCGCGATATCGGCCAACAACAGCTGCGCGCGCCGACGTTCCGGCCAGTCGGGCAGCAGGCGGATGATTCCCGCGTCATCGAGCGCCTTTTCGGCCGCCGGCACGACGCGGGCATGGGCGCGCAGGAATGTTTGATACTGCTGTTTATTGGAGAGATCGAACGTGCCGAAAAGCGTGTCGACCTCGGCGTGGCAATCTGCTGTTTGTGCGCGGAGCACGCTGCGAAGTGACATGCGGACCGTGTTCTAAGTAAATTGGCATTCGATGCCGTTCATGCGGGATGGCAAATTAGCGATATATTGCAGCATCCCGGTATTTCCAGGGAAACCCATAGAAAAACATGGGCTTCCCCTGCTTTGCGTCTCTTCGCATGAGGAAGGAATGGCGCCTTCCTATTCGGCGGCAATGGCTTCGCTTTCAAAGGCGAAACCCTCGTCGGCCCAGCCGGTCATGCCGCCGATCATCAGCTTGGCCTTGAGGCCGAGCTTGGCCAGGCGGAAGGCGGCCTTGTCGGCGCCGTTGCAGTGCGGACCGGCGCAATAGACGACGAAGAGGGTGTCCTCTGCCCATGCCGACATGCGGTGCGCGGTCATCTTGCCATGCGGCAGGTTGATCGCGCCCGGCAGGTGGGACTGGGAAAACAGCGCCGGCGAGCGCACGTCGAGGAGAATGAAATCGACCTTGGCGCCGGCAAGGGCAGCGTGGACATCCGAGCAATCGGTTTCGAAGGCGAGCTTGGCGGCATAGCGAGCGGCGGCGAGATCAGGCTCGGCGGCCGGGATTTTGGTGACGGGGCTTGGCATCGGTCTTCCTTTCCATGTTTGAGTTGCCGCCCGGTATCGCCGATGTTAAAGCTTTGCGAAATTGGCCATCATGACCGACAGCGTAAAGATCATGCCAAAGACATTACCGCAGCAGACGAAAGGACCGTTGGTCGCAGCCCTTGCCTATGACGGGCTCTGCACCTTCGAATTCGGCATCGCCTACGAGGTCTTCGGCCTGCCGCGCCCGGAGATGGGTGAGAGCTGGTATCGCTTCGCGGTCTGCGGAATCGAGCCGGGGCCGCTCCGCGCCGCGGGCGGGCTGACGGTCGCGGTCGACAAGGGGCTGGAGGTGCTCGACGAGGCCGATCTGATCGTCGTGCCCGGCTGGCGGGCGATCGAGGCGCCGGTGCCGGCGCCGCTCGCCGCAGCGCTCAGGGCAGCGCATCAGCGCGGCGCGCGGATTATGTCGCTTTGTTCCGGCGTTGCGGTTCTCGCCGCATCGGGACTGCTTGCCAACCGCAGGGCGACGACACATTGGCGCTATGTCGGCTCGATCGCCGCGCGTTATCCCGACATCGCGCTCGACGCCGGCGTTCTCTACATCGACGAGGGCAGCCTGCTGACGGCGGCGGGCAGTGCGGCCGGCATCGATCTCTGCCTACATGTGGTGCGCGGCGATTTCGGCGCGGAGGCAGCAAACAGCGTCGCCCGCCGCCTCGTCGTGCCGCCGCACCGCGAAGGCGGACAGGCGCAGTTCATCAGCGCACCGGTCCCCGAGGCGCGCGAGGGCATCCGCCTGGGGCCGCTGATCGAATGGATGCGCGGAAGCCTTTCTGAGCAGCAGCCGATCAGCCTGCTTGCCAAAAGAGCGGGTATGAGCATGCGCACCTTTCAGCGCCGGTTCGAAGCGACGACGGGTCTCAGCGTCGGCGAATGGCTGCTGAAGGAACGGCTGCGCCATGCCCGTGACCTTCTCGAGAAAGAACTTGCGGTGTCGCTCGACGACATCGCGATATCAAGCGGCTTCGGCACGATGGCGACAATGCGCCATCATTTTCGCAAGCGGCTCGGGACGAGCCCAAGCGCTTACAGGCGGTCGTTCGGTCTTTGACCTGGTCTAAAGCATTGTCTTCCAGACGGAGGTTGTGCCCGTCATTAAATCGTGGGGCAGGCTGGAAGTAAGAAGATGGCGAAGCCGGTATGTCCGGCTGACCGAGATGTCGTCGTTGCCGCTTCAATCTAAGTCGCTACGTTTTCTCACCGACAAGATGGGCTCGCAGGTACAGGCGACGTCAACGATATGATCGAGGCAGATCACGGCGAAATGTTTCAGTGGCTCACCGATCCAATCCGATGCACATGTTGCCGTCGCCATATGATTGAGAAACCGAGACTTTTCATAGATGCGAAGCTTCTTTGAGAAATCGTCTGTGGGTTCCAAAAGTGACATCATCTCGCTCTTGATCTGAAATGCGGCGTAGCCTTCAAAGAGGATTGTGAAGATTGCCGAATCCAGGTCAACGATAAGCGGATCGGCGTGAGCTTCAACGATCCGCCGGATGTCTTCAGAAGTGTGGACTTCTGGGGATGTAACGGCGTCTTGGTCCTCCGACGGGCGGTCAGTCTGACGCGATTGGCTTTTGAGTTCGGCGACCTCAAGGATCAGGTCGAACTGAGCATCCTCTCCCCGGCGAGGTCCGAATGACTCCAATGATAAGAGATGACAGGCATCGAGACGCTGCCTAATTTGTGCTTGGTCAATCATTTTCATGCCACAGGCTGGTTTAGGTCGACCCTAATTTGATCCATGCGCAAACAAAATCCCCCGTTGCCGGGGGATTGCTCAATTCAAATGAAGTTTCACTCCGCCGCCTGGCGGGCCATCGGGTTGTTCGGGTGCGTCGTCCAGTTGGCGTAGTTCGGGTCGACCAACTTGCCGGTGCGCTTGTCGAGGGTGCCGGCGGGGAGTGGCTCCATGGTGATGCAGTTCTCGACCGGGCAGACGCTGACGCAGAGATTGCAGCCGACGCATTCCTCATCGATCACTTCGAAATGACGCAGGCCGTTGACGACGTTGGTGATCGCCTGGTGCGAGGTGTCTTCGCAGGCGATATGGCAGCGGCCGCATTTGATGCAGGCGTCCTGGTCGATCTTCGCCTTGGCGATATAGTTGAGGTTCAGATATTGCCAGTCGGTGACGTTGGGCACGGCGCGGCCGGTGATGTCGTCGAGATTGCGATGGCCCTTTTCGTCCATCCAGTCGGAGAGGCCCGTGATCATCTCGTCTACGATCTTGAAGCCGTAGGTCATCGCCGCGGTGCAGACCTGGACGTTGCCGGCGCCGAGAACGAGGAATTCGGCGGCGTCGCGCCAGGTGGTGATGCCGCCGATGCCCGAGATCGGCAGGCCGTAGGTTTCGGGATCACGGGCAATTTCGGCCACCATGTTCAGCGCGATCGGCTTGACCGCCGGGCCGCAATAACCGCCATGGCTGCCCTTGCCGCCGACGGTCGGGTTGGGAGCAAAGTTGTCGAGATCGACGGAGACGATCGAGTTGATCGTGTTTATCAGCGAGACGGCATCGGTGCCGCCGGCCTTGGCAGCGCGGGCCGGACGGCGGACATCGGTGATATTCGGCGTCAGTTTGGTGATGACGGGCATGCGGGTGTACTGCTTGCACCAGCGCACGACCATTTCGATATATTCCGGCACCTGGCCGACGGCAGAGCCCATGCCACGCTCCGACATGCCGTGCGGACAGCCAAAATTGAGTTCGACGCCATCGGCGCCGGTCTCTTCGACGAGCGGCAGGATCGACTTCCAGGCTTGTTCCTCGCAGGGCACCATGATCGAGGCGATCAGCGCCCGATCCGGCCAGTTCATCTTGACCTGCTTCATTTCCCTGAGATTGGTGTAGAGGTCGCGGTCGGTGATCAGCTCGATGTTGTTGAGACCGAGCAGGCGGCGGTCGGCGCCCCAGATCGCGCCGTAGCGGGGGCCGTTGACGTTGACGACGGGCGGGCCTTCCTCGCCCAGCGTCTTCCAGACCACACCGCCCCAGCCGGCCTTGAAGGCGCGCTCGACGTTATAGGCCTTGTCGGTCGGCGGCGCGGAGGCCAGCCAGAACGGGTTGGGCGACTTGATGCCGACGAAATTATTGCGAAGATCAGCCATTGTTCATTCTCCCCTTCAGGCGACCGCGACAGCCGGAGCGGCTGCTGCAGTCAGGGCGCGATGGATGGATTCAGCCGCGTCGCGGCCATGGGCGACGGCGGAAACCGTGAGATCGTCGCCGCCGAAGACGCAGTCGCCGCCGGCCCAAACACCATCGAGCGAGGTGTGGCCGTCGACATCGACGGCGATACGGCCGGATTCCATGCGCAGCGAACCGAGACCCGAGGCATCAAAGCTCTGGCCGATCGCCTTGAAGATCTGGTCGGCGGCGATGACGCCGGTCTCGCCGGTGCCGATGAGGCGGCCTTCGACAATCCGCGTATATTCCACCTCGATGGCGGCGACCTTGCCGTCCTGCGACAGGATCGATTTCGGCGCCAGCCAGTGGCGGATGATCACGCCCTTGGAGCTTGCCAGATCCTGCTCGTATTCGGAGGCGTTCATCTGCTCCTTGCCGCGGCGATAACAGATCGTCACCTCCTCGGCGCCGAGCAGCTTGGCCTGGACGGCAGCGTCGATCGCCGTCATGCCGCCGCCGAGGACGACGACACGGCGGCCAATAGCGATTTGGCCCTTGTCCTCAGCCTGACGGAGTGCGGCGATGAAATCGACGGCGTCGTCGACGCCGGCGAGGTTCTCGCCGTCGATGCGCAGCGCATTGACACCGGCAAGGCCGATGCCGAGGAAGACGGCGTCATATTGCGCCTGCAGGTCGGCGAGCGAAAAATCGCGGCCGAGAAGAGCGCCGTGGCGGACATCGATGCCGCCGACCGAGAGGATGTAGTCGACTTCCTGCTGGGCGAAATCGTCGACGGTCTTGTAGGTGGCAATGCCATATTCGTTGAGGCCGCCAGATTTTTCCCTGCCGTCATAGATGACGACCGAATGGCCCTTCACGGCCAGGCGATGGGCGGCGGCAAGGCCCGCCGGGCCCGCGCCGACGACGGCGATCGTCTTTCCTGACGCTTCGGCCCTGGCATAGAACTGTTTGCCGGCCTGCATGGCGGCATCGGTCGCATAACGCTGCAGCCGGCCGATCTCGACGGGGCGTTCCTCGGCCGTGTTGCGCACACAGGCTTGTTCGCAGAGCTCTTCGGTGGGACAGACGCGGGCGCACATGCCGCCGAGGATGTTCTGATCGAAGATCGTCTTGGCCGAGCCGATCGGGTTACCGGTCGAAATCTGGCGGATGAACAGCGGAATGTCGATCGAGGTGGGACAGGCCGTCATGCACGGCGCGTCGTAACAGAAATAACAGCGATCGGCGGCGACCAGCGCCTCATGATTGTCGAGGCGCGGATGAAGATCGGAAAAATTAGCCTCATACTCGGCGGGCGAAAGCCGGCCGGCATGAATCCCGGTTTCCAGTCGTTCCATTGAAGTTCCCTCATTATTGGTAAACGGCCTGTGAGGGAAAGCGTAACTCAGGTTTAAAAATTTATCAAACGGTAAAATTTTGACGATCTTGTCTTGGACGCTGTTCGATAAGTAACTGTTTTGTCGGTTTAATTTTCAGCGGCGCTCGTTGCTGAAATGATCGGGCGTATGGCCGGAGACGGGTATCCCAAAAAAGATTAAAAAAAGTCGAATTTTTTTGTCGGCGGAGGGAACCAATGTCTGAGGTCGTCGTTATTGCGATATCCGGATGGTGATCGCATCGACCCAACATGCGCGCCCCCAACCCACTATCCGGACGTACTCACGGTCCCCTCCCGGTGAGTGAAGACAGCCGGTGCGCCGCCCTCGCACCGGCTGTTTTTCCGTTCGGCTGTAGTGTTTCCCAGGCTTTTCCCAGAGTTTCACACGCGCTTGAAAATCTCGAATTCGGTTTCCGGAATGGTCAGGCGATATTCGATGCGGCCGGGAACGAGGTTCAGCTCCGCCTTGCCGTTGACCGACGAGGGTACGACACGCTCGAGCACGGTGCGGCCGAAGCTGTTGTCGCTGAATTCGTGGACTTCCGACTGGTTCTGCAGCACCTCTGCCCAGATGACTTCGATCGCCTTCCTGTCGCCGATCATGGCGTCGCGGCAATTCAAGGTGATCGAGGCGGCGCCACCGGATATCGCGCCATAGGAGGCGGAGTTGACGATGAGTTCGTGCAGGGCGAGCCCGAGATGCACGGCGGCATTCGGCGTCAGATGGGCGTTGATGCCGTAGATCGGCATCGAGCCTGATGTTTCCGGCCAGTAGGGAGCGAATTGCTTTTCGGCAAGTTCGAACAGATAGGCGCCGCGCCAGCTCGAATCCGTGATCAGATCCTGCGAGTTGGAAAGCGATTGCAGCCGCCCGCGGAACTTGAGGAGGAAGCTGTCGAGGGAGAGCGTATTGCGCGCCGTCTGCGTGGCGATGCCCTGGATGATGGCAAGAAGGTTCTTCGAGCGGTGCGAGAGTTCACGCAGCAGCGATTTCAGCACTTTTTCACGATGCCGGCTTTCGGTGACCTCCGCCATGACCGACAGAAGTCCATGGGTGCCGCGTTTGCCGGTGCGCTGAATCTTCAGCTCATAGGTGCGCATTTCGCCGTCGATGTCGATCTCGACTTCGGCATTGTTGGGGATGCCGGTTTCCAGCACCTTGTGTTTCAGCGCCGTCAGATACCGGCCGTGCGCGTCGCCAAACAGGGCGGCATCGCCGCCGCCCGGGATGAAGAGCGCTGCGAAATGCGGCGGCAGATTTTCGGCATAGAATATTGCCAGCCGGGCGTCCTGGCAAAGGATTGAAATCCCGGCGCTGCCGAGCGCGCGTTCCATCATTGCGGCTTTGCCCTCGAAGGTAAAAGGCATGCCGGATAATGGTTCCGTCGTATTCACTCGGCCGCCTTTCCTTGTGACATCTTGAACGTCGCTGAAGGAAGCGCCCTCAGAGACGCCGCCCGTCAACTCTAGAACAAAGCGCTGCAAAAACCGTTAAGGCCAGCGGAGCGTCCCGGTAGCACCGGAACGCCTGCTTTGGCGATTTGGTTCCGAAGGCCGGAAAATTGCGTCTCAGGCGGCCACTTTGGTCGATTCGTTGAAGAAAAGAGCTTGGCTGATCAATGCCTTGACCATGTCTGGGTTGAAGGGTTTGGTGACAAGGAAAGTCGGTTCGGGGCGCTCGCCGGTCAAAAGCCTTTCCGGGAAAGCGGTAATGAAGATCACCGGCACGCTCGACGTCTTGAGGATGTCGTTGACGGCGTCGATGCCGGAACTGCCGTCGGCCAGCTGGATATCGGCCAGCACCATACTCGGCTTGGTCTTGTTATAGAGCGCGACGGCCTCGGCATGGGTGCGGGCAATGCCGGTGACGCGATGGCCGAGGCTTTCGACCATTTGCTCGATATCCATGGCGATCAGCGGTTCATCCTCGATGATCATGATATCGGTCGCAACCTGGCGGGAAATCTCCTGCGAGGCCATGTCGAGCAGACGCATGACGTCCTGTTCGTCGAGCTCCAGGATTTCGCCGATCTCGGCGACGCGGAAATTCTCCACGGAGGCAAGCAGGAAGGCCTGACGGGCGCCCGGTGAAACCTTCGAAAGGTTCAAGGTGGCGCGCTGTTCCCAGGCATAGGGCGAGGTCGGTTCCGGAATCTGGACGGCGGTGGAACCAAACAATTGTGTAAACAGTTTGTAGAGTGCCACCCGGTCATTCGCCGTATCCGGGAAAATGGTGAGATCGGCGATGATAGCTTCGAGAACGGCGGCGACATAAGCGTCGCCCGAAGTCTGAGTGCCGGTCAGGGCGCGGGAATAGCGGCGCAGATAAGGAAGGTGCGGCGCAATTCGAGTAGAAAGTGTCATTAAGGGCTCCCGTATGCAGGCCGGTCATTGGCTCCAATGAGCGGTTAACGTCGCCTTGATAAAAAAGTTCCGGAACGGCAGGAACTTTTTTTGTCGCGCCGCATTATTCAAGCCGACGAAGAAAGGGCGTAGCGTTTTGACCCATGCAGCAATAAATGCCAGCGACATCGGCAATCGAAGGGTCGGTGTCGATGGTTGAAATCGTGATCAGCCCCATGCACGCCCCAACAGACAACCGGCGAGAAGACGAATTGATGACGACACGCAAGAAAGAAGCAGCCGATCAGCGCAAGCTGGAGCTGCGGGCAAGCGATATCCTCGACCCGAACAATCAGATCGGCGTCAGGCTGCGGTCGCTCTATGCCTCCGCGCAGGAGGAGGCGATCCCGGACCGTTTTCTCGACCTTCTCGAAAAGCTCGACCATGCCGAAATGATGGCTTCTGCCAAGATGGCCGAATAGGATCGTCCGCATGGAAGAAAAAACGCAACCCAGCTTCAAGCGGGAATTGCTGGCGGCCCTCCCAAGTCTCCGCGCTTTCGCAATTTCGCTCATCGGACGGCATGATCGTGCCGACGATCTCGTCCAGGACACCATCATGAAGGCCTGGGCCAAACAGGATCATTTCGAGATGGGCACCAATATGAAGGCCTGGCTCTTCACGATCCTGCGCAACGAACTCTACAGCCAGATGCGCAAGAGCGGCCGCGAGATCCAGGACAGCGACGGGCTGTTCACCGAATCGATGGCGATGCACCCGTCGCAATACGGCGCCCTCGATCTGCAGGACTTCAAGAAGGCGCTCGACCAGCTGCCGCCGGACCAGCGCGAGGCGATCATCCTCGTCGGCGCCTCGGGTTTTTCCTACGAGGAAGCCGCCGAAATCTGCGGCTGCGCCGTCGGCACCATCAAGAGCCGGGTCAACCGCGCCCGCCAGCGACTGCAGGAATTGCTGCAGATTTCCGGCGAGGCCGATTTCGGCCCTGATGCCACCTCGGCGCCGCTGACGTCGAAGGCGTTTGCGTTTTAAGAAGTGATAGAGAAGCCGGTTGCTCTGTTAGGCTCCGGCTCTTTTGACGTTGTCGGTTGGCGAGCAGAACGAGCGTCTGCTTGGCCGATGCCATTAGGGCACCCCCTCTCCACCCTCATTCCCGTGCTTGTCACAGGAATCCAGTTCGCCCAAGTCCTTGGGCGCGAAAGACTTTTTCATCGCGATTCGGTTCATTCACGGCGCGGACGCGCCGTGGCTGGATTCCTGTGACGAGCACAGGAATGAGGGAGGCGAGGTGGGTGCTTCCCCTCTTCGGATCGGGGAGGTGGTCGTCGCAAGAAGATCAATCCTCCCGCTTCGTCCCCACCAGATTAGCCGCAGCGATCGCCGCCAGCACGCCGGCCGCCAGCAACGGCTGGGCGCGGACGAGGCCGAGGCCCACTGTCGCCAGAGATTCCAGCGCGGCACGGCGTTCGCGGGCGCGGCGCTTCTCCCGGGCGTTGATGACGACCATCACCACCAGCGCGATGATGGCGATCAGCAGCGCGCAGGCGGCCAGGAAAAGAACGGCGGCGAGCGCGCCGTAGATGCCGGCGAGCCAGATGGCGCCGGCGGTGACGGCCAGCGCGTAGGCGGTGAGGAGGAAAAGTGCGGCAAGCGCGATGAAAATGCTATTGCGCTTGGCGCGTGCAACGGTCCGGTGCACGCTTGCGCCAGTCAGCAGGCTGAGGATCGACAGCATCGCGCTTCCTCAGCGGCGGGCGAGGAAGGCGATGGCCAGGCCGAACGCGGCAGCGGCGCCGATGGTTGCCAGCGGATGTTTGCGCACGGTGTCGCGCATTTCGGTCGCGCCGCGCTCATAGCCGTGCTGCAATTCGCGCAACAGATCCTCGCTGCGGCCGAGCAGTTCCTCATAACCGGCGCCGGCCTGGCTGCGGATTTTCTCGCCTTGGTAACGTGAACTCTTGCCGACGAGGCGCGTCAGTTCCGCGAGTTCGTCACGCAGCGCCTCGATCTGCTCCTCGATGCCGGATTCGAGATGGTGGAAGGTGCCGTTGCGGCGGCTGCGGCCGGACTGGAAGATAGAATAGCTCATGGCTGTCTCCATTGGCTGGGGCGCGCGCAAGCCCGCCTATTTCGCACTGGGGTTACCACCGTCCGTTGCATAAGAGATATCGCCCGGCATTGACCCAGATCACTGCCGAAAACGTGCCGGGCGGTCAAAAGTTCCGCCAGCGGCGGTCAGGAGCGGGAAATGGCGCTGTGGGCGAGGACGAAGGGCGTGCCGTCGGCCGGTACCTGGTTGATGCGCAGCGCGCAGCCGAATACCGACAGCATAGTTTCATCCGTCAACACGTCACCGATATTGCCTGCGGCGGCGAGGCGGCCGGATTTCATCAGCACGATGCGGTCGGCAAAGAGCGCTGTCAGGTTGAGATCATGCATGACGGCGATGACGCCGCCACCGCGTTCGCAGAAATTTCGGGCAAGCGTCATGATCGTCAGCTGGTGGCTGATGTCGAGGCTTGAGACCGGCTCGTCGAGCAGCAGCCAGCAGGGTTTGCCGTCGACGATGGGTTCGGCGATCTGGCAGAGCACGCGGGCAAGCTGAACGCGCTGCTGCTCGCCGCCGGAGAGTTCCTGATAGAAACGGCCTTCGAAGCCGGTCAGGTCGACCGCTGCGAGTGCGGCAGCCGCCGTCTGCTCGGCCTTGTCGGGATTGAGGTTGATGCCCGATGTCAGGCCTATGCGGACGATTTCGCGCACGGTGAAGGGAAACGAGATGGTGCTTGCCTGCGGCAGCACGCCGCGAAGGGCGGCAAGCCGCCAGGGTTTCAGCTCTTTCACCTCGTTGCCGCCGATGCGCACCGAGCCGCCATAGGCAAGCTCGCCCGATATGGCTTTCATCGTCGTCGTCTTGCCGGAGCCGTTCGGCCCGGCAATCGCCGTCAGCTCGCCGGCCTTGGCCGCGAAGGCGACGTCACTGATGATTGATTTGCCGGAAAGGCGCACGGAGAGGCCGGACACTTCGATCATCTCGTCACTCACGACAGCACTCACAGGGCAAGGCGCGAACGCTGCCTCAGCAGAATCCACAGGAAGAACGGCCCGCCGACCGCCGCGGTGATGATGCCGATCGGCAGCTCGGCCGGGGCGACCAGGGTGCGCGCCAGGACATCGGCGAATATCAGCAGCGAGCCGCCGAGAAGAGCTGCGGCCGGCAGCAGGAAACGATTGTCCGGGCCGATCGCCATGCGCAGGATGTGCGGCACGACGATGCCGACGAAACCAATGCCGCCGCTGGCGGCGACGGAGGCACCGGTCGCCGCGGCGACGCCGACGATCGCGACATTCTTCAGCCGCTGCACCGGCACGCCCATATGAAAGGCGGCGGCCTCGCCGAGCGTGATGGCATTGAGGCCGCGAGCCATGAGGGGCAGGGCGGTAAAGGACAGCAGAATGATTGGGCCGGCGGCGGCGATCTTCGTCCATGTGGCGCCGGCCAGCGAGCCCATGCTCCAGAAAGTCAGGTCGCGCAGCTGCTGGTCGTTGGCCATGTAGATCAGCAGACCTGTCATCGCCAGGGCTAGCGCGCTGAGCGCGATGCCGGCCAGCAGCATCGTCGCCACCGAGGTCTGGCCGTGGCGGGTGGCGATCCTGTAAAGCAGCAGCGTCGTGACGAGACCGCCGCCAAAGGCGGCCGCCGGCAGGGCATAGATGCCGAGAAGTGCCTCAAGCGGTGCTGCAAGGCTGCCGCCGAGCACGATCATGGTGACGGCACCGAGACTTGCTCCGGAGGAGACGCCGATGAGGCCGGGATCGGCCAGTGGATTGCGGAACAGGCCCTGCATCACCGTGCCGGAAACGGCCAGCGAGGCGCCGATCAGGAAGCCGAGGATCGCTCTCGGCAGGCGGATGTCGAAGATGATGATCCGGTCACGCATGCTGAGCGCCGTCTCGGAACCGGCCATGTTGCCGATCACGTCGAGGATCGAGGCATCCGAGGCGCCGGTCGTCACCGCAAACAGCATCGAGAAGACTGAGCCGATGACGAGCAGCGCGATGACCAGCAGGGCGAGCCGCGTTCTGTCGCCCGCCTGCCGGTTTGCGCGGATTTCCACCATCGGGAATGGTCGCCTTCGTTCCATCATGGCTCGCGGCAGGGCCATGATCAGCCCCCGTAGATCGCCGCGTTGAGCTCACGCGCGGCGGCTGCAGTGCGCGGGCCGAAGCCGAGTAGGTAGATGCCGTCCATGCGGATGATCGCCTTCTTCTCGCCGGCCGGCGTCAGCGCGATCGCCGGCTGGGCCAGCAGATCCTCGTTCTTGGTGCCGGCGCCATCGCCGCGGTTCATCATCAGGATGATGTCGGGCTTGGCTTCGATGATCGCCTCATCGGTCAGCGGCTTGTAACCCGGGAATGCGCCGACGGCGTTGATGGCGCCGGCGAGCTTGACGATGCCGTCGGCCGCCGTGCCGGTGCCCGAGGCCATGATCCGGCCGTTCTGGGCGCTGAGGATGAAGAGGACGCGCTTGCGATCGGCCTCCGGACGCTTTTCGGCCTCAGTGATCGCCGCATCGTCATCGTTGCAATCCTTATGCGGCGACACTTGCTGCCCGCGGCAGGTTTTCCATGATCTCGCGCCACTCGGGGCGTTCGTCGGAACCTTCCTTCCGCTTGCCGAAGAACTGGATGATCATCTCGCCTTGCGTATTGTAAGCCTCCAGCGAAGTGACGTGGCCGTCCGTGGTCGGCTTGCGCACGGCCCAGGTCTCGGCGATGTGATCCTGGCGCAGATGCAGATGGAAGGTCGGGTCCATGATATTGATCCATGGGCCCATCGCCTGGACATTGAAGATCGGGCCGGAATGGATCTGGACGATGCCGTCATTGGCGACGAAGCACATGATCGGCAGGCCGGATTTCACCGAGGCATGCATCATCTCCGCCGTCGCGCTGTTGTCGACCTTCCAGGCATAGTCGTCGCCGACGCTGCGCACGGCCGCCTGGCGGCCGATCTTCAGGCGCTTGAGCATGCCGAAGAATTCGTGGGTATCGGTGAGCCTGCTCCAATTGTCGCGCAGTTCGTCGCGGCTGACGTCGGCGGTTTCATCGACGATATTTGAGGTCGCGACCTCGACGAAATCCTGCGACTGGTCTTCCAGCCTCAACGCGGCAACCATCGCATGATAGGCCTCGACATTCGAATTCGGGCGCAGGTGCACCTTGTGCACGGCGTTGCCCGCCTTGTCGAAATATTGCAGGCTGAGGCGCACCTGGTCGCCATCCGCCTTGGATACGGCGAAGCCGTGTTCCCAGCGGCTCGGGAAGATGCGCAGGTCGATATTCTCACCGAGAACGATGGCCGCCTGCGCGCCGCTTTTGATGTTTTCGAAGATGCCGATCTTTTCGTGCACGGCACTTTCGTTGCGCGACAGCGCCATCACTTCGCCGAGGCTCGCCACGCGTTCGAGAAACTTCAGCGCGCTGCCATCGATGCGGGTGACGCTGATGCCGGTCTCGGCGGCGACGAGGGCGGCCTCGGAAATCTTCAGCCGGGCGGCGATATCGCGCTCGCGCAGTTTCGGATTTTCGGCGCGAAACGCACGGATTTCGGCTGGCGCCGGTCTTGTCTGTTCGGTCATGTGTTACCTAACTATTGGCCCTACTTATTGAGAATGAGCTTGCCCTGGCGGGTGATCTTCAGGCGATAGATCACGCCGTCGTGTCTGATCATGATCTCGTTCGCGCCGCGGAAAAGATCCGCGCTTTCGACGATCCTGTGCTGCGCCGCGGGCTCGCTCGGCAGCGGCACGTGCTTAAAGTTATCTGGCTTTTCAACCATCATTTCGGTTGGCAATTCCGTGAGGCCGGGGTTCTGGGTCCCGGTGGTGGCGACATTTATCTTGACTTTCTTACTCATAGTTTTTTAAAGACGCAATAGGAGACTAATACAGTCAAGTTTTCGAAATTGCTGATGCGAGCTGCCTGCCGGCGGCACGCGACCACGACGGAGAAGGTTTTATGACAGGTAGGTTTGCGGCTGTTGCGGCCGGCATGGCGATGGCGTTTTCAAGCGTTTCTCAGGCGCAGGAGGCGGCACCGGCAGCCTCCCTCGATGTCGAACTCAATGCGCTGGCGCCCTCGCAGAAGGGCTGCATGATGACCTTCGTGGCGCTGAACCAGCTGCCGACCGCCATCAACAAGATCTCCTTCGAGCTTGCCTTCTTCAACGACAAGAAAGCCGTCGACCGCATCACCGTGCTCGATTTCCGCGATCTGCCGCAGGGCAAGAAGCGGGTGCGACAGTTCGATATGCCGAATGTCAAATGCGAGAGCGTAACGCGCATCCTCATCAACGACACGCCCGTCTGCGACGGGCCGGCGGCGGGCGAATGCATGAAGGGCCTCGTCACCCGCTCGCAGATTTCCGTTCCCTTCGAGGGCTAAGATAACGCCGGGGCTGACCCCGGCGGACATGTTTCAGGCTGTCCGAGGCGTAGACAATGGCGATTTCAGCGAAATCCAGATCGAGACAGGCGCTCATCGGGGAGGCGGACGCCGATAGCAGCCTGAACGACAACACGCCCGGCATGCATCCCGGCCATGAGCTTGCCGAATTGCGCAATGCGCAGCGGCAGCCGGCCGGCGAAACGGTGATCCACTACACGCGTTTTGCGCAGATATCCTCCTTTCCCGACCATCCTGAAGCCGAACCGGCCGCTCCCGCTCCTGCGCCGCCGATGGATGCGGCGGTGGAGAAGCAGGAAGATGAGCAGAAGCCGGTGCGGCGGCGGGTGGCGCTGACGTGTGTCGGTTCATTCCTTTTTCACGCCGGTTTGGTGGTTGCTCTCAGCTTATTTATGCCACGACCGCCGGACGAAGCAATCGAAGACGCTGGTGAAGCTGTCAGCGTCGTCGTTTACGGCGATTCTGACTTCAATCAGACATTGGCAGGTGATCCGGAATTAGAACGGCAGCCCGAGCAAGTTGCGGCGGAAGAGGTTGAACCGGATACAGTTCAATCGGAAGAGGCCACTGAGCTAGATGCCGTGCCGCCGAACCATACCCAGCGGGTTGAAACCGACACGGCGGAGTCCGTGCCGGTGGTGCAGGACGTTACGCATATTTCCCCTGAGACCGTTGTTGCCGCCGTGCCAGAGGTGCTTGTCTCAGAGAGCCCTGCAGAATCTTTCGTCGTTCAGCCGATGGCGACGACTTTGCCCGAACAGCTGACGCCTGATGCCTCGCAGGCAATAGTATCGGCAGAGATAGCGCCAATGGCGGTACAGCCCACCGAAGTTCCGCCGGAAGAAGTAAGACCGGTCGAGACTGCAGAGGTCTCGCCCGAATCTGAAGAAAAGCCGGTGCCAAAACCGAAGCCAAAGGCTGAAAAGCCGAAACCGGTCGAAAAGAAACAGTCTCAAAAGAAGGCGAAACCTGCGGGTGGAGACGAGGGCTTAGATCGTGAAAACCGGACGAGGGGCGTGGTCAACGGTCAGAACGGGCCGGAAACTGATGGAACATCAACCGCGACCGGCGGAAGCGATGGTATGGGAAGCGCGGCCGTAGCCAACTACCCGGGCAAGGTACAGAAGCGGATCCGGCGCGCCGTTCGAGTGCCCAATGCATACAAGAACATGGGCGGTAGCATTACCGTCAGGGTTCAATTGACGATTAACGGAACAGGTAGGGTGGCATCGGTTTCCGTTGCTCGCAGTTCGGGTGTTGCGGAGTTGGATAAAGCTGTTTTGGATGGTGTGCGGCGCGCGGCGCCGTTCCCCCCTCTGCCTTCCGAATGGGGGAAGGCTAGCTGGACCTTTTCCCAGGAGGTCCAGGTCACCAGATAATATGATAATCAACTTTATACTTTACTATAAAAATCAAGTTTAATAAGGTCCACCCGCACACGCAGGAATCGTGTGACGATCAACGAGTGAACGGGGTGGTATATGGCTCGCAAGGGCAAGAAGGGATCGAACCGGGAGGTCCGCGATGTCGTCGCGGCTGAGGGCGTTGGTCAGGCCTCCTCCGGGCGGCCCAAACTGGATGGCCGCAGTTTCCTCTATGTCGGCGGCCGTGACTGCCAGGTGGCGCATCTTCGCCAGATTGCCAGCAATTTCGGCGCCGAGCTCATTCATCACGACGGCGGTCTTCGCGAGGCGGTTTCCCGCATCGACACGTTGCTTCCTTCTGTCGATTGCGTGTTCTGCCCCATCGACTGTATCAGCCACGATGCCTGCCTGCGGGTGAAGACGGGCTGCAAGAAGTTCAGCAAGGCCTTCATCCCGCTTCGCAACGGCAGCAAGTCCAGCCTGGAACGTGCGCTGCAGACAATGAACGAACGAGACAATTCCCGATGAACGATCAGCGTCCCGACGGCTTCACCATGATCGGCCTGCACAAGCTTGCCGCGCAGACGGGCGAGGGCCTCGTGCCTGAGCTCTACGAACTTTTCCGCCAGCATGCCGAACGCCAGGAGATCTACCAGAATGTGGCGCTGTTCCCGACCTGGGAAGCGCGCATGCCCGGAGAAGCGACGACGAGGCCGCTTGGCGCGGCGGCGGCAAACGGCAATAATATTCTCGCCTTTCCCTCGTATGCGGCAAGGGCCGGCAAGAGGAAGGCGTAAGGAGATCGCATGTATATCGCAATGAACCGCTTCAAGGTCGCAACCGGGAACGAAAGTGATTTCGAGACGGTCTGGCGTAATCGCGATTCCAGCCTGGCCGAAGTGCCCGGTTTTGTCGAATTCCGCCTGCTGCGCGGCAAGCTCAACGAAGAGGAGGGCTACACGCTCTATTCCTCGCACACGGTCTGGAAGAGCGAAGCGGATTTCCAGAACTGGACGAAGTCCGAGAATTTTCGCGCCGCGCACCGTAATGCCGGCGACCGCAAGGCGATGTACAAGGGCCCGCCCGTTTTCGAAGGCTTCAATGTGGTTGAGGGCATTTGATTGCGGTTTGCGTGGGTGGAAGGCGAGGCGTTCTCCACCCTCCCTCATTCCTGTGCCCGTCACAGGAATCCAGCCACGGCGCGTCCGCGCCGTGAATGACTGATACGCTGGAAGCGAGTTTCGTGCGTCCAAGGACTTGGGCGCGCTGGATGCCTGTGACGAGCACAGGGATGAGGGAAGAGAGGCGGAGCTTCCCATCAACTGTCCCGATATGCCGATGACCAATTTGAGGCACATTCGTCATCGAGAAGAGGATGTGCGGATCCAACGCTCTCTCAGGAGCGTATCCGAAAAACGGCGCCCGCCGCAATGGCCAGCCAGCCAAGCATCATCGCCCAGCCGCCGGTCGGGGCGGCATAGGGGAAGAGGCCGGAGCCGCCAAAACGCAGCGAGACCAGATCGCCCGCAAAGAGCAGCGTTCCCAAGATCATCAGCAAACCGGCCAGCCAGGCGGTTTTGAGCCTGGCGGTGCCGAGAGCCAATGCCAGCAGGGCAGGGGCGTGTGCGAGACACATGGTCGATGCGGATGCGGCGAGATTGGCTTGCCCGCCGCCATGGGCGGCAAGAGCGGCGAGTGCCACGCCGGCTGCGCCGAACAGGCCGGCAAAGAGATAAAGCACCGGCTCCAGGCGCGTGTTCAGGCTCATGACTATTCCTTGTTCTGCATGTGATGGGCGAGCCGTTCTACCGGCGCCCAGATGAGATCGCGCAGCGCCTGGCTCGCGATCGTCTCGTCGAGCGCGCGGCGGAAGCAGAGCAGCCATTCGTCGCGCTCGACCGGGCCGATCTCGGCGACGAAATGGCGGCTGCGCAGGCGCGGATGGCCGCGTTTGTCGGTATAGAGCGGCGGGCCGCCGAGATAACCGGTCATATATTCGTAGAACTTCTCTTCGCTGCCTTCGAGGCTTGGCGGATGCACCGCGCGCACGTTGCTTGCCTCGGGCAGCTTATCCATCAGCGCATAGAAGCGATGCGTCAGCGCCCGCACGGTGGGATCGCCGCCGATCGCTTCATATAAAGTGGTGACTTTCTCCGTCACGAAACCATCCCCGATATCATCCCCATTCCCCGATCCTTCATGCACCTGATGGAAAATGATCGCAACTGTCATCAAGGTGCCGCGGCATTTCGCGCATAATGCCCGCGGGGCAGGGGATACAGCGATTCTTCTTGACAAAACCGTCCGGACGGTATCTTTTATTCGGCATGTCAAACGCTCATCATCGCAAAAAACAGCCTGTCCTCGTGCGCCAGCAGTTGCTGGATGTCGCGGCGCGCCTTGCTGCCAGCGAAGGCATGGCCGCCGTCACGCTCGATGCGGTTTCCGCCGCCTCCAGCGTCAGCAAGGGCGGGCTGCTGCATCACTTCCCGACGAAGAATGCGCTGCTTGATGCCTTGTTCGAGAGCCTGCTCGAAAAGTTCGACGCCGATATAGAGGAGCTGATGCGCGGCGATCCGCTGCCGCAGGGCCGTTTTACCCGCGCCTATGTGAGGGCCGTATCCGGTCTCAGGGATCGTCCCGACGATTCCAGGAGTTGGACGCAGGTGACGATCGCGCTTCTTGCCGAACCCCGGCTGCGCCTTCGCTGGCGCCGATGGGTGCAGGCGCGGGCGGAGGAATATGTGGGCACCGATTCTTCCCTCGACACACAGCTCGTGCGTTTTGCCGCCGATGGGCTGTGGTTTGCGGATACGCTGGAAAGCCATGATATCGACGGCGTTCTGAGGCGGCACCTCATCGATCGCCTTATCGAACTGACCGGGAAATAATCCGAAGGAATTTCGTCATGAGCCAGGCCGCCGTCTACGGGCTGTTGTTTGCCGCCATCGTGCTCGAGGTCATCGGCACGACCGCGCTGCAGCTGTCGCAGCAGTTTACCCGCATCGGGCCGACGGCGCTCGTCGTCGCCTGCTATGCGGCCGCCTTCTATTGCCTGTCGCTGACGCTGAAAAGCATCCCCGTCGGCATCGCCTATGCGATTTGGAGCGCTTTGGGAATCGTGCTGATTTCTTCGGTCGGTCTGGTCTTCTTCAAGCAGCGTCTCGATCTGCCGGCGATCGTCGGGCTCGGGCTGATCATTTCAGGCGTTGTCGTCGTCAATCTCTTCTCCAAATCCGTTTCCCATTGATATTGTTGTGATATTGCCTGCAATATTTCCAGAGTTCCACCGATAAATTTTCCCCTTTGTCAAATTCCTGACAAAGGTCTATGTGTTGCTGAGACGTGGAGGAGGCGAGGCGCAGCCAGCGCTGTTTTCCAAAGCGCTTTGAATTCCGCCTTCCCGTCTATCGATACTTCCAGTTTCTGCAGGAGCACATCATGGCCATTCGCACCGTCGTCTGGGGAGAGAATATCCACGAGACTACCAATGCGATCGTCCGGGGCATCTATCCCGAAGGCATGCATACGACGATCGCCAATGCGCTGAATAGCGACCCCGCCATCTCGGCAACGACCGCGACGCTGCAGGAGCCGGAGCATGGGCTCAGCGAAGCCCGGCTTGCCGAAACCGATGTGCTGACCT
>NZ_LOKU01000014.1:0-101546 GCF_002211295.1 Rhizobium sp. N122 | reverse complement strand
CGTTCGCAAATCCAGAGAAAGAGGTCGCACCATCATTGCCGGCCTCCACACCAGCAATGACCTTGAATCACAAAATCAAAGGCAAGGGAATCTCCGCACGATTCCGATTAGCGCTGACAGACTCTAACAGACAGCCTCCCCACCTCCATGGCGCGGGCTCAACTGCACGACATCGTTCTTCGTGCGACTTTTCAGGCCACGTGTTCACCCTTCCTTCGCCCGGCTTTCGTCTCTTGGGCCGACATGGCGTCCAACGGCCGGCTGACATGCCGACCATTCCACCATAACCAATCTGCTCGTCGGCGACTTCGAGGAGGTCGTCGGCGCCTGCGCGGTATTTCTTGAGGGAATTGCGTCTTTAGAGCGCAGTTTTTACTAATCATAACGGGTAGGCGGTGTTCGCAGGCTTTGGTTGCTTTTCCCTGTTGTCGTTTTGCTGTCGAGATATGCAACTGCTTTGAGTTGAGATTGCGCAACAAAGCCCAGCCGATCGGCAGCCGTTTTTGTCCAGCAGGTCGTTGCTAATAGGTCTGTAGAATATTGTTTGCTTTTTCAGCGCCTTTGAAAGTTTTGTTGACTTGCTCGCCATGCGTAAACTCGAAGACGTTTGGAAAGTCTTTAATAGAAAGTCGAACCGTCATATAATCGTGAACAATCTCTTGAATGTGTTTTGCGGGACCAGTTGTCGCTCGCAGAAATTTTATAGACTATAAGAATTATCATGAGAGATGCGGCTGTTTATATCGACAATACACTCGCTTTTTATCATGACATGTAGCAAGAACAGGGATAGGATGAGTGACTGTTGGGTTGCACACATTCTGGGGAGCACGCAAGTGTCCGACAGTGCTGGAATAAAGCGCCGGCGCAATGCACCAACTGTGATCATTATTGAGCATTCTACACTGGCGCGCACGACCGTGGTGAAGCTTCTGGAGCGGGAACTCGCCGGGTGGAACTTTATCGATTTGATTTCGACCGAGAGTCTCGACCGAGCGCTCGGCGCCGAGGTACGTCTGATCGCATTGGATCTGGCGGGCAGAGACGTCGAGAGCGCCAGCTTGCGTGATGATCTCGCCGCGATTGCTGCACGTTTTCCTGAGGCGCCTATCACGTTGCTCTCAGCTACGGATGACGCCATCATAGCGCGTCAGGCGCTCAAGATCGGCATCCGCGGCTTTTTCTCGACTTCACTTCAAATCGACATTGCCCTTGCCGGTCTTCGGCTCGTTCTGGCAGGAGGAACATTTTTCCCGCAGCTCTTGGGAGCCGCTGCAAACGGCTCAAACGAGCATAGCCCGGCCAGAAATGAGGCCGAGAAAAGCTTGGATGACAGGACGCAGTACCTGGCGCTTGCCGATTTCACGCCCCGGGAGGCGGATGTCCTCGCGGAGTTGCAATCCGGCTGCTCAAACAAGGTCATTGCCGGAAAACTCAATTTGTCGGGACATACGGTGAAGATGCATCTGCAGCACATCATGCGCAAGCTGCAGGCGCAGAACCGCACTGAAGTGGTTGCCCGCTTGATTCAAAGAGCCGCCGGTGGCCCTGACGCCTCGCCGAGCTAGAGTTTTTAGGCGCCTATCTGCTGTATCGGCGTGTCAGCAGAAGGCTCGGCAACGACCGCCTGATTTCGCCCTGCCTGCTTGGCGCGATAGAGCGCGCGATCAGCTTCGAGCAATAGCGCTTCCGGAGAGATATTCTCATCCGGCGCTGCCAGCGCAATGCCGACGCTGAGCGTCACGTGCCCGAAAGGCGATCCTTCATGCGCCAGCTTGACGGCCGCCATTGCCGAACACAGGGCCTGTCCGATGGCGGGCGCGTTCCTGGCTGAGGCGATCCGTGCAATGATGGCGAATTCCTCTCCGCCATAGCGGGCAACGAGGTCCTGTTGGCTGCGCGTATTGCGTTCCAGCACCCCGGCGATTTCCTTCAGGCAGGCGTCTCCCGCCGGATGGCCGTATCGGTCGTTGTAACCTTTGAACCAGTCGGCGTCCACCATGGCAAGCATCAGCAGGTCCTGACCTTGCCCAAGCCCGGCGAGCTCGCTTGCGAGAACCGCGTCGAAGCGACGGCGATTGGCGACGCCCGTCATCTCGTCCGTCTGGCTGATCGTCACGAGTTTCTGATTGAGCCGCTCCAGCTCGGAGGTTCGATCCCGTATCTTGCCCTCAAGCGCCTCATGGGCTGCGTGAACGCGCGCGGCCATCGACGCAAAATCGCGGGCAAGCTCGCCGATCTCGTCGTCGGAGTGCGTGGGCAGGGCGTCGTTGGCAACGGTAACGCCGGAGCGGCCGACCAGCTGCGTGGCGTGAATCAATCGCACCAACGGTTCGGCGACCTGCTTTTGCAGGATCGAACGGAGGATGAAGAGTTCGACGAACAGGGTGAGCAACCCGACCGCGACGACGATCCCGAGATTGGTGAGGACGGCTGGCCGCATCAGAGATTTCGGATAGTGGACGGCAAGCACCCAGGGCGTATCCGGAATCCGGCCGACCGCGGCAATTTCGCTGGCGCTGTCGACGAGCGACACCGAACCCGCTCCGATCGACCGGCTCGCCTTCAGCAATGGCTGGTAGTCGGCGAGTGCCAAGGAGGAAATCGAGGCTTCGCCGGCGCTGGCCGTGATCGCATCGGCATATTTGCCGTCGAAGATCAGAGTTCCCTGATCATCGGCCGCAAAGATCGTCGCGCGTGCGCCCGGCAGCGTCGGATTTGCGGTTCGTTTCATCAGATCGTCGAGCAGCACGTCGACGCAGGCCATGATGCGATGCTTGCCTGAAGCGTCAGGCGCATCGGGCGTCGCGATCGTCGTCATCCATGCATTGTTGGAGGGATCCCAATAGATGCGCGTAAAGAACGTATCGTTTTGAGGCCCGCCGAAGCCGCGGGAGAAAAATTCGAAAGTCTCGAGCTTCAGCGCATCCGGGCCTTCATATTTGAAAACCTTGGCGATGTCGGCAGCCTGATAGATCGGGAAGCCTTTTTCCGGGACCACGCCGTAGAAATTGAAGAGGCGGCCCTTGGTGGCAGAACCGAATTGGTAAGAGAGCAGGTAAGACAGCGCAAACCGCGTTTTCACATCCTCATCCGGCGTCACGTCGGGCGCGTAGGTCGCCGACATGTCGGGAAATCTGCGCCCATCGGGCAAAGGCTCGCCTTCAAACAATCCGGGACGCTGGGTGTAGGATCCATCCTCATGGCGATAGAAAATATCATCGAAACTCCGTGCCAAGGATTGCCGGGCTTCCGGTATCGCGTAGATCCTGCTGAATTCGGCAAGGAAATTCTTTTGGAGGTCCTTCACTTCGCGGAAGGGCAGCGACTCGCGCTGCAAAGCCTGTTCCGTCGAAAAGGAGAGCTGCGAGCGCAACGAGCGCTCAAGCGCGGAATGATTGATGAAATAGGACACGCCGCCGGCACAGGCGCAGACCAGCGCGATGCGCAGTGCCGCAAGCCGCAACGCCCGCGACGCCAGAGTATGGCGTGTTTTCTGCTTCACCTTCGGTCTGAAGACCATCCTCAACAACGTGCTCATGCCGGTGCCGCTCATTTCAGTGCTCCGGCCTGCATGATCGACAACCCGATTGCGTCGACCGCTCGCATGCCAATAACCAGCAGGCTGCTCGAGATCATGCATTTACCTCAGTCGTTGGAAGCAAGCCCGTCCGGCTGCCCCTCGAGAGCAGCATCAAGACGTCGTGCATTTATGGGCATCGGGGAAAGCGCCACAATTCATTCGTGGCGTGACGAGTTCGGCAGCGGCGCCGAAGCTCGGCCAGCGCATCGAGACATTGCTCGAAGGACTGGAGCCATTAAGGCGTGGCGAGAAGTTAACAAAGGATGCCGACGTCGAAGCGCCGCCGAAGTTGCCTGCGCGATTCGGATAAACTTCGCAAAACGGATCAGCTGGCGGTCGCGCGGCGTGTCAGCCCTCGGGTGTTCGTTTCAGCTGGTCTCATATCGTGAATCCCAGGTGGGAACCGCGAGTCCGGCGGTCCGTTAGTCCTAAAGGAATGGAGGACATGGACATGCGCAAGAAGAAGAAAGCCATCGTCGAGGCGGCGCTCGAGTCCGAGTATGAGCGCCAGCCGCTCGGGATCATGAATACGGAACAGGCGCTGGAGCTGGAGGATTCCGACGGTCTTGTGTTCAGTCATCCGGACAAAGAGGCCGGGGTAACCGATCATTTCGTCGATCAGGACCAGTTGCGCCGATTGGTGCAATAGCCGACGCCGCCGCGAGCGCCGCCGTGCCGGCCTCACGCAATCATATAACCGCCGTCCACAGGCATCGATATTCCGTTCACCATGGCCGCCTGTTCGGAGAGCAGGAAAAGCACGACCTCGGCGACGTCTTCCGGCTCGGCGAAGCGGCCGACCGGAATTCGCTGCTTCATTCCCGCCGCCTTTTCGGGATCGCTCCACGCCTTCACCGCCATCGGCGTCAGCGTCACCGTCGGGTGGACGCCGTTTGCGCGGATGCCATGCGGCCCAAGCTCCTTTGCCATGACGCGCGTCAAGCCGTCCAATCCACCCTTCGAGGCACAATAGGCAGCGTGGTCGGGGATGCCGATGAAGGAGGCGACCGACGAGACATTGACGATGGCGCCCTTGCGGCCTTGCGTGATCAGCGAGCGGGCATATTCCTGCGCCACGATCATCGGCGCACGTGTGTTGACCGCAATAAGACGGTCGAATGCTTCAACTGTCGTCTCCAGGAACGGCTGCAATTCGGTCGTGCCGGCGCAGTTGACGACGAAATCCGCGGGCAGGGCCGCAATCGCCGCCTGCCGCGTCGCCTCGGCGTCGGCGAGATCGACCTCGATGGCGCGGCAGCCGAATTCCTCTCGCAGCACAGCGACATCGGCGGCACTCCGCGTCAGGGCGACGACATCAGCACCCCGTTCGGTGAGCATTCCGGCAATTTCCCGTCCGATGCCTTTGCCGGCGCCGGTTACGATGACCGTCTTTCCTTTGAAGTCCATTGTTCGTCTCCTCACAGTCTCTGGCCCGTTTCCCGATCGAAGATGTGCGCACGCCGGGGATCGATGTGGAAATACACCGTCCGTCCGGGATCTACCTCGATACGCTCGCGGATCAAGGCGTCGATCGGCACACCTTGCGTACGGCCGAAGATCAACGTCTCCGAACCGGTGGGCTCGAACACAGAGACTTCAACGGGAACGCCGTCGTCGCCGATCGTGATGTGCTCCGGTCGGATGCCGTAGGTCACGGCTCGTCCGTCGTCCGCATTCGTCTTGTCGATGGGCAGGACGACACCCTGGTCGGTGACGACGACCTTCGTGCCGTCGCGGGTGGCGATGCGGCCCTGAAGGAAGTTCATCGATGGGCTGCCGATGAAGCCGGCGACGAAGAGGTTGACCGGGAAGTCGTAAAGATCAAGAGGCTTGCCGATCTGCTCGACCCTGCCGTCGCGCATTACCACGATCTTGCTTGCCATCGTCATCGCCTCGATCTGGTCGTGGGTGACGTAAACGGTGGTGGTCTTCAGCCGCTGGTGAAGCTCCTTGATTTCAACGCGCATGGTGACGCGCAGTTTGGCGTCGAGGTTCGACAGCGGCTCGTCGAACAGGAAGACCTGCGGATCGCGGACGATGGCGCGGCCCATCGCCACGCGTTGACGCTGCCCGCCCGACAATTGCTTCGGGTAGCGGTCGAGATAACGCGTCAGGTCGAGGATCTCGGCCGCCTTGCCGACCTTTTCGTCGATTTCCGCCTTGGGACGCTTGGCCATCTTCAGCGGAAAGCCCATGTTTTCGGCGACCGTCTTGTGGGGATAGAGCGCGTAGCTCTGAAAGACCATGGCGATGTCGCGCTCCTTCGGCGGAGCGTTGGTGACGACACGGCCGCCGATCCGGATGTCGCCGCCGCTGACGGTCTCGAGACCGGCGATCATCCGCAGCAGGGTGGACTTGCCGCAGCCGGAGGGGCCGACCAGCACGACGAATTCACCGTCCTCGATGTCGACGCTGACGCCGTGCATGACCTGAAGCGCGCCATACCGCTTGGTGACGTCGCTAACCTGTACGTTTGCCAATGTCCTTCCTCCCTAAAACAGCGCGGCTTGTGTGTTGACGGAAGCCACCGGCTCATCCCTTCCAGACGATGTAGGCGCCAAGCACGGCCGAGATTGCCGCCGCGCACCATACCGAAAGACCGAACGGCTCGATGAACCGCATCCAGAACAGCGAGAGCGCCACCCAGATCACCACCGAGATGAACAGCCGGTCGAACCAGTTCGTTTCGATCGGCAGAAATCCCGGTTTGCGTTCTTTGTTTCCCGATTGAGAGGTCATGGCTTCACCCTTTCACGGCACCGAAGGTCAGGCCGGCCACGATGTGGCGCTGCACCACCGAAAAGACGATTAGCGCCGGGACCAATGTCAGCATCGAAATTGCGGCCATGATGCCCTAGGCCGTGCCCGTGGTTGTCACATATTCCGACAGGCCGGTGGTCAGGGTCCGCGCATGGAAATTGGTGAGCGTGGCCGCAAGCAGATATTCGTTCCACGCAAATACCCAGGTCAGGATCAGCGTCACCGCAAGACCCGGGCGTGCCAAGGGAAAGACGATGTCATAAAGGACGGTCCATGGGCTGGCGCCATCCATATAGGCCGCCTCGTCCAGCTCCTTCGGAATGCCTTCGACAGTCGGGCGCAACGTCCAGATGGCAAAGGGCAGGTTGAAGGAGCAGTAGACCAGGATCATACCCAGCCGGGAATCGGCGAGCGAGAAGTCGCCGATTTTGTAGACCTGCGTCAAAAGCAGGAAAAGCGGCAGCAGAAAGACCGCCGGCGGCGCCATGCGGTTGGTGATCGTCCAGAAAAAGATGCTTTCCTTGCCGGCAAGGTCGAAGCGCGTCAGCGCGTAGCAGGCGAAAAAGCCGAGCGTCGTGACGAGCAGCGCATTGCCTGACGAAATGATCATCGAGTTGAGCATGTATCCGCGCAAGGTCGGATTGGTCAGCACATCCTGGTAGTTCTTCCAGAAGAAACTGCGGAGAACGACATCGGGCGTCGAGAACAGGTCGAAGGGCTGTTTCACCGATATGACGAAGAGCCAGTAGATCGGGAAAAGCGTCGCGAGGCTGATCAGGATCCACAGCACGACCGGCAGCCAGGGGTTCTGGGTCTTCATCGCCTCAACCTCTCTTCACGCGGGGCGCGATCAGGCCGACATAGAGCAGCCAGCAGACGACGATGGTGAGGTAGAGGACGATGACGGAGATCGCCGAACCGTAGCCGTAATTCGTCTTGGGGAACACTTCCCGGAAGATATGGACGCCGATGTAGCGCGTCGACGAACCCGGGCCGCCGCCGGTCAGCATCAGGACTTCGTCGACGGTGCGCAGCGCATCCATCAGCCGGATGAACACCGTGGCGAGCAGAGCCGGGCGGATCAGGGGAAGCGTAATATGCCAGAAGATCTGGCTCTTGCCGGCGCCGTCGATCTGCGCCTGCTCGAACGGATCCGGCGGCAGCGAGACGAGCGCGGCGATCAGCGACAGCGTGACGAGCGGCGTCCAGTGCCAGATGTCCATGACGACAGTGACGGTGAAGGCTGCGGCGGCACTCTGGCCGATATTCAGATCGTAGCCGAACCAGCTCCTGAGAAGATAGGGGATGATGCCGATCGACGGTGTGGTCATCAGCTTCCAGACGGAGCCGACGATGATCGGCGCCATGATCAGCGGCAGGGTGTGGATGGTGCGAAACAGCGCTTTTCCGGGAAAGTCCTTCAGCAGCGCCTGGGCGAGGATATAGCCGAGGACCAGCTCCGACACGACCGCGAAGAAGACGAAGGCCAGGGTGATGCCGAGCGAAGCCAGGAACTGGGCGTCGAAGACGAGCCGCCGATAGTTGTCGGCCCAGTTGAAGACCATGCCGGGGTTGGCCGCGAACGGGTTCCACGCATGGAACGAGACCCAGAGGACATAGATGAACGGAAAGATCCCGAACAGCCCGAGGATTATTATGGTCGGTGACAGCAACAGCCACCCGAGCTTCTGCGAATGCATCGCTATCCCCCATTGAACCTGATGCCGACGTCCGCTCCATCCAGGGAGCGAAAGATGACGGGTCGTAGGAAACGACCCGTCAGTTGGGGAGGATGTTTATTTACGATAGCCGAGCGAGGTGAGTTCCTCTTCGGCCTTGGCCGCCATCTGGTCGAGGCCTTCATCGGGACCGATCTTGCCGGTCAGGATATCGTAGAAGATCGGCGCTGTGGCTTCACGCACCTGCGCATGGAAGGGGTAAGGAGGAGCGCCGGCGAAGAGTTTACCCTCGTCCTTCAGCATCGTGTAGAAGCCGCCGAGCTTGGTATCCATCTCCTTCACCTTGGGATCGTCGAACGTTGCCTTGTTGGTGATGCGCGGGGCTGCGATCGCCCAGTCCGGCTGCACTTCGTTCTGGCCGATGAATTCGAGAAACAGCAGCGACGCTTCCTTGTTCTTCGACGTGACCGGCACGCCGAAGGCGCCGCCGTCATAATAGCCGATATAGCCCTTTCCGGCTTTCGCATCGTCCAGCACGCCCGGCTCCAGCGGCGGCAGTGCGAACCCGACCTTTCCCACAACCTTCGACTGCGCAGGGTCGCTGGCGATCCACGCGGCGTTCTCACCATAGATCAGCCCCTGGGCGACGCGGCCGGCGGCGAAGGTCGTTGCGGTTTCCGTCCAGGTTGACTGCGTCGATTCCGGCGGAGCGATGTCGCGCAGGTGCAGCCAATATTTCAGCGCGGCCTTCGCCTTGTCGCCGTTCATCGAGCCGCCGTGTTCGACCGTCGCCGCATAATTGTTCTTGGCGTCGATGCCCCAATTGTAGACGCCGAATGTCGGCACGATGGACTCGAAGAATTCATACCAGGACGCCGGATGGCCGGTATGGGCCTGAGCGGTCGTGCCCCAGAGCTCCAGGCCGTTGTCCTTGCCGTACTTGGTGAAGAATTCGGCGATCTGCGTATATTCCTCGTGGGTGGTCGCCGGCTTCAGGTCCTTGCCGGTTTCCTTCTTGAAGGCTTCCTTGATCTTCGGATCGTCGAAGAGGTCCTTGCGATAGAGATAGGTCTTCAGGAAGGCTTCCATCGGCGTGCCGAAGAGATCGCCGCTGGCATCCTTGAAGTAGTCGGCAAAGCTGGTGAAGTTCGCGTCGTCATAGGTCGGCGCCTTCAGATCCGGCTGGTCCTTCAGCGTCTTGGTGATGTCGACAAGGAAATTCCTGGCGAGATAGGAGTAGATGATGTCCTGCTCGATATAGACCATGTCATAGATGCCGGTCTTGGCTTCCATGTCCTTGATCGCCTTATCGTACATCTGATCCCAGGACGTCGTCTCGATTTCGACCTTGATGCCCGTCTTCTTTTCGAATTCCGGCGCGAGCACGTTCTTGATGTAATTCGACGGCGGCGTGCTTTCGGTGACGCCGTGCAGGGTCACGCCCTTGTATTTGGCGCCGGCGTCAGACCAGAAATCAGCCCGGGCCGGCGAAGCAGTCGTGGCGAGGCCGAGCGTCAGCGCAAGCGCGCTAGCCTTCAAAGCATAGTGCATTTCCAATCCTCCCAGATAGCAGCGAGATCATTTCGCCGGTGCTTGTGTAGGCCAAAAAAACCAACAGCGCAATATTTGTTGTCTAAACGTGCAAATATACGGCCTATCCCATTGATTTCTGCTGAACTAATTTCGCGCAAAGAAGGAAGGGCAATAGCAATCGAGATAAATTGCTGCATCGCAAGGGAATTTTGCGAAGCAGCAAAAAGCCATCGCGAAAATTATTTGTTGTCTTGCCAAACTAAATGGCATAGCACTGTGCGCAATCACCGGCATATCGCGGAGGAAAAACCTATGCGTCGATTGGGTATCCATTCATTTGTATGGACAGGCGGCCAAACGCAGGAAGGGCTGGAGATGGCCCTCAACAAGACCGCCGAACACGGATATCGCACCATCGAATTTGCCTATCTGCGGCCCGAGAAATTCAATCTCGACCGGCTGGCAAAGCTGGCGCAATCCCTCGATGTGGAGATCGGCGTGACCATGGGTCTGCCGCTCGACAAGGACGTTTCGAGCGAGGATGCCTCCGCGGTGTCGGCCGGCCGGCGGACGCTGGCCGACGCCGTTCGTGCGGTCCGCGATATCGGCGGCAACAAGCTCGGCGGGATTCTTTATTCCGCGCACACCAAATACAATCGCCAGCCGACGAAGAAGGGCTGGGACAACAGCGTCGCCGCGATCGCCGCGACCGGCGAAGTCGCCAAGCAGGCGAATGTCGATCTCGTGCTGGAGGTGGTCAACCGGTTCGAGACCAACCTGCTGAACACCACGGCCCAGGGGCTGAAATTCATCTCCGAGACGGGATCGGCGCATGTTCGTCTCCATCTCGACACGTTCCACATGAATATCGAAGAAGCCAATCCGGCCGCCGCCATCCGTCTTGCCGGCGACAGGATCGGTTATTTCCACATCGGCGAAAGCAATCGCGGCTATCTCGGTGACGGCGTCATCGACTTCGATCTGATCTTCGACGCCCTGCTCGACATCGGCTACGCCGGCGACATCGTGTTCGAAAGCTTCTCGACGGCGGTCGTCGATGAAGGCCTGTCGCTCGCCTGCGCGATCTGGCGCGATACCTGGGAGGATAATGATCTGCTTGCGGCGCACGCCAGGCGCTATATCGAGCTGAAATATGACGAGGCCAAGCGCCGCCGCGCCACAAGCGCGCGGTCCTGATTATCCTTCTGACAGCCTGTTCCAGTCGTGTAAGGGTGGGCGGCTTGAAGGGAATTGACATATGAACGACACCGTCTCCATCGGAAGTTCGCCGCGCAGGATCCGGCAGAACAATATCGTCGCCGCCCTGCAGACGATCTACGCCCACCGAAGCCTCAGCCGGGCCGATCTCGCCCGCAAGCTCGGCATGAACCGCTCATCCTCGGGAGAGATCGTCGCCGAGCTGACGGAGGGCGGATTCGTTCGGGAGTCGGAGGAGAGCGGCAAGCCGCGCCTGGAGCATTCCCGTGCCGGCCGTCCCGGCATCATGCTCGAACTGGTTCCCGACGCTGCCTTCTTCGTCGGCATCGAGATCGGCGTCGAACATATATCGGCTGTCGTTGTCGATCTGTCCGCCGACGTTCGGGTGTGCCGGAAAATGGCGTTCGACACACCGTCTTCGACGGTGGAGGAGGCCGTGGCGCAGGGTATCGAGCTCATCATCGGTGCCATGGCGAAGAGCATGATCGACCGGTGCAGAGGCCTGGGCCTATCGACGCCATCCCACGTTCGCCCGGATGGATTTGTCACGCTGGCGCCGATCATCGGCTGGCGAGACGTGCCGCTGAAGGAAATTGCGCGGTCAGCCTTCCCGGCCGCCGTCCCGATCGCGGTCGAAAACGACGCCAACGCCTTTGCGATCGGCGACAGCTATCGCCACGGTGCCGCAGGGGTGACCCTGTTCCTGCTGATGGAAACGGGCGTCGGCGGCGGCATCATGATCGACGGCAAGCTGTTTCGTGGCGGCCATGGCCTGGCGGGAGAGATCGGCCACACCCTGGTGCCGGGAAGCGGCGGTCAGAAGCTCGAGCAACTGATCGGTCGCGAGGTGCTGATCGGGCAGTATTGCGAGGCCGTCGGGCGCGAGGACGCCGATCTGCAGGACTTTCTTGGCGACGTTCGTGACCGTGTCCCGGCCGCGGTCAACATCGCCGAAACCTGGTCGCGCCATCTCGCCTATGCATTGCTGCAGGCCTGCCGTCTGCTCGACCCGGACAGGATCGTGCTGGGCGGCTCCGTGGCATCGCTCTATCCGATGGTGGCTGCCCGCGTGGCGGTCCATATGTCGGAAGGCCAGAACATCGCTTTCCCCACGCCGGAGATCGTCGTGGACGATGATGCGGAGTTCGATTCCGCCTTCGGGGCGGCATGCATGCTGCACCGGCGCTTTCTGTCGCTGGAGAATGAGGAGTTCGGCAGCGACGACGGTGCGCCGGCCCAACCGGCGCTGAGCTAAGACAACAGGGATCGAAAGCAGGATTGCACATGGCATCGATACTGGCTCCGGACGCGCTTGGTCCGACGGTTTGCGTCGGGGAGATCCTCGTCGAGATCGTCGCAACGACGGTTGGAGACGGGTTCCGCGAAGCCCAGCCGCTCGTCGGTCCGTTTGCGAGCGGAGCGCCGGCGATCTTCATTTCGCAATGCGGCCGGCTCGGCGGCCAGGCGGCAATGGTCGGCGCCGTCGGCGATGATGATTTCGGCCGTCTCAATATCGATCGCCTCAAACGCGATGGCGTCGATATCTCGGCGATCTCGATCGATCCCGACTATCCCTCGGGAAGCGCTTTCGTTCGCTACCGGAAGGACGGCTCCAGAGATTTCGTCTACAACATCGCCACCTCGGCAGCCGCGCGCTTCGGCTGGTCTCCCTTGATCGGCGATCTGATCGCTCGAAGCGGGCATCTTCACGTGATGGGCTCCGCGCTGTCGGTGCCGAGTGCCCGCGCGGTGATCGACAAGGCGGTCGACATCGTCAAGGCGCGCGGCGGGACGCTGTCGGTCGATCCAAACATCCGCAAGGAATTGAAGCTCGATGAAGACACCGAGCGCCGGTTTGCCGGGCTTGTCGCCGCTGCCGATCTGCTTCTGCCGTCCGGAGAGGAGCTTGAGCGTGCCGCAGGTGTCGAAGGCGAGGCGGCAGCGATCCGCCGCTTGTTCGAGCTTGGCGTCAAGGAGATCGTGCTGAAGCGCGGAGCAGGCGGTGCGACCTACTTCGCCAGCGGGGGAGACAGCATCGATGCTCCCGCCTTTGTCGTTCAGGAGGTCGATCCTACGGGTGCCGGCGACTGCTTCGGCGGTGCCTATCTCACCTGCCGGCGGCTCGGAATGTCTCCAAACCAGGCTCTGACCTATGCTTCTGCCGCCGGCGCCCGCAACGTGACCGTGCTGGGTCCGATGGAAGGTGCGGGCACCCGCCCGGAACTCGATGCATTTATCGCGTCAACGGAAAGGCGGCGGTAATGGAGGTGCATCTCAACGAACTGGCAAGGCTCAGGATCGAAGGCAATCCCAGGGGCGTGACCTCGGTCTGCTCCGCCCATCCGATCGTGCTGCGCGCCGCACTCCGGCACGGCCGGCAACAGGAAAGCACAGTGCTGATCGAGGCGACCTGCAACCAGGTCAATCACCTCGGCGGCTATACCGGGATGACGCCGAGCGATTTCGCGTCCCTGGTCATGAGGATCGCGGCGGAGGAGGGGTGCCCTGAAAAACTCATCGTTCTCGGCGGCGACCACCTCGGCCCCAATCCGTGGCGCGACCGCCCGGCGCAAGAGGCCACGGCCGAGGCGGAAAAAATGGTTGCCGCCTATGTCGACGCCGGCTTCCGCAAGATTCACCTCGACGCCTCGATGGGTTGCCAGGGCGAGCCGGCCGCTCTCGACGACGAAACCACGGCCCATCGCGCCGCCCGGCTTGCCGCGGTCGCCGAGGCCGCGGCGAAGACGGCCGGCGGCGCGATGCCGGTTTACGTCATCGGCACCGAGGTGCCGCCGCCGGGCGGGGCCGATCATGCGTTGACGACGATCGAACCGACGGCTGCCGCGGCGGCGCTGAAGACGATCGACGTCCACCGCCGGGTCTTTGCGGAGGCGGGACTCGGCCAAGCGTTCGGACGCGCCATCGGCCTGGTCGTTCAGCCGGGTGTCGAGTTCGGCAATCACAACGTCATCCTCTACGACAGCAGCAAGATCGAGGCGCTGCAATCGGCGCTCGGCGAGGAGCCGCAATTCGTGTTCGAGGCCCACTCGACGGATTATCAGGGCACCGGGCCGTTGGCCGCGCTGGTGAAGGACGGGTTTCCGATTCTGAAAGTCGGTCCCGAACTGACCTTCGTCCTGCGCGAGGCGCTCTATGGGCTCGATGCGATCGCTTCGGACCTGCTGCCCGATTACGGCCAGCGTCCGCTCTATGTAGCAATGGACGCGCTGATGCTCGATCAGCCGGGTAATTGGCGCCGGCACTACCACGGCACAGAGGCCGAGATGCGTTGGCTGCGGCATTACTCGCTCTCCGACCGCATCCGCTATTATTGGGCATCGGCTGAAGCGCAAGAGGCCGTGCGGCGCCTGTGCGAGGCGCTTCGGGGGCAATCAGTGCCACTGCCATTGCTTTGGCAGCATATGCCGGCCGCGCAGCATTTCGCAGACGCGCCGCTCGATCCGGAAGAGGTTCTGATCTGGAGAGTGACGAAGAGTCTCGCCGACTATCACGCGGCCTGCGGCGTCGGGAAGAATGAGCAATCGGGATCAAGATAGGAGGAGAAAACGATGACGGAATTGACTGGAAAGATCGCGGCGGTCACGGGTGCGGCCTCAGGCATAGGATTGGCCTCGACCGAGGCAATGCTCGCCGCCGGCGCAACGGTGGTGTTGGTGGACCGGGATGAAAAGGCCCTTGAGGCTGTCTGCAGCCGGCTTGGCGAACGCGCCATTCCGCTGGTGATCAATCTGCTGAATCCGAACGAATGCGCGCGGTTGCTCGAGGGCGTCCTGTCGAAGACGGGCAGGCTTGATATCCTGCATGCCAATGCAGGCACCTATATCGGCGGTGACCTTGTTGAAACCGACCTCGACACGATCGATCGGATGCTCAATCTCAACGTGAATGTTGTCATCAAGAACGTTCACAATGTCATTCCGCACATGATCGAACGCGGCACCGGCGACATCGTCGTCACAAGCTCCGTCGCCGGGCATTCGGCAATCCCGTGGGAGCCGGTCTATTCGTCGTCGAAATGGGCGATGACCTGCTTCGTCCAGACGATGCGGCGCCAGCTTCTGAAAAACGGCATTCGCGTGGGCTCGGTGTCTCCTGGGCCGGTGATCAGCGCCTTGCTTGCGGATTGGCCGGAGGAAAACCTTCGCAAGGCCAAGGAGGCCGGCGCTCTGATCGAGCCGAAGGAAGTCGCCGACGCGATCATCTTCATGCTGACCCGGCCGCGCAACGTCACCATCCGCGATATCGTGGTGCTTCCCAGCGCATTCGACATTTGAGGAGCCTTGATATGAGTTACCTGCAGAAATTTCGCCTCGACGGCGACCGTGCGGTGATCACCGGCGGAGGGCGTGCGATCGGGCTCTGCTGCACCGAGGCGCTGGCGGAGGCGGGTGCTGCCGTCGTCGTCATCGAACGCGCCGAGGCCGACGCCCGGCAAGCGCTCGCACTGCGCGACAAGGGCTACGACGTCGACGTCCGGCTGGGCGACGTCACCGACGCCGGCCGCATGGAAGAGATCGCGACGGAGCTTGCCGACGCCGGCCGGCCGGCGACGATCCTCGTCAACAATGCCGGCATTGGCCAGAGCGGCATCCCGGCGGAGGATCTGACCGACGCGGACTGGCTGCGCATGATGGATGTCAATCTCAACGGCGTCTTCTGGTGCTCGCGGGCTTTCGGCCGCCACATGGTCTCGATGAAACGCGGCGCCATCGTCAATCTCGGCTCGATGTCGGGGCATATCTGCAATCGGCCGCAGCCACAGACGGCCTACAACGTCTCCAAGGCGGCCGTCCACCATCTCACCCGTTCGTTGGCCGCCGAATGGGCGCAGCACGGCATCAGGGTAAACGCCGTCGCGCCCACCTATATCGAGACGCCGATGGTGGTCGCCGTCGAAGCCAATCGGGAGCGCATTCCGGTCTGGCTCGCCGACACGCCGATGGGCAGGATGGGAACGCCGGAGGAGGTCGCAAGCGCGGTCCTCTTCCTCGCATCGGGCGCCGCCAGCCTGATGACCGGCGCAATCGTCAACGTCGATGCCGGATTCACCTGCTGGTAGTTCCTCGGGCGGAGGCGTGAGCGGCGCCTCCTCCCGCAATGGAAAAGCCGGTGGCAAGAGCGAACATGGAAACGTTACCACATTTTCTTGACTCTTGATTTCGCGCCGTTTATCGAATGTGGAAACGTTGCCACATCTGGGAGGAACTTGATGAAATCCGCACGGTTGAACCGACTTTTCGGCGTGTCCGGCAATTGCTTCGATGTTGCCATCGACCACGGCATGTTCAATGAACGGACCTTCCTCGCCGGCATCGAGAATATGAAGACCGCCATCGAGGTGATCGCCGAGGCCGGCCCGGATGCCATTCAGCTGCCGCCGGGCACCGCGCCCATGCTGCAGGCCATTCCCGGCAAGCATCGCCCGGCGCTGGTGCTGCGCACCGACATCGCCAACATCTACGGCAATCCGCTGCCGTATGTGCTGTTTTCCGAAATGATCGACAGGGCGGTGGAACAGGGCGTTGTATTGGATGCCGCCTGCGTCGTCGTCAACCTGCTGCTGCTGCCGGACCAGCCGGAAGTCTATCGGGCCTGCGTGCGCAATGTGAACAGCCTGAAGCGCCAATGCGAGATCTATGGCATGCCGCTGATGGTCGAGCCACTGGTCATGCAGGACAATTCCAAGGGCGCCTATATGGTCGATGGCGCGATCGACAAGATCCTGCCGCTGGTGCGCCAGGCGGCCGAACTCGGCGCCGACATCATCAAGGCCGACCCCTGCGACAATGTCGAGGAATATCACCGCGTGGTCGAGATCGCCCAGGGCCTGCCGGTGCTGGTGCGCGGCGGCGGCCGCGTTTCGGATCAGGAAATCCTGTCCCGCACCAAGCAGTTGATGGAGCAGGGCGCCCGTGGCATCGTCTATGGCCGCAACGTCATTCAGCATCACAATCCCGGCGGCATGACGCGCGCCTTGATGGCGATCGTCCATGACAAGGCCTCGGTCGACCAGGCCTCGCTGCATATTGGCTGACGCGCGTCTGGGGAGGACATGTCATGACGAAAATATTCCGCTTCGGCGTCATCGGCTGCGGTCTGATGGGGCGCGAATTTGCCAGTGCCGCGGCGCGCTGGCTGCATCTGGCCGACGTGAAGGCGCGGCCGGAAATCGTCGCCGTCTGCGACACCAACGCGACGCTGCTCGACTGGTTCAGGGATCATGTGCCGACCGTTCGCCAGTTCACCGCCGACCATAAGGAGCTGCTGGCCAATCCCGAAGTCGATGCGGTCTATTGCGCCGTCCCGCATGTGCTGCACCAGCAATTCTATGTCGATGTCGTAAAGGCCGGAAAGCATCTTCTCGGCGAAAAGCCCTTCGGCATGGACGCCGCCCAGAACCGGGAGATCATGGCGGCTCTTGCCGAACACCCCGAACTCCTGGTCCGCTGCTCGTCGGAAATGCCTTTCTTCCCCGGCGCCCAGAAGCTCATCGCGCTGGCGAAAAGCGGCGAGATGGGGGAGATTCTCGAAGTCGAAGCGGGTTTCCTGCATTCGTCGGATATCGACCGGCAGAAGCCGATCAACTGGAAGCGCATGGCCGATATCAACGGCGACTACGGCTGCATGGGCGATCTCGGCATGCATGTGCTGCATGTGCCGCTGCGTCTCGGCTGGCGCCCGACGACCCTGCATGCGCAACTGGTCAAGAAAGTCACCGAACGTCCCGACGGCAAAGGCGGCACGCTGCCCTGCACCACCTGGGACAATGCCACGATCAGCAGTCGTGTGCGCACCGGCGATCAGGATTTCCCGATGGTGCTGAAAACCTGGCGTATTGCGCCGGGCGAATCCAACACCTGGTACATCAGGGTTCTCGGCATGAAGAAGAGCGCCTTCTTCAGCACGAAGTCGCCACGCCAGTGGCAGTGGATGGATTATCATGGCGGCGCGCAGGCCTGGAGCACCGAGGATCTCGGCTATGGCTCGCTGTTTCCCGCGATCACAGGCAAGATCTTCGAATTCGGCTTTGCCGATGCTATCCAGCAGATGTGGGCGGCCTTTGTCGATGAGCTTGCCGGAGGCAATGCGAACGGTTTCGGCTGCGCCACGCCGGCGGAAGCGCAGGCCCATCATGCCGTCCTGACGGCGGCCCTCAAATCCGGCCGCGAGGATGTCGTCGTGCCGGTCGACTATGACCGGGCGTCCGTCTGATGCAGCGTTCCGAGATCAACGTGGCTTTGCTGCGGGCAACCGCGACCCTTAAGCGCTGGCATTGGTCCCTGCCGGCATGGGGCTCTTGGACGGCGGCGGATTTTGCCGCGCATCCCGCGGAATCGACCTATTTGCGCGCCCATCAACTCGGCTGGGACGTCACCGATTTCGGCTTGAACCGGTTTGCCGAATGCGGCCTCGTGCTATTCTGCTTGCGCAATGGCATCGTGGGTGTCGAGGGTGAACGGAGCTATGCCGAGAAGCTGCTCTTCGTCGAGGAAGGGCAGTTGACGCCGACACACCGGCATGCGGCGAAGATGGAAGACATCATCAATCGCGCCGGCGGCGATCTCGTCGTCGAATTCGCCGCAACCGATATCGATGGTCGCGTGCTGGAGGAGGATGTGACGGTTCCGGTCGACGGGCTGCCGCGCCGGCTCGCTGCATGGGAGCCGCTGGTTCTTCAGCCTGGTCAGAGCGTGACGATCCGCACCGGGCTCTACCACCGCTTTTATGGCCGGAAAGGCGGCGGACCTGTCCTCGTCGGCGAGGTCAGCCAGGTCAACGACGACAACAGCGATAATTTCTTTCTGGAGCCGATTGGCCGCTTTGCCGCGATCGACGAAGATGAGCCGCCGCTCAGGCCCTTGTGGAACGAGGGAGGCCGCTGATGCAAACCGGGGAGGAGGTTTACCATCAGGGCGGTCTGAAGCAGGGCGGTATCGTTTGCGCCGGAAATTTCATTGTCGATCGCGTCCACACCCTGTCCTATTGGCCCGAACAGGGCAATCTCGCCCACATCCTATACCAGGATCTGGGCGTCGGGGGCGGCGCTGCCAATGTCGTCACGGATCTGGCCTCGCTCGGATTTCCCGGAAAACTGGCGGCCGCCGGGTGCATCGGCGCCGATCCGGACGGTGAGATCGTCAAGGCCCGGCTTGCGGCGGCCGGCGTCGATATCAGTGGTCTCACCGCGCTTGCTGACCGGGTGACGGCGCACACGCATGTGATGAATGTGCCCGGCCAGAACCGGACCTTCTTCTATCATGGCGGCGCCAACGATGCGGTCACGGATGAGCGCGTCTCACCTGCGGCCTTCGCCGAGGCCGGATATCGGCTATTCTATCTCGGTTACCTCATGCTGTTGCCGGGTCTCGACCGCATCGGCCCCGACGGTCTGTCGGGAGCCTCGCGCCTGCTCGAAGCCGCCCGCCGGGCGGGGCTGACGACCTGTGTGGATTTCGTCTCAAGCGAAGACCCGGAATTTGCCGCCAAGGTCGGCGTCGCTCTGCCCTTCTGCGATTTCCTGATCATCAACGAGATGGAGGCCGGCCGGGCAACCGGCCTTGTCGTTCGCGATGCGAACGGAGATTTGATCGAGTCGCAGCTCATGAAAGCCGGCGAGCGACTTCTGGCCGCAGGCGTCATCAAGGGAGCGGTCGTCCACGCGCCGGAGATCTGCTTCTGGTTTACATCAGGCGCTGCTCCGATCATGACGCGGTCACGATCCGTCGATCCTGATGACATTGTCAGCACGGTCGGCGCCGGAGACGCCTTCTGTGCCGCCGTGCTCTACGGCCTGCATGAGAACTGGCCTGTCGAGCATATCAGCACTGTCGCCCATGCTGCGGCTGCGTATTGCCTGACGGGTGCGACGGCTACCGACGGCATCCCCGACATGTCTGTCCTCCTGCGGGAGGCGAAGGAGATGAACCCCGCCTAAAAGGCGGCTGCGATCAGCGTCCAGTCAAAAGGGAGGAGCAGATGAAGCTATTCACCATGGCAGCCGCGCACGGCAGTTTTGCCGCTTGGAATGCGGCCGGCGAGGCAGCGCGATGACCTATACGGAAAACACGCGGCTCTCCGGCAAGGTGGCATTGGTCACGGGCGGCGCCAGCGGCATCGGCAAGGCGGTATGCCAACGCTTCGCCGCAGAAGGCGCCAGGGTTGTCGTGGCGGACCTCGACGGTAGTAAATGCGCGCGGGTGGCGGAGGCGATCGGCCCTCAAGCCTGGGGTGTGGCGCTCAATGTGACCAGCCAGGACAGCATCGACGATGCCGTGCGTTTTTCCATCGCCGCCGCCGGTCAGATCGACATCCTGGTCAACGCCGCCGGCATTTACGAGGTCGAGTCGATCCTGGAAATATCCCGGGAGCGCACCGCCAAGGTATTCCAGGTCAATATCGAAGGCCTGATCTTCATGACGCAGGCCGTTGCCCGGCACATGGTGGAGAGAGGCGCAGGTGGACGCATCATCAACTTCTCCTCCCAGGCAGGCCGGCGCGGCGAAGGACCGGCGGTGGCTTACTGCGCTTCTAAGGCGGCCGTCATCAGCATTACGCAAAGCTGCGCCCTGGAGCTGATCCGTTACGGCATCAACGTCAACGCCATCGCTCCCGGGGTCGTCGATACGCCGATGTGGGACGTCGTCGACGCAAAACTCGGCAGCCGGGAAGGCTTGCAACCGGGCGAGGTGAAGGCCCGCGTGGCCGCCGCCGTCCCCGCCGGACGATTTGGCGCGGCTGAGGAACAAGCCGCCATGGCGGCCTTCCTGGCCGGGCCTGATGCAGCATACATCGTGGCCCAGTGCTACAATGTCGATGGCGGCAATGTCATGAGCTGAGCGCTTGGTCTCTTCAGCAGCAATAGGCAAATCGAACGTGGTCTGGAGGAGTGGAATGAGGGCGGTACGCTTGGAGTCGATCGGGTCTTTGACCATGCGCAGCGTTGAGAAGCCGGCTGCAGGGCCGGGAGAGGTGCTCGTCCGGGTCGTGGCGGCAGGCATTTGCGGTTCCGATCGCCACATGTACAAGGGCGAATATCCGACGTCCATCCCCGTCACCATGGGCCACGAATTTTGCGGCCTCGTGGAAGAGGTGGGCGAGGGTGTCGCCCGCTTCGCCGGTGGTGAACTGGTGACGGTCGACCCGAATATTGCCTGCGGCACCTGCCGGGCCTGTGCGCAGGCGCGGCCGAATCTATGCGAGAGCCTGACCGCCATCGGTGTGACGCGGGATGGCGGCTTTGCCGAATATGTGGCGGTGCCGCAGGCGCAAGCCTTCCTGCTGCCGGCCGGCCTCGATCCCGTTCACGGCGCCTTCTGCGAACCGCTGGCCTGCTGTATTCATGCCATCGACAAGGCAAGGATCCGCCCGGGCGACGGCGTCGCTATCCTCGGCGGGGGCGTGATCGGCCTGCTGATGGTGCAGCTTGCCCGCCTGGCCGGGGCAGGCACGGTGCTTTTGATAACGCGCCAGCAATCGAGACGCGAAACTGCCCTGCGCCTGGGGGCCACGCACGCCTTCGACCCGAACTCTTCGGACACGATCGCTTCGGTTCGGGAGGTCACCAAAGGCGGCGCAGACGTGGTCATCGAGTGTGCCGGCGTCAGCGACACACTTCAAAGCGGCCTCAGGATGGCGCGGCGCGGTGGCGTCTTTGTGCTTTTCGGCGTCACGCCGGCGGGCGTCGAGGTGCCGGTTCTGCCCTTCGATCTGCTGATCAACGAAGTCGACATAAGGCCGGCCTACCTCAACCCTTTCACCCATTCGCGCGCTGCGGCGCTGGTGGCAAACGGGGCATTGCAACTGGATGCATTGGTCACCAAAACCATAGGTCTCGAAGAGGTCGCCGACGTGGTCGGCAACGCGCCGTTGTCGGGCGAGATCAAGGTGATCGTCCGGCCCTAAGCAATTCCAGGAAAAGTGCGAAGCGGTTTTCCCAGGCAAAGCGCGAAGCGCTTTTGCCGGGAATTGCGTAACCGCTTTTAAAGCGGGTTTTCTGCGCCCCGGACCGGGCCGGTGGAATCGCGCGCGATCAGCGTGACCGGCACTTTGACGATTGCAGCCTGTCGAGACCCGTCCCCTGCTTGCTGTTCCTCGATCAGTGTTTCCAGCAGCCGTGCCGCCTGCTGCCCGACATTGCGGATCGGCTGTGCGACCGTTGTCAGCCGCGGAAAGACGTAGGCCGCCTCCGGCAGGTCGTCGAAGCCGACGACGGAATAATCCCTCGGAACGGAAAAACCGTGATCCTGGACGGCATGGATTGCGGCAATCGCGGAAATATCGGTGGTGCCGATGATCGCGGTGACGTCGGGTCGAGACGCCACCAATTCATGCGCCAGCCGGTAGGTTTCCGCAAAGCTGTGCTCTTCCGCCATCGCCACGGCCGCGGGCGTGATGCCGTCTTTCGCCATTTCCGCCGTGATGCCCTGGAGCCGCAGCTGGATAGGCTGGCTGTGGGCCGGCGCCCCGACGATGGCGATCACCCGGTGGCCGAGGCCGATCAGATGGCGGGCCATCAGCCGTCCGCCTTCCTCGTGATCGGCCATGACGGCGTCATCGGCGATGCCGTTCAGCTCGCGGTCGATGGCGATGATCGGAATGCCAGCGTCCCGCAGCACCCCGAAATGCTCGATGCTGCCGAAAGCGCTTGCGACGATGACGCCATCGACGCGCTGGGCAAGCAGCATGGAAATATAGCGCGCCTCGTGATCCATATTTTCCGCCGTGCTGCAAATCAGCGTCTGATAGCCGTGCTGAAACAATTCCTGTTCGATGGCGTGGGCGAGGATGCCGAAGAACGGCACGTCGATCGACGGCAGCATCAGTCCGATCATCCGGCTTGGCGCACCGCGCAGCATGCGGGCGCCCTTGCTGGGTGTGTAGTTCAGCGTTCGGATCGCCGCCTCGACGCGGTCCCTGAGCTCAGGCGAGGCGTAACCGCTGTTGTTGAGCACCCGCGAGACCGAAGAGACCGACGTTCCTGCAAGTTTGGCGATATGTCTGATGCTGGTCGTCACGGGCCCCGCATTTCTTTCTTTCTGCAACGCCTAACGAAAGACGCTGTAGCACTTTGAATGCTGCACAACTTATCCTTAAATCGATTCCGATTTAAGGAATTCCTACGCCACAACCAAGCTTTCAAATCTACGGCTATTCGGCATGGACACCTGATGAACGACACGGTCCTCCTTTTTCACGGCATTGCCCGGACGAAAAGAAGCATGGAGAAGCTCGCAATCTTCCTGTCCGGCAACGGTTATCGGGTTGTGAATGTCGGTTACCCCTCCACCAGGTTCTCGATCGGCGACCTCGTCGACATCGTTCGGCCGCAGATCGACGCGGCTGCCAAGGAGGCCGGCGACGGCCGTGTGCATTTTGTCGGCTACTCGATGGGCGGGCTGATCATCCGCGCCTTTCTCAGCAACCATCGCCCACCCAACCTTGGCAGGGTGGTCATGGCCGGAACGCCGAACAATGGCAGCCAGGTCGCCGATTTCCTCCAGCGCTGGCCGCTCTACAGGAAATTCTATGGACCGGCGGGGCAGCAGCTGATTACCGATCGAACCGCAACGACCGGGCTGTTCGGCACGGTCGACTACGAGCTTGGCATCATTGCAGGGAACCGGACCATCGACCCGGTCTCTTCGCTCATCATCGGCCTCAGGGTTCCGAGTGATGGAAAGGTGTCGGTGGAAAGCACCCGTCTCGACGGCGCGGCGGCCCATATCGTCATTGCCGCCAACCACACGTTCCTGCCCGTCAACAGGACCATGTGGCGCCAAGCCCTGTCGTTTCTGCAGGATGGCCGGTTCACGAGTTGAACGCGGACCGGGCTGTCTCATCGAGACGGTTTCAAGACAGACAATATGGGCCCAAGACCTCACCGCTGAACGGTGAGGTCCTGTTTCACTTTTGAAATCAGAAGACGGGAGCCGTCGGCGGTGAAATGCCCGTAGTCGAATTGCACCGGGTCCCCGCTTTGTGTCCACACAACACAGTCCGGGTTGCACATGGTCTTATAGGTGGAGATGTAGAGTGCTCCGCTTCCGGCCAATGCGTCTCGAATGTCGACGCCGATGTGCTGGCGAGGCGCCAAATGATCGGCGGCCTTAAATGGCTGCCTCTCGTAGAGACTGTGCGCGAGCAGCCGCGGCAAGGAGGATTTATATTCTGCCACCGGTCCGAAGACGACGATCTTTTTGGCAAAGGGTGAGAGGTAGTCCACCGTCTTTCTGATGAGTTTGGTGTCGTCTGCCGTCCAGCGTCCCGCCAACACGAGAACATCGACCTTGTGGCTCGGCAAAAATTTGTTGAATACGTAGTTCATGAGTTCCAGGCAGCGCTCTTCGCCCTCGGCCTCAAGAGTCGGACGGCATCCCGATGCGTTTGCCTGAATGACGTTGATCCCGGGCAGCGCCTTCAAGCCGGGATAGAGGTGGGCGGCGTGGCTATCACCGATGAGCGCTATGTTTTGCTGAGTGCTTGAGAGAGCCAGGCAGGCATTGCGATCGTATTTTTCGATACCGTCGTTTGAGGTGAGGAAGCATTTTCCGCTGCGGAAGGCTTTCGACGGGTCGTAATCGGCAAATTCCGCCACGTGCTCGACGAGCTTGTTGTCGTCCTTCATTTGATCGGCGGCGAGTTGTCCGACGAATGCCAGCATTGCTACTGAAGCAATCGAGGCAGCCCCGGCGGCAACGGACACTGCGGGCCGGTATCGCATCGTTCGGAAGGGCGTTTCGATAAATCGCCAGGAGAAATATGCAACGACAAAACTGACAGTGACCGGCACCAATTGCCAGCCATGCTCCCACGCCCCGTACTGGTTCGAAAACACCCAGATCGGCCAATGCCACAGATAGAGGGAATAGGAGATCAAGCCGATAGAGGTGGCGACCCGCAATGATAGAAGCTTGCTGACAAGCGTGCCTGGACCCGCCCAGATGATCAGAGCCGTGCCGACGGTCGCGGGCAAAGCCGCCAAGCCGGGAAACTCGGAGGTTTTCGACAACAGCAGAGCGCTGAGGCCGGTCGCCAAGGCGCCGATGGCCGAAAGCGCGCCGTTGATCCGCATATCGGCGAATTTCCTCAAGGCCGGTGCTGCGATGAGAGAGCCTACCAGCAGTTCCCACGCGCGATATTGCACAAGGTAGAAAGCCGCAGAGCGATTGATTGGCACAGTGACAACGGCAGCAATCATGCTGCCCGCGAAAAGTCCTGCTATGGCAATCCCTGTTGCTCTGCGCCCATACCGGCTCGCTGCCATGACGATCAGCGGAAAAATGACGTAGAACTGCTCTTCGACCGACAATGACCACGTGTGCAGGACCGGATTGAATTCCGCGGAGTCATCGAAATATCCCGTCGTCCAATAGAAGTATGCATTTGAGGCAAAAAGCGCCGAGGACGTGACGGACTTGAAGACCCGCAAGCTTTCGTCGGGCAGCATCGTAAAATACGAAACCGCCATCACAAAAGCATACATGGCCACGACAGCCGGAAGAATTCGTTTGGCTCGGCGGCTATAGAAATTGCCGATCGAAAATCGGCCATCGCTCGCTTCCGCGAGAATGATTTTCGTAATCAGATACCCCGATATCACGAAGAAAATGTCCACCCCGATAAATCCGCCGGGGAGAATGCGATCAAATCCACAGTGATAAAGAATCACAAAAATGACGGCTACGGCTCGCAAGCCGTCGATATCTTGGCGATGCGTAATCATTTTCGGCCTCGATATTTGGCCTCCCTAGATTTCCTAACGTGAGACCGCTCAAGATGCAACCACAGACAGGGTAAAATGAAAACAACTCACCTTAGAAGCGCGCTTTCGGCGCAGAGACAAAGACCGGGCGAGGAGATCGTCCAGGTTTCGAGATAGTGTTTTTTTACCATTCGCCCGATGACGCCGGCGAAGAGAAAGGTGGCGTCCATCAGCTCAGCAATGATTGACTAAACAGCTGCCTTTCAACGGTCCACGACTCAGGCCACAGAGAAGACTGACGGGCGATTAAAATCGGCTGCTGAAATGCAGCGGCGGCGTTGCCAGGACGACATGCAGGAAAAATCGGGCGAACATGTGACGAGCCGGGCGGCCGTTCAGGGTAAGATAATTTTCGGATATTCAAACATCCGCCACACCACCACTCCCTATTGTCATCGGCAAGCCTTACGAAGGAAGATCTGATGCCCGCCATCTTGCGAAAGAAAATTCATGGAGCATCCACACGCGGGCAGGTCATCGACGGTGCTGAGGATATCGGCGTCGCCTATCAGGTGTTTTCCGATACGGTGGTCGAAGACGTGGTGGTCAGGAACTCCCCCCGCGGCTTCAAATTTCACAACGGCAGGAATCTTGTCGTCAGGCGCTGCGAAACAGAAAATGTGAATGGCGACGGCATTTACCTGACGATGACGTCGAATGTTTTGCTGGAAAACAACCGCGTCGGCGCGGCGCCCGGCCAGGGGGCGGATTGTTGCCAATTCGCCTACCAGAACAAAGATAGCAACATAAGTTCCAACGTAGTGGTCCGGGGCAACCTTTTTCTTCAGAGACCAAGCAGCGCCTCGAACAAGGGGGCGCTGGTTTGCGGCAGGACCCGAAACTACTTGGTTGAATATAATTTCATCGGGGGCAAGAATTTTTCTTTTTCATCGATCGGCGACGATGCGGTGGTGCGCAGCAACATCATGCGCGACGGCAGGATGAACGATTATTCCTTCGGCTATGGCGTCGGCGATCAAGTCAGCCATGCCGGCCACCATGTTTATGACAACAGGATCGAAAACAGCAATCGCGGCGTGAGTTTGAGCGGTTATTCGGATCAAAATCTGGCATTTCGCAAAGATATGAATATCCACGACAACGTCATCAGCGAATGCGAGATCGCTTTTTTCGCCAATCGACCATGGTCCGGAAGCTTTCGGCGCAACATATTCCTGCGGTGCAAGCAGGGCATTCTGCTGAAGGGAAACGGGGAGGCGACTGCAGGGGAAGTTGACGGCAACTATTTCAACGACGGCAGCTTTCTGAACGTCACGCCGCCGCCACTTCGCGTCAAGCTCGACGGAAAGGCGTCCGTGTCTTCAGGCGAATGGACATCCGAGCCCGACGAAATCCGCATCCAGTGGCGTGACAAGGGGATCGACATACCGGGCGCCAACCGGCCTTCCATCACAGTCGAAGCCGGCATGGAATTGTCCTGCGTCTTGCTGGCTCGCAAGGAGCAGAATTGGATGCTGGCGATCGCTGAGACTGCCTATGACGATTTCACGCCGCGCGCGTGGCAAGAAAACATGCTGCCTTGGCAGAAGCGGTATTTCTCGATCTGAACGGCTGCTCGCATGCCCATCCGGCGGCCGACGATATTGACCGATGCGACAAGAACGACGGAATGAGGCGCTCTGCCGCCAGACGTCGAACACACCTTCCCTCAAGGCTGGCGTTGATTCCGGTTTGTTCGCAACCTGGGACGCAGTTCCGAGAGTGCGATGACCATATGTGGCCAGCAAATGAAAGGTGCCAGCATCATGCCTGCCTCGGTCATGGCTCCAAGCATGATGAGGATGATGATAACAATCTCCTTTCGCCTGGCGCCGGATTCTGCCGGATCGGGGTCGACAATTGTCATCTTCCGGAACACGCGGGTCAGCGCAAACACCGTCCATGCGGTAACGCCTGGAATGCCGATATTGAGCGCTAGCTCAAGATAGGTGTTATGGGTCGATCGTGCATCGAAGGTAACCTTGACGTACTCTTCCATGACATCGGGCTGACGAAACATCGCAAACCCATAACCTGTTAGGGGCCTATCCCAGATCAATGGCAATAGCTGTTCCCAGATATTGGTGCGACCGGAGAAAGTAATATCTTTGCCGAATGCTTCTGCAACCGCTGAAGCCACGCCGAGGTAAACGAAGCTGGCGCCGAACCCGACAATCACGAACAACAGGAAAACGACGAAGGAACGAAAAAGACGGTTCGGGTAAATGTGAATGACGCGAATGCCATACAGCATCATGCTGCCGAACATCGTCAACACGACAGCCGTCGAGGACTTCGTTGCCACAATCAAGGCGAGAAGGCAGAGCATTGCAGCCCAGCGTACCAGGGTACTGTAACGAAGCCGGCCGAGTTTCTCCGTCGAGAGCAGGCAGACAAAACTGATCGAGGAAAACTGCCCCAACGTGTTCTTATGATAAAATGCGCCTTTGACCATGCCCGCATAGCTGCCGCGCATGATGGCGAATTGCGGGAAAGCTGCCGTGTAGAGAACGTTGATGAATGCGGCGGCAATCGCAAAACGCCCGAGGACTCGGAAGGCTTCGACATTGCCGTAGCGCGCGCGGTACAGAAGAGGCGGGATGGCGAGAACGATGACCGCAGCCAATCCCTTTAAGGATGCGGTCTTGTCGATGGAGAAGACGATCGATGTCAGGCAGGAAATGCCGACAACCACGATGAACGGTGAAAACCTTGAAAAGACCCGTAGGAACTGTTTCTGTTCCAACAGAAAATATAATCCTGACAAAGGGATAAGGCCGTAGAGCAATATTTTCATCGGCAGCGGATCGACCGCGGCGCCGTCGTCGAAGTTTGCAGGCAGGCCGTACCACATGCCTGTCGCCCGCCATAGAGACGCGTAAAATGCTATCGTAAGGACCAGCTTTGCCAGCACATCGCGCCGGACGCGCCACCGAGGCACAGACTGCCGGTGGTAGCCCGCCGGATAGTGATGTCTTGCCAAAGCTGCATTTTCTATCGTCATCAAAGGCTCATATAAATCAATCTGCAGAACCCCGGCTGTTCGCCACGATCAAGGCGATGCCGGTATTCGATTGAACGGAGGCGGGAACTGATCTGCGCATCCTCGGCTTCCGCTCGCGAAGAACGAATTCGTATTTGGCGGTTTCGATAACGTCGTCCTAGTTTCCCAAACTGCCCGTCTCGGTGGGCGATTTGGCCAGGGCAATTTGACCAGTGGCCCCAAGCTTCTTGAGGCGGCACGTCTCACTTCGCCATGCGGCGCGACTTTAAGCGAACTCATTCCGCGAATCCAGCCGATATAATCATGTCATCATGTCGCGCCGTTAACCGTCCGATCGACTCTGGACTATTGGCACTACCCAGGCGATTTTACGGCGAACCCAATTTTCGGAACCAAACACCGAACCCGCCGTTGATGCCATGTCCAACCGTGTCGGGGAGACAGGCATGGCACGTCAGACATTCTGGAAAGGCTATCTCAAGCTTTCGCTGGTCACCGCCGCCGTCTCGCTGACGCCGGCAACGACCGAAAGCAACAAGGTGCGTTTCCACGTTCTCAATCGCCAGACGAAGAATCGTGTCGAAAGCCGCTATGTCGACAGCGTCACCCACAAGCCGGTGGCCGACCGGGACCAGGTGAAAGGGTATCCGCGCGGCGAGGACGACTATGTCCTGCTCGAAGACGAGGAGATCGAAGAGGTCGGGCTCGAAAGCACCCGAACCATCGATATCGACAGTTTCGTGCCGCGCGGCTCGATCGACTGGATCTGGTACGACAAGCCGCATTTTCTGGCGCCCGAGGACAAGGTCGGGGTGGAAGCCTTCTGCGTCATCCGCGAGGCGATGAAGGCAAACGACGTCGTCGGCATTGCCCGCCTGGTATTATATCGCCGCGAGCGTGCCGTGCTCCTGGAGCCGCAGGGCAAGGGCATCGTTCTCTGGACCCTGCGGTATGGCGACGAGGTGCGTGCACCGACGGCTGAACTCGACAGCAAGGCTGAGATCGACAGCAATCTTTTGACGCTGATGAAACAGCTGGTGAAGGAAGAGACGAAAGATTGGAGCCCGGCCATGGTGCAGGATCCGATCCAGAAGCGTCTGAAGTCGATGATCCGCGGCAAGCAGAAGAGCCTGAAGAAGGCCGCGCCCGCGAAAAAGCCTGCACCGGTGAAATCGACCGGCAACGTCATCAACATCATGGATGCGTTGAAGAAGAGCCTTGCTGCAGAAGATGGGCGCAAGCCGCGTTAGCGGAAAGGCCGGGGTAATTCGACCCGATCGGTTTCGAAAACCACCTCAGCTCGCCTTCTTGCTGCGGCTGTCGCCGCGCGCCGGCGCTTTCTTCGCCGGCGCCTTCTTTGCAGCGTTCTTGCCGCTCATCCCGGCGCTCTGTCGCAGCGCCTCCATCAGGTCGACGACTTTGCTTTCCCTAGGCTGTTTCTTCTTCGGCGGGGCCCGGCCCTCGATCTTTGCCTTCACCAGCTCGACGAGGGCCGCCTCGTAACGATCCTCATATTCGCTCGGCTCGAAGCTGCCTTGCTTGGTCTTGAGGATATGTCCTGCGAGTTCGAGCATCTCCTTGTCGAACTTGATATCCGGAATGTCGTTGAAGACGCTGTCGGGCGAGCGCACCTCGTAGTCGAAGTTCAGCATCGTCGCGACGATGTGGTCGTCGTGCGGGCGGATCAGCAGAGTCCGGTTGCGCCGGAAAAGCACGGCTTCGGCAAGCGCCGCCACCTTGCCGTCGCGCATGCCCCTGGCAATCAGCGCCAGCGCCTCTTCATCATGCTCGTCCACCGGCGCGAGATAGTAAGGCCGGTCGAAATAGAGCTTGTCGATACCGTCATAGGCGATGAAAGCCTTGATATTCAGCACCTTGTCGCTTTCCGGCATGAGGGCGGCAATCTCGTCGCCCTCGATGACGATGTAATCGCCATTCTCCATCTGGTAGCCCTTGACCTGATCGTCCCGTTCGACCGGTTTGCCGGTCTCGCTGTCGATGAATTGCCGTTCCACCCGATGGCCGGTCCTGCGGTTGATGATGTTGAAAGAGACGCGGTCGGAGGAGGAAACGGCCGTGTAGAGCCCGACAGCGCAGGCAAGGTCGCCCACTTTCAGATGACCTTTCCAGCTTGCCCGCGCGGCCATTCCATCCTCCGTCGCAAATCAGAGCCGACTGTTGCTCTTGTCGGTTTCGAGTTCCTGAAATGCCCAGCCGCGGCCGTCGGGCGCGGGATAGGCGAGCAGCGCATCGCCATCGCCGATCTTCTGGCGCGACGCGGCGTCCCTGGCATGGACGATCGCTTCATCGGCGGTGGCATAGGTTTCCGACAGCGTATCGCCGAGCTTGTAAGCCCAGCCACTGTCATGCGGCACGACCTGATAGGTGATATCGGCCATTTCGGATCTCCTCTTTCGTTCCGATTTGGTTTGTCAGTTCCGATTTGATTTGCGCCGCTCGTCGAGGGCGATGATTTTCTCCACGGAGGCGATATCCTCGCTGGTGACGACAGGCACCGGGTCGGCCGCGATCGCCTCCAGCACCTCCCGCGAGACCGCGCCATTGCGGATCGCCCATTCCAGTGTCTCGCGTGTTTCCCGCTCCGCCTTCAGCTGCGCATATAGCGCGACGATCAGCCGATCGCGGGCATCCATGCGCCGGCCCTGGCGATCCATGCTGCGGACATCGGGCATCGCAATCCACCTCTGTCACTGATTTCGTTCAGGTGTAATCAACTGATGAAGGATGGAAAGGTTCCGAAACCGGCGAGCGGCACTTGCCTCTTGCGGCGCCGGGAAGGAGATTGCCATCTGTAGGATGCTTGTCAAAGGATTTCACCATGGTCGATCTCAAGGCCCGTCCCCGCCCGACCGGCGCCACCGCCGCTCTCGGCCGCACCGGTTTTCCGCACGTCACCTCCGCCACCAGGGGCGAAATCGATATCGTCACCTCGCCGTCGCAGCCGGGCTTCAACCCGCTCGACCTGCTCTATGCCTCGCTCTCGGCCTGCCTCGTGCTTAGCGCCCGCATGGCCGCCAGCCAGATGGGGGTTCTCGACAGGATCAGCGACATCACCGCCGAGGTCAGCGGCGAGAAGGCGACGGAAGGCCTTTCGCGTGTCGCCAGATTCAACATCGCCTTTTCGATCAAGGGCGATATCGATGCGGCAACCCGGCAGAAGATCGTCCAGGCGGCCGAGGACGAGATCTGCACGGTGAGCAATACGATCCGCGGGAATCCCGATTTTTCGACGACGATATCGGCATAGCTGAATCTACACAATATTTATAGACAATTGCCGAGGGAGGATTGCGTGACCCAGGCCCGGCTTCTATGCTTGGGCATCGAAAGTGATGATCCGGCCACCATGCAGTCCAAGCCTTTCTTGAAGTCCGAACGGCCTGTCGTCGCCATCATCGGCGGTGGTGTTTCCGGCGCCGGCGTTGCCTATCACCTCGCGCGGGCAACGCGCGACGCGCCTCCCGTCATCCTGGTCTTCGAGCCGCGCGCCGAGCTCGGCCGCGGTCTTGCCTATGACACGGATGATCCGGCTCACCGCATCAATGTCCCGGCCGCCAAGATGAGCCTGCAGCCTGACGAACTGGGCGAATTCCAGGCCTGGATCGAGGCCCGCGATGCCGTTGCCGACGATCCAGAGGCAAAGCGGCCGGAAGGCCTGCTCTTCCCACGGCGCCGGCTGTTTGGTGAATACGTCGCTTCCCTGCTGAAACCTTTGCTGCAAGAGGGGCGCGTGCGTCATTGCCGCGCCGCAGTGACCGGTGTCGAGCGCCGTGCCGGCCGCTGGTCGATCCGCGACGACAAGGGCGGCGTGACGGAGGCCGATATCGTGGCGATCGCCACCAGCCACCCGCCGCCGGCAGCCCCCGGCCGGCTGGCGAGCCGGCTTGCGGCCCATCCGCGTTTTGTCGCCGACACCACCAGACCAGGCGCGCTCGACGTCATCCGCCCGCATGACCGGGTGCTGGTCATCGGCAACGGCCTGACGGCGGCCGATGTCATCGCCTCGCTTGCCCAGCGCGGCCATGACGGTCCGGTGACGGCGATTTCGCGTCGCGGCCTGCGTTCGCGCGGGCATGCACCGGTGCCGCAGCCGCTTTTCGGCGATTTCCTTGCCGATGGGGCCCATTCCGCCGGCTCGCTGCTGGCAAGGATCCGCACCGCCATAGAGGCGGCAAAAGCGGAGGGCATAAGCTGGCACGGCGTAATCGATCAGGTGCGGGCGCAGGGATATGATCTGTGGCAGGCGCTGCCGGTTGCCGAGCGCCGCCGCCTTGTCCGTCATCTGCGTCCCTATTGGGATGTGCATCGTTTCCGCATCGCCCCGCAGGTCGAGGCCGTGCTCGACGCGGCGGTTGCCGCCGGCCGGCTGGAAATCCTTGCCGGCTCCGTCGCCGATGCGCGCATCGAAGGCGGGTACATCCTGTGCACGCTGCAGCCGCGCCATCGGCCCCAGCCCTTGGAGCAGCGCTATGACGCCGTCATCGTCACCACCGGCCCGGCCCATGGCGGCATTCTCGATACCCAGATCTGGCTCGCAGCCCTTGCGGCAAATGGCCACCTGTCGCTCGATCCCACCGGCCTCGGTCTTGCCTGCACCGGGCGCTCGGAGGCGATCGGCCCGTCGGGAGAAGCGGACCCGTCGCTGCTGATCTCCGGCCCGCTGGCGCGCGGCACCTTCGGCGAGCTGATGGGGCTGCCGCAGGTGACCGAGCACGCCTTCTTCGTCGCGACCGAGATTGCCGAAAAACTGCGGGCAGCAAAGACGCCGGCCTGATTTTGCATTTCCCATGTCGCTTGCCGGCTGTCGTTCATGATCGACTTCTGATACTCACGGCAGCCAACATCCCATCGCCCTGCTTTCGGGCGACAAGAAATATCGAGATCATGTCGCAGGCCGCCTCCACCCTTTCCGAAGCCTCGCCTTCCAACCGCCTCGCCCTTGCAGCCCTCATTCTCGGCGGGGCGGCAATCGGCGGCTCGCCGATCTTCGTCCGGCTGTCCGAGGTCGGGCCGATGGCGACGGCCTTTTGGCGCGTGGCGCTGGCGCTGATCCCGATCTTCATCGTCTCGCTCATGAAGAAGAATGCGGGCCCGAAGCCGCAAAGCCTTGCCGACTATGGCATGCTGATCCTTCCCGGCCTCGTACTGTCGCTCGATCTCGCCGCCTGGCACCTGTCGCTCACCATGACCTCGGTTGCCAATGCGACGCTGCTCGCCAACCTCGCACCGGTCTTCGTGACGATGATCGCCTTCGTCTTTTTCCGGGCGAGGACGAGCGGCGTCTTCCTGCTCGGACTTGTCCTGGCGCTGGCGGGTGTCGTCATCTTGAAGGGCGGCCCGGCAGCCATCGGCAATGGCGACCTCGCCGGTGACGGCATCGCGATGATCGCCGCCTTCTTCTATGCCTGCTATATCCTGGCGATCGGCAGGCTGCGCAGCCGGTTCGATACGATCCGCATCATGCTGTGGAGCACGGCGTCGGCTGCCGTCTTCATCTTCCCGATTGCTCTCATCCATGAGGGCCATATGCTGCCAGCAAGCCTCTATGGCTGGTCGCTGCTCTTCGGTCTCGCCTTAATCAGTCATGCGGGCGGGCAGGTGGCGATCACCTATGCGCTGGCCTATCTGCCGCCGGCTTTCTCGTCGCTGACGCTGCTGCTGCAGCCGGTCGTCGCGGCAATCCTTGCCTGGGCCCTGCTGAACGAGGCGATCGGATCCATACAGGCGCTCGGCGGCGCCATCGTGCTCGCCGGCATCATGGTCGCCCGCCGAGGCTGATCATTAAAGCGCGTCGCGTCAAACTTGATTCATGCGACGCGCTTTCGCTTTTTGTTTTTACGCATGTCGTTGCCGCAAAACCGCGGCACACTTTTGCGCGACATGCTTTTAGCGGTTTTCCTGCAGCAGCCATTTCTGGATGATCGGCACATCGGCATCGCCGAGATCATGGCCGCCGGGAATGACGTCGGAATCGACGGTGGCGCCCGAACTCTTCAGCCGCTCTTCCAGCTCGCTCGCATATTTGCCGTAGGCATCCGTCTTGCCGCTGATGACGAGCAGATCGGTGCCTTTGAGGTCGGCATGCGGGAAGTCGCTGAGCACCGGCATGGAGCGCAGCAGCACCGCCTTGTGCACCAGGTTCGGGTGCAGGTAGAGCAGCGAGTTCAACAGATTGGCGCCGTTGGAATAACCGACATAGACCACCTTCTGCGGGTCGAGCCCATAGGATTTGACGGCGCCCTCGATAAAGGCCGCGAAAGCCTCCGCCTCGGTCTTGATGTCGTTCTGGTCGAAGGAGAAGGGGGTGATGCGCTTGTACCAGCGCGGAAACCCTTCCTCCGTCGCCCGGCCGCGCACGCCGAGCAGCGTCGCACGCGGTGCCGCCTTGTTGAGCAGCGGCATCAGCGTCGTTTCGTTGCCGCCGGAGCCGTGCAGTAGCACGAAGACGCTGCCGTCGGGATCCGGCGGCGTATAGAAGCGATGGACGAAGGGCAGCTCGCGGTAATTGATGCGCGGCTGGCCGGGCATTGCAAATTGCGGCAGCACGACCTTCAGATCGTGGAGATTGGTGATCGCTTCGGGCGGCGCGAACAACTTCGTCCCAAGCGCCGCCTGCTCTTCGTCCACGGTCATGCCCGGCTTGTCGGTGGCCAGTTCTATCAGCGTGCCGCCGGGCTCGCGGGCATAGAGCGAGCGGAAATATTTGCGGTCATGCAGGTTGGTCGGCGATGCGTCGGTGGCCTCAAGGGCCTTGCGCACCGAAAGCAGCGTCTCCTCGTCGGCGGCGCGGAAGGCGACGTGATCGACCGTGCCGGTGCCCGGCGCGCCCGACCAGAAGCCGCGGGCATCGCGCACGTCGATGACGTCGCCGGACTGCGAAACCAGCCTGTCGATCGTGCCGCGATTGGCCAGGAAGCGATAGCCGAAATGGGTCTCGATGAAGCTGCGGCTTTCAGCCGGCTTCTCCGTCAGCATGGTTGCGCCGCGCACGCGCTGGATGGCGTGCTCGGCCGGGATCGAGGCGCCGTCCCAGACCGCCGGCGATGTGAGGTGCTTTGCGCCGGCGAGCTTGAGGATGATGTTGTCGGGGTCCTTCAGCCTCAGCACAGGCTCGCCGAATTCGTCGACCGGTCCTTCCGAGCGCAGGCCGAAGCTCATGGCGCGCGTCAGCCAGTAGCCGATGCTGGCGGGGTCGATCGACAGTGAGATTTCGCTGATCTGGCCGTAGCCGGCCCGGCCCGGCGCGCCGTCTTCCCAGCTGAGGAAGGTGAGGAGGGAACCGGGCGTTCCCACGGCATCGCCGTAAAGGAGATGCAGTTGCGTCACATCCTCGTAGCCGGCCGTCTGCTTGACCAGCCGCATGCCGAGAAATCCGGCGTAAAAATCCACGTTCGCCTGCACCTTGCGGGTGATTGCCGTCACGTGATGTATGCCTGATACCATCGAGAGCTGTCCTGATTGCAGCGGCGTCGTCAGGAGCGCGAGTATGAAAGCTGCGAAGGTCATACCGTTGCCAATGACCATCGCTTAGTTTTGTTCCGCACAAAGAGCAAGCGAATCGCCGCGCTGCAGCAATTCCAAATGGTCGACATATTCGAGCGCCTCTTCGAGTTGCTGCAGGGTCGGCGGCTTGACCATATAGGCGCGCGCACCGAGATTCCTGGCTCGCTGCCGGTCGGTCTCATCGCTTGACGTGCTGAGAATGCAGACGGGAATCTGCTTGAGGCGGATATCGGCGGAAAGCGCACGCAGCACCTCGAAGCCGTCCATGATCGGCATGTTGATGTCGAGTAGCATCAGGTCGATCTGCGGCACATCGGCAATACCGGCGCGCGTCTCCAGCAGCCGCATCGCCTCACGCCCGTTGGTGGCCACATGCAGGTTGAAGTCCACCTTCTCCCGCCGCATCAGCTTGATCTTCAAAAGCTGGATGTCGGCCGGGCTATCCTCCACCAGCAGCACTTCGGCAAGCCTGCCCGCCCCTTCGCCCGGCTGCTCCGCCCCTTTGCCGCTGTGCGGGACGGCCGCTGCGGCGGCCGGCTCCGGCCTCGTCACGGCGAGCGGCACGTCGAGAATGAAGGTGGCGCCCGGGCCATTTTCGGCTTCGCACCAGATCGCGCCGCCATGCAGTTGCGCGATGCGGCGGCAGATGGCAAGGCCGAGCCCGGTGCCCTCGATGCCGCGGCCGACGAGGCGCTTGAACGGCTGGAAGATCAGTTCGCGATGCTGAGGGTCGATGCCGGGCCCATTGTCACGCACGGTGAGCCGGCAGAAATCGCCCTGGGCTTCTCCCGAGATCGTGACCTCCGGAACCGTCTGCTCGCAATAGCGAATGGCATTCGACACGAGGTTCTGCAAGAGCTGGGTCAGCAGCGTCGCGTCGCCCATGACCTCCGGCAGCGCTCCGCGGATGATCACGGCGCCGCGGCTTTCGGTCTGCTGGCGCAGATTGTCCTCCACCTGGTCGAGCACGGCAGAGAGCGAGACCGGCGTGAGTTCCGGCCCGCCGGAGGCCTCGAGGCGGGTGAAGCCGGAGACCTTGACGATCAGGTCTTCCATATGGTCGGCGGCACTCAGCACATAGTCGAGCAGTTCCCGGTCGTCGGCCGGAAGCGCTGCAGAACCGGCCAGGATGCGGCTGAAGGATTTGATCGTCCTGAGCGGCTCCTTCAGATCATGGGCCATGGCGCGCGTGAAGATTTCGAGCGATTGTCGCTTCTGCTCCAGCTGCGCTTCCAGCATGCCGTGCATGATGGCATTCTGGATGCAGCGATGCAGTGTTTCGGGCGACAGCGAATCCTTGGTGAGATAGTCGCGCGCGCCGCTCTTCATCACCTCGACTGCGACGGTTTCACTACCCTGGCCGGTCAGCATGATGACGTTGGCGGCGGGATCGCTCTCCAGGATGTCGGCAAGGACGCCGAGGCCGTTGCGGCCCGGCAGCGAATAGTCGAGCAGGATGCAGTTCGGCCGCTTGCGCCCGTTCAGCGCAAGACCCTCTTCGCCCGTTTCCGCCTCCAGGACGCTATAGGCGGTGCTGGAGACGCGGCTCAATATGCGGCGATAGACCTCGCGATCGTCGATATTGTCGTCGATGATGAGAATGCTGCAGACTTCCGCCAATCTGTCAGTCCTCGAGCGGCAGGATGGCGATTTCGAACCAGTATTCCTTCAGCCGCTGGATCGCCGCGAACAGCCCGTCGAGATCGACCGGCTTCTGCACATAGGTATTGGCCCCGAGCGCATAGCAGCCTTCGATATCGCGCTCATCGTCCGAGGTGGTGAGGATCACCACCGGGATCTTGCGCCATCCGGCGTTCGATTTGATCGCCTCCAGTGTCTTGCGGCCATCAAGGCCCGGCATGTTGAGATCGAGCAGGATCAGCCCCGGTTTCGGCACCATGGCGGCGAGCATGTCGAGCGCTTCCTGGCCGGAGGCGGCCCAGCGGATCGAATTGCGCAGGTTGGTGCGTTTGAAGGCGCGCATCGTTGCTTCGAAATCGTCTTCGCTGTCCTCGACGATCAGGATCGGTTGCGTGTCACGCTGCTGCATTCTGCCCCTCGCGCTTTTTTCCCAAGGTGAAATAGAATGTCGTGCCGGTGCCGACCTCGGATTCCAGCCAGATATCGCCATTGTGCCGCGCGATGATCTTGCGGACGAAGGTGAGGCCGGCTCCGGTGCCGTCGTCGGAATCCTGCGACTTTTCCAGCCGTTTGAAAATGCGGAAAATGTCCTCATGGAATTCCTGGGGTATGCCCTTGCCGTTATCCCTGACGAAAAACACGTTGCGGGCAACCGTGCCATCCTTGCCGACGTACCGCTCGAGATAGCCGATCGACACCAGCGGCGCCGGTTTGTCGTTGTATTTGATTGCATTGGTGATGAGATTGCGGAACACTTCGGTCAGCCGCGGCGCGTCGCAGACGACATCCGGCAACTGGCCGTCGATGACGACCTTGGCATGCCGCTCTTCCAGCAGCAGTTCCATCGTCGCGACGACATCCTTGACGATCAGGCCGATATCGCTGCGTTTGACCGCCAGCTGCTGCCGCCCGAGCCGGGAGAAATAAAGCAGGTCGTTGACGAGTTTTTCCATGCGCTGGCTGAGGCGCACCAGCCGGTTCAACCGGCGCACGCCGTCGTCGTCGAGCTTGTCTTCATAGTCTTCGAGGAGAAAGCGAGAGTGGTTGTGCAGGCCGCGCAGCGGTTCCTTGAGATCATGCGAGGCGATATAGGCGAATTCGTCGAGGTCGTGGTTGCTGCGCTCGAGCTCGGCCGTATAGGCCTCGAGCTGGGCAAGCGTCGTTTTCATCCGCTCTTCCTGCCGGGCACGCTCGCTGATGTCGCGCACGATGCCGACGAAGATCTTCGCGTCGCCGGTGGCGACGGCGCTGATCGAAACGTCGATCGGAAAGACGATGCCGTTCTTGCGTCGTCCGGAGACCATGCGCGTCGTGCCGATGATACGCTCCTCGCCGGTCTTCCGGTAATGGGCGAGATAGCCGTCATGCTCGGAATGGTAGGGTTCGGGCATCAGCATCTTGATATTCCGGCCGATCGTCTCCTGCGGTGAGTACCCGAACATGCTTTCGGCGGCCGGGTTGTAGCTCCGGATCGTTCCACCCCCGTCGATGACGATGACGGCATCGGGCGTGCCGCGCACCAGCGCGCCGAAGCGGACGCGCTCGGTTTCGAGGTTGTGGTTGTTGCGCATGAAATAAAAGACGAGGATGGCGATCAGCCAGAGCGTCGCCGCCGTAATCGTGCGATTGGCGATCTCCTGCCAGAATGCCGCCTCGTCGTGCCGGACGGCGAAGAAGCCGAGCATCAGCAGTACGGTGCAGGCAAAGGCGAAGAAAAGCGGTGCGTTCCGGTTGCCGAACCAGAGCGCCGTCAGCACCAGCGGCACATAGAGAATGCCGTTGGCGACACCGAGCGGCGTATAGAGATCGACGAGAAGCCCGGTGAAGCAGACCGCAGCCGGGATCCAGAGCGGAATCTGCGCCCGGTTTGCCGGCTGCATCCACCAGGAGCGCGCGAGAAGCCCCGAGCCGAAGATCACCATGCCGACCGCCGTATGCAGCGCCATCGCCGCATAAGATCCCCAGCGGTACCCCTGCTCGGCGTCGGTGACATAACTGGCGAGCGCGATCATGCCGAGGGTGATGACGACGTAGCTCGTCAGTTCCTGCACCACCTGGCTTTTCCCCTCGATGTGGAGAGAGAGCAGCAGCGAGAGATTGGCGATCAGGAAGACCAGCGAAGTGTTCGGGCCCATGCCGCCACCGATCTGTGCGATGAAATCCGGCGGAATGACGAACCGGCTGATCAACAGGTCGATATTGTGGAACGTCCGGCCGATGGTGACGATTTCCACGAGCCGGGCCGCGGCGATCGCCGCCGCACATCCCGACATGATCGTTGCGGCGATCAGAAAGCGACGGGCAGCCAGCGTCGAGGCGGCAAGCCCCAGGCCGGACAGCACGAAGCAGAGCGCGGTGTTGAAGGCCATCGACGGAAAGCCGGGAACCAGCGAAATGATCACCTCGATCTGCAGCAGCCAGCCGACAAGGGCGCTCATTCCGAGAAGGAACATCAGGCAGCCGACCGCGATCGCGAAGCCGCGGTAACGCCGCCGGCGCCGCTGATCCTGCAGGTCCACGTTGCCCTTATCCTGCACCCGTCATGTCCTCCTCGGTTCGCGCGGCCATCTTTTCCGAAATCGAGGAATACTCAATAGGCAGGCGAGGGCGGTGCCGCGCTTTTTGCGAAATGATTTTTCGATAAGATGGATCGAATTTTCGCGAAATCGCGATATCGTGAGGTCGAAGGACAACGAGGTTCATTCGAACAATATCCAATCACGGTGCTGAATGCCTACCATAATTTATGTCGACGACAGCAGGGATGATCTCTTCTATCTCGACTATATCCGCAGGAAGCAGCAGATCGATGTCGATCTATTCTGTTTTTCGACCGCCGAGACCGCGCTGGCGGCGCTGGAGCAGCGTGCGGCGGAGGGTTGGGCGCTGCCGGAACTGCTGGTCGCCGATCTCTACATGCCGCTCGACAGCGGCATCGCACTGGTGAGCAGGCTGCGCCTAGACGACCGGTTCAAGGCAATGCGGCTTGCAGTCTGCAGCGGCTCGGACGCTGCCGAGGACCGCGCGCGCTCGCTTGAGGCCGGCGCCGATGCCTATCTGGAAAAGCCGCTTGACCTCGCCAGGATTATTCTCAATCTTGAGATGTAGGAAGTGGCGAAAGCCCGCCGGCCTATTCCCCGTCCTATGTCCCAACCATATGACAAACCGCAATTGACAAGGTCGAGGACGCATCACAAGATGCAACCGAAGCGAAGGAAATGATACGCGAAATAAGCGCTGAGAGAACCGATCGACCCGCGTTCGCCGCCACGAACATCAGCCAACCCCTTAGCTGAATGGGTCTGTCGGCTCTCTCGCGCTTACGTCTGACACTACCTTCCCGCATTCATGGATGTTGAATTCAGGAAGAATACGATACTCAGGTAAGAACTACTGCCCCTCAGTAAAGTCTGCCCGTGCATCACCTGTCGTCGAGATAATTGATGATTTCCGCCTTTGACTATCGAAAGTCCCCGTTTCGATAGTCGTCATCAACCGTCTCGCAATTTTTGTAGCTCTTCGCGTTTAAGACGTATATCCCAAGATTTCGGGATCGGAGGCATCGAGGAGAGGACGAGTGGGAATGAACAACGCCCCGGCAATTCCCTTTCATGCCGGACCGGAGTTGAGCCGGGCGATCAATCGCACCGATTTTTTCCGGCTGCTGAAGTCGGCAGCACAGCACTACAACTTCGACAATTTCACGCTTGCCCGCATTTCCGAGGCTTCGGCACCTTTCGGTGAACGTGATATCGTCATCACCAATGTCGCCGAGCGGCGTGTCGGCCTTTTCATCACGACGTTGAAGGAAGCGCTCGGGACCGTCCGGGCAAAGTCCGCCCAGTTTCTGGCAACGCCGGTTCATGGCCGGAGCGCACGGCCGGAAGATCATCGTTCCGATTTGGTTTTCAACGAGTTCCTGAGCGGCGTCTTTCTGTTCATCCCGCTGTTCACCCCCGAAGGACGGCGTTATTGCCTCGTGCTCAGCGGCGAGCGTCAGGAGCCGGACCAGAGCGAGATCGCCGACATGCTTCTCGACACGATGCGGATTTTCGACAAGCTTTATGAGGAAATCCTGACGCCGGAAATGTCCGGACGGCTGACCCAGCGCGAGCAGGAAATCGTCAAATGGACGAGCGAAGGCAAGACGTCGGCTGAGATCGCCATCATCCTCGGACTTTCCGAGCATACGGTGAATTCGCACATCACCGCGGCCGCGCGCAAACTTGACGCCGTTAACCGCGTTCATATGGTGGCGATCGCGTTGCGGAACGGCCTGGTCACGTGAAGCCGGTTTCGGGATTGAGGAAATTAAGTCGATGACCGCCGAAACTGTGCGAAAAAATGCCGTGAAGGTTCTCTTCGTCGACGACGAATTCATCGAGTTCCGTGCGCTCAAGAAGAAGATCGCCGACCTCTCCGAGCCGGCCGTCGAGGTTGAATATTCCCCGTCGATCGGTGACGCGCTGGAAAAGATCCGCTTGGCGCGTTTCGACCTCATCCTGCTCGACAATCGCCTTTTGCCGAACGCCGATTTCCGCGAAACCGTGCCGGAACTGCGCGGCATCGGCTACACCGGCCCGATCGGCGTCGTCTCGACCGACATATCGGGCGGCTATTTTCAGGAATTCCCGGATTACGGCGTCGATTTCCGCATCGGCAAGGATGAGATCGACGCCCAGACACTGCAGCACATCATCCGCGAATATGTGAATTATGACGTCCCGGATTTCTGGAAGGACGATTACAGCATCTGAAAAGATGCGCGCGTTGTAAGCTCAGGCGACCGGAAGGCGGATGAGGAAGCGGCTGCCGCTTTGATCCGAATGCTCCAGGCTGAGATCGCCGCCAAGCGCTGTCAGAACCTCTCGCGCCGTCGTCAATCCGAGGCCGGCACCCGGCACCGTTCCCGCCTTCGGCAATTTCCAGAACGGCTCGAAGATCCGCTCCCGGTAGGCAGGATCGATGCCCGTCCCATTGTCGGAAACCCGGATGAACCAATCCGCCCCCATTCGCTCCGCCGCGATGGCCACCTGCAGCGGCGCGTCGCCACGATAGGTGAGGGCGTTGGCCAGCAGATGCCGCAGCACCAGGCCGAGTAGGGCCGGGTCGGTCCGGATGGAGGGCAGGCCCCGGCTTTCCAGGGCCGCATCGCGGACCGCGGTTTCGTCTATCAGCTCGCCCCAGATATTTTCGGCCAGCGGCTGCAGATCGACCTCTTCGGGTGTCACCTGCGGTGCTCCGCCGGCAAGGTTCATCAATGCCTTGGTGAGGCGCTGCGCGGTTTGCGCCTTTTCCATGATCATCCGCAGGCTCTGAAGCTGTTCGCCGTCGAGCGTTTCCTGGAGATCGTCGAGCAGCAGCTCGGCATACATGGCGATATGGCGCAGCGGCGATTGCAGGTCGTGCGAGGCGGTGGCGAGAAAACGCTTGATGCGCTCCTCACTGCTATCGTTCTCTTCCGGTCGTCGCGTCGGGTTTGATGGCATCTGGCGGTTCCCCCGATCTCTGCTACAGCGCCGCGCTTCTTTCTCAGACGCGCCAACGACGCTGTAATCCTTTGAATCGCTGCAGGATTTTATCTCTGCAGTCATCGACAATAGAAAGAGGGCGCCGGCTCTGCAACCGGCGCCCTGTTCAAGCATGCGTCAACACGCGGATTTTAGCTCGCCGACTTGCGCGGGCGACCCTGTTCCGGCGGGATGATTTCGACGGCGCCATCGGTTGCCGATGCCGCCTTGGCGTGGCGGCGGCGCCAGTCGCCGAGGAAGAGCAGGATGGGTGCCGCGATGAAGATCGACGAGGCGCCGGCCACGAGAATGCCGAAGACCATCGGGATTGCAAAGCTCGACACCGCGCTGCCGCCCCAGATCGCCATCGGCACCAGGGCGAGGAAGGCGGTCGCATTGGTGTAGAGGCTTCGCGCCAGGGTCTCGTTGATCGACTTGTCGATGATTTCGCGCAGCGGCATCGACTTATAGAGCCGCATGTTTTCGCGCATGCGGTCATAGACGACGACCTTGTCGTTCACCGAGTAACCGACGAGCGTCAGAATGGCGGCGATGGCCGTCAGGTTGAAGTCGAGGCCGGTGATCGCGAAGAAGCCGATCGCCTTGGTGACGTCGAGCACCAGCGTGACGATGGCTCCGACGGCAAACGGCCATTCGAACCGCACCCAGATATAGATCAGCATCGCCAGGCTGGCGATCACCACCGACAGAATGCCGGCCGAAGCAAGCTCGCCGCTGACCTTCGGGCCGATGACGTCGGTGCCTTCGACGGTAGCGGTTGGATCGATCTTGGCGACTTCGGCCTTCAGCTTGGTCACTGCCGCGGTTTGCGCCTCTTCGCCGCCTTCCTGCCGCTGGGCGCGAACGAGAATGCTGCTTTTGTCGCCGAAGGACTGCAGGGTGATTTCGCCGAGGCCGAGACTATCAAGACCTTCGCGGAACTTCGCAAGATCGGCCACCCCTTGGGTCTTGACGGACATCTGGATGCCGCCGCGGAAATCGACGCCGTAGTTGAGGCCGGGATGAATGAAGAGCACGACGGAGGCGATCGAAAGCAGCGCCGAAACGGTGACGCCGAAGAAGCGCGCCTTCATGAACTCGATGTGCTTGTCATAGGGGCTGAACGGGATCAATGGCCGGATGTTCAGCACCTTGAACTTGCGGCGGCGGGTGATCTCGATCATGGCAACGCGCACGAAGGCGACGGAGGTGAACATCGAGATGATCAGGCCGAGCGCCATGGTCACGGCAAAGCCGCGAACCGGTCCGGAGCCGAAGAAGAACAGGATGGCCGCAGCGATCAGGGCGGTCATGTTGCCGTCGATGATGGTCGAATAGGCACGATTGAAGCCCGTATCGATGGCGGCAAAGGCGCCCTTGCCCTTGCGGGTCTCTTCACGAATACGCTCGTTGATGAGGACGTTCGCATCGACCGCAAGGCCGATGCCGAGAACGACACCGGCAATACCCGGCAGCGTCAGCGTCGCACCGACCAGCGTCAGCGCCGAGAAGGTCAGGATCGTGTGGATCAGCAGCGCCACATTCGCCAGGATGCCCCAGGTGCCGTAGAGCACGAAGATGAAGAGCGCGACGAGGGCAAAGCCGACGACGCCGGAATAAATGCCCATCTTGATGGCGTCGGCGCCAAGGTCGGCGCCGACGGTGCGTTCCTCGATGACGGTCAGCTTGGCAGGGAGGGCGCCGGCGCGCAGCATGGCGGCAAGCGTCGTGGCGCTGTCGGCCGTGAAGCTGCCGGAGATCTGGCCGGAGCCGCCGGTGATCGGCTCGCGGATATTGGGTGCGCTCAGCACCTTGTCGTCGAGGACGATGGCAAAGGGATTGCCGACATTCTGGCGGGTGATTTCGGCAAAGCGGCTGGCGCCGGCGCTGTCGAAGCGGAAGCTCACGATCGGCTCATGCGTGTTCTGATCGAAGCTGACGCGGGCATCCGAAAGCCGGTCGCCGGAGAGTTCGACACGGTCGAGAACAGCATAGGACCGGCCTTCATCGTCCTGCATCATGGTGATGCCCGGGCCGGGCTGGTTGTTCGGCGCCACCATGTGGAACGACATCTTGGCCGTGGAGCCGAGAAGTTGGCGCAGCCGCGTCGGATCCTGTGCGCCGGGCAACTGGACGAGCACGCGGTTGGCGCCGATGCGCTGGATCGTCGGCTCGGAGACGCCGACCTGGTCGACGCGCTGGCGGATGACTTCCAGGCTCTGCTGGACGGCATTGTCGACATTGGCGGAGATGCCGGCCTTGGAGAAGCCGACGGTGATGGTCGCTCCGTTGGCCGTGACATCAAGATCCGCCTGGCCGGCGCTGAGGCCGGTGCTGATCGGGTTGGCGAGCGTCTTGAGGTCGGTGACGGCGGCATCGCTCTGCGTGGCATCGGCGAGCGTCACGACGATCTGGTTCTGGCTGCGGACGACGGCCTTCGGCTGGATTCCTTTTTCGCGCAGCACGCGGCGCGCGTCCTGAAGGAGCGACTGCAGCCGCTCCTTGGTCAGATCGGCTTCGTCGACTTCCAGAACGAGATGCGAGCCGCCGCGAAGGTCGAGACCGAGCGACACTTGTTCATGCGGCAGCCATGCCGGCACGCGCTGAAGGACGGATTGCGGCAGGGCGTTCGGCAGAGCGATCAATAGGCCGAGTACGATGATCACCGAATAGGTGAACACCAGCCATGGTGAAGTACGCATGTTGTATTCCTTAGATAATCGGGGGCCGGCGCGCAGGCGCTGGCGGCATGTCGTCAGATGTCGGAAGCGCCTTGGCGCAAACGTCAGGCAGCAGCCGGCGGTGCGCGCGGCTGATGGGTCCTGGAGACCGCGGCATGAAGCGGCGCTTCAAATGCCGGAAAGGCGGCTGAAATGGTCCAGCCGGCGAAATCGAGGGTCGGGGCAGCGGCAAGAGCCGGCGATCCGCCGTCATAGGCTGCCTGCTTCGGCGCAAGCCTGCGCTCGCTGGAAAGCACGCCGCGCACGGCATCGCGCGCGGTCAGCTGCGGCGGTTGCGGATCCCGGCCGGAGGAGGAAAGCGTATTGACGGCGGCGGCCGGCGAGATCACCAGGTTGCCGCCGAACAGCAGGCCGATATAGGCAAGGATGGCGACGAGGAGGGAGGCGGCGACACGGTTCGTCAGACGGTGCTGCTCCAGCTCCATCTTCTCCGTCCCGGCGATGTCACTCCCGTATCGGCTCAAAAGCGCGCCAATCTCTCATTGTCTTTGCGGCGGAGGCTCATCCGTCGAAATAAGTGTATCAGGCCCATGCCCCTCTTCATAGGGCACACCCTCATGATGCACTTGGGCGAGCCGGTCAACCATACCCAGCGCAATTTCACGCTCGCCCATGATGACGGTGTCGGCGCCATATTGCTTCAATTCGTCGACTTCGGCATCGGAATGGGCGCGCGCGACGATGAGGATCGACGGATTGACGCTGCGCGCCTGCTCGGCGATGCGGCAGGCCTCGAAGGCGTTCGGGATGGCGATGGCAAGGCTGCGGGCGCCGGAGAGATTGGCAAGATCGAGCGTTTCCCTCGCCACTGCATTGCCCATGAACGTCTCGATGCCTAGCGCCTTCAGTTCGCCGATACGCTTGTCGGAATCCTCGATGACCAGGAACGGCGTGCCTGATGATTTGAGGTTCTGCCCGACGATCCGGCCGACCCGGCCGTAACCGATGAGAATGGCATGGCCGCTGAGGGCGGTCGGATGCACGTCGTCATCCTCAGGCGTCGCCGTCTCCTGGGCGATGGTCGCATCGGCGGAGGGCGCAGCGGGCTCGGCTGCGCTTTCCTCGCGCTTGCTTTCGAAAAACGGCCGCATGCGGTCGCAGAGGAAAAACAGCAGCGGATTGAGGATGATCGAGATGATGGCGCCGGCAAGGATCAGATCGCGGCCTTCCTCCGGCAGCAGTCCGAGTTCGACCCCGAGGGCGGCGAGGATGAAGGAGAATTCACCGATCTGGCCGAGGCTGGCCGAAATCGTCAGCGCCGTCCCGAGCGGCTTCTTGAAGGCGAGCACGATCAGCAGGGCGGCGACGGATTTGCCGATGACGATGATGAAGATGGTGGCGAGGATCAGCAGCGGCTTGTCGATCAGGATGTTCGGATCGAACAGCATGCCGACCGAGACGAAGAACAGCACGGCGAAGGCGTCGCGCAGCGGCAGGCTTTCCTGGGCGGCGCGATGGCTGAGCTCGCTTTCGGCAAGCACCATGCCGGCAAAAAAGGCGCCGAGCGCCAGCGACACGCCGAAGAGCTTGGCCGCCCCGAAGGCGACGCCGAGCGCGATCGCCAGCACGCCGAGCCGGAAGAGTTCGCGCGATCCGGTATGGGCGATGCGATGCATCGTCCAGGGAATGAGCTTGCGGCCGAAGACCAGCATCAGCGCCACGAACAGCGCCACCTTCACCAGCGTCATGGCGATCATGCCGCCGATGCCGAGATCGAGGCCGAACAACCGGTTCAAGCCGGCCGAGAGCGGCTCGACAGGCGCGTGCCCCTCACCGCCGATGCTGGCTGCGGCCGGGATCAGCACCAGCGCCAGCACCATGGCGAGATCCTCGACGATCAGCCAGCCGACGGCGATGCGGCCGCGCTCCGTCTCGACGAGGCGCCGCTCCTGCAGCGCCTTCAACAGCACCACGGTGGAAGCGACCGAAAGCGCCAGGCCGAACACCAGGCTGCCACCGGTCGGCCAGCCCAGGAAGGCGCCGAGCCCCCAGCCGAGCAGGGTCGCAAAGGCGATCTGCGCGATCGCGCCGGGCACGGCGATGCCGCGCACCGACAGCAGGTCTTTCAGCGAGAAGTGCAGCCCGACGCCGAACATCAGCAGGATGACGCCGATTTCGGCAAGCTCCGGCGCCAGGCTCTGATCCGCTACATAACCCGGCGTATGCGGTCCCACCAGCACGCCGGCAATCAGATAGCCCACCAGCGGCGGCATGCGCAGCCGATGGGCAAACGCGCCGAAGATGAAAGCCAGCACGAGGCCGCCGACGATTGTCGAAATCAAGGGCGTATCGTGCGGCATTGCTGTCTCCCGATCTGGAAATCCTGTTTGTAATATGACATATATGGTCTATGTCGACCAATATGGGCAAGTTGTAATCATGGGTCAAGGCGCAAGGGAAACAATTCTGACACCGGCTCTCTGCCGGGCGGCGCGCGGCCTGCTCGACTGGACCCAGACCGATCTTGCCGAAAGGGCTGCCGTCTCGCGCAGCACCATCCGCGATTATGAGGGACGTCACCACGACATCCACCGCGCGACCGAGGCGCAGCTGCGCCTCGCCTTCGAGGACGGCGGCGTCAGATTCGTCGAGATCGAAGGGGCAGGCACCGGCCTCTGCCTGCCCACGGCATAATTCCTTAGATCGGAATTGATTGGCTCAAGGCGCCAGGCAGGCGGCGGAGACCCGGTAGACCGACAGCGACTTGCCCCGGTAATAGCCTTCCGTCGGCTGCCAGGTCTTCAGCACCTCGGGCGTCTCGGCGGCGCAGGTGAGGGACCCGTCCGTCAGGAAAAGAACCTTGCCGGTGACGTCGGCGGGCAGGGCGAATTCCTGTTCGTAATAGCTCTCGGGAAGGCCGGCGGGCGCCCGCGCATAGATCCTGTAGGATGCATCGCGCAGCGTATAGAAAAGATCGGCGACCATGTCGCGATTGTCGGTGACGATGATGTCGGTGCCGGCCTGAGCGGCGAGTGCGGCGGCCTCGCGGCTGACCTCGGCGCGGCCGAGATAGCGCTTCATCAACTCGTCGCCATTCGGCAGCAGCAATTGGTGCGGAAAGATCGTCGCAAGCGGAAAGAGCAGGCTGGCGATGCCGTTGATGGCGAGCGACAGCCTCAAGCCTTTCGGCCACATCCGATAAAGCAGCCAGACGGCCAGGATGGTGCCGGCGACATAGGCGGTCACGGCCCAGTTGGCATAGGCCTTGGCGACCGTTGCCTGCAGCGTGATCAGCACCACCACCGGCATCGACAGCCAGACCAGCATCTTTTCGCGGTCGTCGCTCCTGCCGCTGATCATGCGATAGACCGCCCAGAGCATGGCAAAGAAGATGATCGGCCCGACGACGCCGAATTGGGCGGAGAAGAATTCAAGTCCGCGACGGAGATTGATGCCGAGGTCGCTCCAATGGGCGATGTCCTGCGTATGCCGCACCGTCGTATTGTTGTGCTGCAGGTTCCACCAGAGGTTCGGCAGGGCGACGACCGCCGCGACCGCAACCGCGATGATGAAATCCCGGATGGCGATGCGCGCCGCCGGAATGAGGAGGAGGGCAAGCGCGCCGCCGGGAACCACGAACAGCACGGCATATTTCGTCAGGAAGGCGAGGCCGACGCCGAGGCCCATGACCAGCGCCAGCCCGACCGAGCGCCGCTGCGTCAGGCCGAAATAGGCAAGCAAGGTGATGGCGATGAAAAACAGCAGGATCACGTCGGTCGAGAAAAACACCGAGGAAAGCGCGACACCCGGGAGGGTAATATAGGTGGCGCCCGTCCCGCCTTCGATCTCCGGCCCGGCGAAGCGCTTTGCGACCTTCATCAAAACCAGTGCCGCCGCCATGTGGATCAGCGGTCCGGAGAGCCTGATCCAGTAGATGGCGTTGGAGCCGGAAAGCTCGGTCACTCCACGGATCACCCACGCGATCATCGGCGGCTTGGAATAATAGCCGAGATCGAGATTCTGCGCCCAGAACCAGTACTGCGCCTCATCGACGAAAAGGTCCGTCCGATCGAAAGCTAGCGTGACGACGCGCCAGAGCGTGAAGCCGAGAACGATGAGGAGACCAGATCTGGGGGACATGAACCAAGTGTTCCGCTGACATGAAAGGCGCCAGTGCGATACACCATAGGTGCCGGACTGCCAACGGGCAGGGACGGGTTTTAGAAAACCCGCAGCGCGCGGATATCGCGGTTTGCAGCCAGAAAATCGAGGCGGGCGACGGCGGCAAGCAGCGTCATTGCAATCAAGCAGGCACCCAATCCGAGAACAATCATTGCTCTGTCCTTGTCGACGTCATGTCTTGGTTATCGACCGGCCTATAACACGGAGCTTGCGTGTGCCTTGTAGCAGCCGTGCAACTCCGCCGCAGTATTTGCTGCGAACGGCCTTGAATTGCGTCAAAAGCCGGCACTGCGAAGGGCTTATTAACCTTCAAGCAAGGAATTAACCATAAACATTGGTTTACACGTCGGAATGGGAAGATGCACTCGTTCCCACCAGGCATGACGCCGTCCCGCCGTACCGGGTTGATCCGGTATCCATCACTTCAGACAGCTCCGAGATATAGCTGATCAGGGGGCTTCGACCCGCCGGTTGTCACCGGTGGCGAGGACCGTCTCCAGGCTTGCGTTCACCGGATGCTGCAAAAGTTTTTAACCAGGCATTCGCCTGGGCAGTGGGTCGGGGACAGGCGTTGAGGCAGGACATGCCATCAGATCAGGCTCGTGGAGCGCAGGCAGGCAGCTTGCGCGACCGCCTGCGCTTTGCCGGTCTCGATGCCGACCAGTGCGAGCTCGTGCGCCGCAACCGGCCGGCCCTCGAAGCGCATCTGAAGGCAGGTCTGCGCGATCTCTTCCACAGGTTCCAGTCATTCCCGGACGCGGCGCGCAATTTCGACAGCGAGCGCCAGGTCGAGCGCCTGCATGATCTGCAGTCCTCGCATTGGGACGTGCTGACGGATGCGCGGTTCGACAGCCTCTATGCCGAACGCGTCAAGGTTCTTTCCGACACCGAAAGCAAGATCGGCCTCGACCCGCGCTGGCATGTGGCCGGCCATGGCGTCATGCTGGAGCATGTCGTTTCCGGTCTCGCCGAGGAAATTGCCGGCCGTCCCCTGCTGCCGTCGGCCAAGCGCCGGACCCGCGAAATCTCCGATCTGATGACCGCGATCATCCGCATCGTCATGGTCGATGTGGAAATCGCCGTCTCGCTGCGCTTCAACGCCCAGCGCGCCGCTCAGAGCCGCGCGCTCGCCGAACAGCGCGCCGATAACGAGGCCGAGATCGCCCGGATCTTCGGCGATGTCGTCGAAGGCCTTTCCGCCCGCGACCTGACGCGGCGCGCGCCCGTCGATGGCGCCCATGCCGAGATCGCCGCCGCGCTGAACGGCGCACTGGATGGCCTCCAGGCCGAATTCACCGCCATTACCGAACGTACGCTGAAGGCCGAAGCGGCGACGGGTTCGCTTGCCGGCCTGTCGCGGCAGTTCGCCGGCACCGCCTCCGGCCAGGCCGACCGGCTGCAGCTTTCCGCCGCCGCCCTTGCCGGCATCGCCGGCAGTGTGCGCGACGGCGCTGCCGACAGCCGCGCCGCCGAACAGGCCGCCGCCTCGACGCGCGCCGCCGTCGAGGAAAGCGGCGAGGTCGTCGGCCGCGCGATCAGCGCCATGGCCGATATCGAGCAGTCGGCCGAAAAGATCGGCCAGATCATCGGCGCGATCGACGAGATCGCCTTCCAGACCAATCTCCTGGCGCTGAACGCCGGCATCGAGGCCGCCCGCGCCGGCGACTCCGGCCGCGGTTTTGCCGTCGTCGCCCAGGAGGTCCGCGCACTGGCCCAGCGTTCGGCGGAAGCAGCCCGCGAGATCAAGACGCTGGTGACGACGACCAAGGCCCAGGTCGATGCCGGCGTGCAGATGGTCGGCCGCACACAGGATTCGATCGGCAGCATCGTGCGCCAGGTCACCGACATCAATGCCGCCATTTCAGGCATCGCCACCCGGACCGGCGAACATGCCGCCAGCCTCGACAGCGTGACGTCGGACGTCAGGGGCCTGGGCGGCGAGGTGGCGGATAGCGCCAGCCTTGCCGAGCGCTCGGCCGAAGGCGCCGACCACCTCCACACCGTCATTCTCGAGCTCGGCCAGACGATACGCGAATTCCGCATCGCCCGGGAAAACGCCAATGCCGGGCGCCCGGCACCGGTTCGCGTGACGCCGCCGCGCCCCATCGAAGCCGCCGCCCGACCGGCTGTCGTTGAAGACGAATATGAAAATGGTGATTTTAGCCTTCCGCGGCCCTTCGCAAGCGTCGGAGGTGGGCGGAATGTTTACTAACCTATCGGATGATTGCCGCAGCTCGTCTTCTCGAGCCGGGGACAAGGGGACAAGGAAAAGCTGATGGTAGCAAAGAAGAGTGGCAAGACGCTGGATCTGACAGCGGTGCTCGACCTCAACGAGGCTTCCGCCTTGCGCGATAAACTCCTCTCCCTCAGGGGCAGCGGTCTGTCGATCGACGCTTCCGGTGTCGAACGGATCGGTGCTCTTTGCGCCCAGGTTCTGATGTCCGCCGAGAAGACCTGGGAACAGGACAAGCAGCCATTCACCTTTTCCAAGGTGTCCGACGCATTTCAGAAAACCATGCAGCTGGTGGGCGTCAATATTGATCACCTGCTTGCCAAGGAGATTCGGCAATGAAGAAAAAAGTTCTTACCGTGGATGATTCCCGCACCATCCGAAACATGCTTCTCGTGACGCTCAACAATGCCGGCTTCGAGACGATCCAGGCGGAAGACGGCGTCGAGGGTCTGGAAGTTCTCGAAGAGTCCAATCCTGACGTCATCGTGACCGACATCAACATGCCGCGCCTCGACGGTTTCGGCTTTATCGAAGGTGTCCGCCGCAACGAGAAATATCGGGCGATCCCGATCCTGGTCCTGACCACCGAAAGCGACGCGGAAAAGAAGAACCGCGCCCGCCAGGCCGGCGCCACCGGCTGGATCGTCAAGCCTTTCGACCCGGCCAAGCTGATCGATGCCATTGAGCGTGTAACCGCTTAAACCAGGATTTTCTCCTATGGATATGAACGAAATCAAAGAGATCTTTTTCCAGGAGTGCGAGGAACAGCTCGCCGAGCTGGAATCCGGTCTTCTGAAAATGAATGATGGCGATCGCGATCCGGAAACCGTCAATGCGGTGTTCCGTGCCGTGCACTCGATCAAGGGTGGCGCCGGCGCCTTCGGCCTTGATGATCTGGTCGCCTTCGCCCATGTTTTCGAGACCACTCTCGATTGCGTTCGATCCAACAAGCTTGAGCCGACCCAGGACGTCCTGAAGGTGATGCTGAAGTCGGCCGACGTGCTCGCCGACCTGACCAATGCTGCGCGCGACGGCGGCAGCGTCGATGAAAGCCGCAGCCGCGGCCTGGTCAAGGAACTCGAGGCTTTGGCCAACGGCGAACTGCCGTCTCCCTCGGCATTGGCCGAGGCGCCGACGCCGAAGGCCGCCGCAAAGCCTGTAGCCAAGGCCGCCCCGGCCGCTGCCGCACCCGCCCCCAAGCCGACCGACGACAGCGGCTTCCAGCCGGTGCCCTTTTCCTTCGACGATTTTGGCGGCGAGAGCGATGCGGGCTCGGCCATGCCGGCCTATGAAGTCATCTTCAAGCCGCGCTACGAACTCTATTCCAAGGGCAATGACGCCACGCTGTTGCTGCGCGATCTCTCGCGCCTCGGCGAAATGACCATCTATTGCAACAGCGATGCTCTGCCGGGCCTCGATGAACTCGATCCGGAAGGCGCGTATTTCTTCTGGAACGTCACGATCAAGACGGACAAGGGCGAGGACGCCATTCGCACCGTCTTCGAATTCGCCGAATGGGACTGCGAACTGACGGTGAAGCCGGTCGAGGACGCACGGGCTGAGGCGACCAGCAACGACGAACTGCCGATGGTGCCGGTTCCCTTCGATCTGTCGATCCTGGATGAAGCCGGCGCAGCCGAAGACGTTTCCGGCGCTGCCGCCGCCGATACGGCCGCCGCCGTTGCCGCTGCCGAGACTGCCTCCAATGTCACGCAGATGGCTGCAGCCGCCGCCCGCGTCGAGAAGAAGGAATCGGCAGCCGCCGCAGCGGCCGCTGCCAGTGCCGCCGCCGCCCAGAACAATGCCGCCGGCGCCGGCCAGACGATCCGCGTCGATCTCGACCGTGTCGACCGCCTCATCAACCTCGTCGGCGAACTGGTCATCAACCAGGCGATGCTGTCGCAGAGCGTCATCGAGAATGACACGACCGGCACCTCCTCGATCAATATGGGCCTCGAGGAGCTGCAGCAGCTCACCCGCGAGATCCAGGACTCGGTCATGGCGATCCGCGCGCAGCCGGTGAAGCCCGTCTTCCAGCGCATGTCGCGTATCGTCCGCGAAATCGCCGACATGACCGGTAAGTCGATCCGCCTGATCACCGAAGGTGAGAACACCGAAGTCGACAAGACGGTTATCGACAAGCTGGCCGAACCGCTGACTCACATGATCCGCAATGCCGTCGACCATGGCATCGAAACGCCGGAAAAGCGCGCCGCCGCCGGCAAGAATACCGAAGGCACGGTCCGCCTGACCGCCAAGCATCGTTCGGGACGCATCCTGATCGAGCTCGCCGACGACGGCGCCGGCATCAACCGTGAGAAGGTCCGCCAGAAGGCGATCGACAACGACCTCATCCCGGCCGATTCCAATCTGTCGGACGAGGAAATCGACAACCTGATCTTCCTGCCGGGCTTCTCCACCGCCGACAAGATCTCCGACATTTCCGGCCGCGGCGTCGGCATGGACGTCGTCAAGCGTTCGATCCAGGCGCTCGGCGGCCGCATCAACATCACGTCGAAGCCGGGCCACGGCTCGGTCTTCACCATGAGCCTGCCGCTGACGCTCGCCGTCCTCGACGGCATGGTGGTCACCGTCGCCGGCCAGACGCTGGTCGTGCCGCTGACGGCGATCGTCGAAACCCTGCAGCCGGAAGCCTCCGCGATCCACTCCTTCGGTGCGAACCACCGGCTGATCTCGATCCGCAACTCGTTCTGCCCGCTGGTCGATGTCGGCCGCATCCTGAACTTCCGTGCGACCCAGGCCAATCCGGTCGAGGGCGTGGCGCTTCTGGTGGAATCCGAAGGCGGCGGCCAGCGCGCCCTGATGGTCGACGCCATCCAGGGCCAGCGCCAGGTGGTCATCAAGAGCCTGGAAGCCAACTACACTCATGTGCCGGGCATTGCCGCCGCCACCATTCTCGGTGACGGACGCGTCGCTCTCATTCTCGATGTCGACGCGGTTGTCGGCGCCTCGCGCGGCCAGTCGCTCAAAGCAGAAATGTCGTTAGCAGCGGTAGGGTAAGGGAATGTCGTACGCCGTGAAAAATCTGAACGAGGGGGATCGCGAGCTGATCGCGTTCCGCATCGGGGATCAGGAATTTTGCGTGAACATCATGTCGGTTCGCGAGATCCGGGGCTGGACCCCGGCGACCGCGATGCCGCACTCACCTGGCTATATGCTCGGCGTCATCAACCTGCGCGGCGCGGTGCTGCCGATCATCGACCTTGCCGCCCGGCTCGGCATGAAGCCGGCCGATCCGACCGCCCGTCATGTCATCATCGTCGCCCAGGTGCGGCGCAAGGTCGTCGGTCTGCTGGTCGACGCCGTGTCCGATATCCTGACGGTGACCGACGAAACCATCCAGCCGACGCCCGAGATCTCCTCTGAGCTCGAGCGTCAATTTGCCCGCGGCATTCTCGCCATCGAGAAGCGCATGATCTGCCTGATCGAACTCGAATCCCTCTTTCCCGAGACCGAAAGCGAAGCCGCATGAACGCAATGGGCGCAAAAGATCAGAGGCAGGGAGCCGACGAGGTTCTGGCAAGCGGAGAATATCCGCTGACGCGCCGCGATCTCACCGAGATCGCCGCGATGATCTATTCGGATGCCGGCATCTTCCTCAACGAGACGAAGGCCTCGCTGGTCTATTCGCGCCTGTCGAAGCATATCCGCAATCTCGGCCTGTCCGGCTTCCGGGAATATTGCGAGCTTGTCGCTTCGCCGGCCGGTGCTGCGCCCCGCCGCGAGATGCTGTCGCATCTGACGACCAATTTTACCCGCTTCTTTCGCGAAAACCATCATTTCGACCACCTGCGCGACCATGTCCTGCCGGAGCTTCTGCAGCGGGCGAAATCGGGCGGCAGGGTGCGCATCTGGTCGGCCGCCTCCTCCGACGGGCAGGAGCCCTATTCGATCGCGCTCACCGTGCTGTCGCTGATGCCGAATGTCGCCGATTACGACTTCAAGATCCTGGCAACCGACATCGACCCGAAGATCCTGGCGATCGCCCGGGCCGGCGCTTATGACGAAAATGCGCTCGAAACCGTTTCGCCCGCCATGCGCAAGCAATGGTTCAGCGAAGTCGAGGTGCAGGGCCGCAGGAAGTTCCAGGTCGACGACCGCGTCAAGCGGCTGATCACCTACAACGAGCTGAACCTGATGGCGCAATGGCCGTTCAAGGGCAAGTTCGACGTCATCTTCTGCCGCAACGTCGTCATCTATTTCGACGAGCCGACGCAGATGAAGATCTGGCAGCGTTTCGCAGGCCTGCTGCCGGAGGGCGGTCATCTCTATATCGGCCATTCCGAGCGTGTGTCCGGCGAGGCGAAACACGTCTTCGACAATATCGGCATCACCACCTATCGCTACACCGCCAAAGGTCACGGGAGGAAGGCATGAGCGCTCCGGCAAGGGTTCTCGTCGTTGACGACTCCCCGACGATGCGGGGGCTGATCACCGCCGTTCTGAGTTCCGATCCCGAGGTCAACGTCATCGGCCAGGCCGGCGATGCGCTGGAAGCGCGCGAGGCGATCAAGCGGCTGAACCCCGACGTCGTGACGCTCGACATCGAGATGCCGAACATGAACGGCCTCGATTTCCTCGAAAAGATCATGACGCTGCGTCCGATGCCTGTGATCATGGTATCGACAATGACCCATCGCGGCGCCGAGGCGTCGCTGGCCGCGCTCGAGATCGGCGCGTTCGACTGCGTCGGCAAACCGGCGCCGGGCGAACCTCGGCCCTTCGGCGACCTCGCCGAGAAGGTCAAGGCTGCCGCGCGCACGCAGCGCCAGTTTTCCCAGCCGGTTGCTGCTCCAACGCCGCCGCCCTCCGTCGCCGATTTCCGCGTCGGTCGCAAGATCGTCGCCATCGGCTCGTCCACAGGCGGCGTCGAGGCGCTGATCACCGTGCTGCAGAAGTTTCCGGCCAATTGCCCGCCGACCGTCATCACCCAGCATATGCCGCCGACCTTCACCAAGAGCTTCGCCGAACGCCTGAACCGTCTCTGTGCGCCGGTGGTGCAGGAAGCGACGGACGGCGCGCGTCTCGAAATCGGCAAGATCTATCTGGCGCCGGGCGGCGAGCGTCATCTCCAGGTCAGCAACGCCGCGGCGCCCTGCTGCCGCCTCGTCGACCGGGCGCCGGTCAACGGCCACCGCCCATCGGTCGACGTGCTGTTCGATTCGGTCGCCGAGCTGGCGGGCCGCAACGCCGTCGGCGTGATCTTGACCGGAATGGGCCGCGATGGCGCCGCCGGATTGTTGAAAATGCGCCACGCCGGCGCCAGAACACTCGGCCAGAACGAAAAAACCTGTGTCGTTTACGGAATGCCAAGGGTTGCTCATGAACTTGGCGCCGTTGAGCAGCAGTTGCCCCTGTCTGCCATCGGTGAAGAAATATTGAAAATGACAGCCGCCCGAAAGGAAGGGACCGAATAAATGTCGATCGCGGAGAAAATCAAAGTTCTGATCGTCGATGATCAGGTAACGAGCCGCTTGCTGCTCAGCGACGCGCTGACCCAGCTCGGCTTCAAGCAGATCACGTCCGCAGGCGACGGCGAGCAGGGCATGAAGATCATGGCCGAGCAGCCGCATCACTTGGTGATCTCGGACTTCAACATGCCGAAGATGGATGGCATCGGCTTCCTTCAGGCCGTGCGCACCAACCCGAACACCAAGAAGGCGGCCTTCATCATCCTCACCGCCCAGGGTGACCGCGCACTGGTGCAGAAGGCGGCCCAGCTCGGCGCCAACAACGTGCTCGCCAAGCCGTTCACGATCGAGAAGATGAAAGCGGCCATCGAAGCCGTGTTTGGAGCCCTGAAATGATCACTGAGGGGGCAGCCCGCCGCGTGCACATCATTCAGGGCGAGTACAAGGTTCTGAGCGATCCGAATGCGGTCCTCTCGACCATTCTCGGCTCGTGCGTGGCTGCGTGCCTCAGAGACCCTGTCGCCGGTATCGGCGGCATGAACCACTTCTTGCTGCCCGGTTCGGCGACGTCGCCGACCTCCGGCGGCGATGCCACGCGTTACGGCGTGCATCTGATGGAACTGCTGATCAACGGTCTCCTGAAGCAGGGCGCCCGGCGCGACCGGCTGGAAGCCAAGATCTTCGGCGGCGCCAAGACGATCTCGACATTCTCCAATGTCGGTGAGCAGAACGCGGCCTTCGCCATGCAGTTCCTCAGGGATGAAGGCATTCCGGTGGTCGGCTCCTCCACAGGCGGCGACCATGGACGCAAGCTTGAATTTTGGCCGGTCTCCGGTCGCGCCCGGCAATATCCGCTGACCGGCGCCGAAACGCAGAGAACCGTCGCTCTCGAGCAACGCCCCGCCGCTCCGCCGAAGCCCGTCGAAACCAGTATCGAATTTTTTTGATGGCGAGGATTTTCATATGACATTTAACCCGGTGATGGAGCCGCCTGCGCCTGTTGAAGCGTTGAGCGACATCCTGATGCGCATCGTTTCGGAACTGCACGATGTCGCCTATCTCATCGAGCGCATCGAGCCGCAGCTTCTCGATCTCGGCGGCGCTGAAATCCTCAATTCGCCGGATGCCATGAAGGTCATGCAGGGCATTGATCTCGCCGTGCAGAAATCGCGCGGCCTCGCCGAGTTCATCGACACCATCACCGGCGAAATCCCGCACGGCTGGGCAGTCGACGTCGCGACCGCGCTCAGCCTCGTCAAGCTGGCGGAAATGCAGAAGGCGCTGGGCGGCGCCACACGCCACGGCCATTCCCAGCCCCTGAGCAAGGCAGCCGGCGACTTCGATTTCTTCTGACCCTCCAGGGGCGGCGCCCCCTTTACGAAACGCTCGCGCAAGTTTCGCCGATTATTCGTCAGATGAGGCAATAAGCCTGCTTTGTCTTTGACGAATCGTGCGAGAACAGAATGAATCTGTTAAATCAATTAGTTCAGATCTTTAAGAACTTCGGCTCCCTTGGCCGAACACGCCTGATGATTCTCGGAGGCGTTGGTGCCGTCTCCATCGCAATCGTCCTTGCGGCCGCCCTTTTCGTCAACAAACCGGCACAGGAAACGCTCTACGTCGGCCTGGATTCTCCCGATCTCAACCAGATCAGCATGGCGCTCGCCGAAGCCAACATCAATTTTCAGGTCGGCACGGACGGTTCCAGCATCAGTGTCCCCGCGGGGATGACGGGCAAGGCCCGCCTGATGCTTGCCGAGCGCGGCCTGCCGAACAGCGCCAATGCCGGTTACGAACTCTTCGACAATGTCGGCTCGCTCGGCCTGACCTCCTTCATGCAGGAAGTGACGCGGGTTCGCGCGCTGGAAGGCGAAATCGCCCGCACCATCCAGTCGATCTCGGGTATCACGGCCGCGCGCGTACATATCGTCATGCCGGAGGTCGGAAACTTCCGCAAGCAGGAGCAGAAGCCGACCGCTTCCGTCATGATTCGCGCGAGTGCGGCCACCGGACGAAGTGCTGCGACTTCGATCCGCCATCTCGTCGCCTCGGCCGTGCCGGGGCTTGACGTCGATGACGTGACGATCCTCGATTCCGCCGGTCAGCTGCTCGCCTCCGGCGACGAAGCCAGCAACAGCTCGCTGAACCGCTCGCTCAACATCGTCCAGAATGTCCAGCAGGAAGTCGAATCCAACGTCGACAAGGCGCTCGCACCCTTCCTCGGCATGGACAACTTCCGCTCCAGCGTCACCGCCGACCTCAATACCGACGCCCAGCAGATCCAGGAAACGACCTACGATCCCGAATCCAAGGTCGAACGCTCGGTCCGCTCGACCAAGGAAGCCCAGCAGTCGCAGCAGAAGCAGTCCGACAGCGCGACGACGGTCGAGCAGAACATTCCGCAGGCGGCCCCCGAGGCCGGTGGTTCGGCGGGGCCTGAATCGCAGGACAAGTCCGACAAGCGCGAAGAGCAGACCAACTACGAAATCAACAGCCGGACGACGGCGACGACCCGCAACAGCTACAAGGTCGAGAAGCTTTCGATCGCCGTGGTGGTCAACAAGGGCCGCATCGCCAAGATGGTCGGCGAGCCTGCCGATCAGGCCAAGATCGATGCCTATCTTGCCGAAATGAAGACGATCGTCGCTTCGGCGGCCGGCATCGACGCCAAGCGCGGCGACGTCGTCACCGTCACGGCCATGGACTTCCTCGAGAACCAACTGCTCGAAGACGCCACCGGCGGTGTCCGCGTCATGGACATGCTGAGCCGCAACCTTGCCGGCATCATCAACTCGCTCGCCTTCGTCGCCGTCGCCTTCGTGGTGGTCTGGATGGGCCTGCGGCCTCTGGTGCGCAGCGTCAGCGGCAATGGCAGTTCGTCGGTTCTCGGCGACGCCACGCCGGAGGCGGCCGGCCTCGAGCTTCCGGATTTTGCGCCGGCAGCCGGCGCCCCCGGAGGTGCCCTCATGGACGGCTTCGGATCCGACTTCGGCTTCGACAGCACCGAGGATCTGCTCAGCCTCGGCGACGACGACGGGAACTTCAACCGCCGCGTCAAGGAAGGCCCGGAACGCAAGCTCTCCCGCATGGTCGAGATCAACGAGGAACGCGCCGCGAAAATCCTCCGGAAATGGGCGATCGACGAGGCAGCGTAAGACAAAAGGCCGGGCAACCGGCCTTTTTCATATTGGTGCCCCGCGTTATTTCCTCCAACAGGATAGATGTCGGCTCCCGGACTCGCGTAAAACGCGAATGAAGTTGCGATGCAGCCAGAATCACCGTAGCCTTCCCAATAGCTTGAGGGCTGGAAATGATCGTCGAATCAGTGCATGGGCGGCAGCGTAAGTAAATCCCTAGAAGTCGGAGATGGTGATTTGCATCGGCTGGCTTACCCTTGGGTGATTCGAAATGGGATTCGAGCGGGACTTGAATTGAATCCCTTGCAGAAAAATTGCTGTTGCACCGAGTTTGATCGTTTCTCAGCCGCAGGACATTGCCAATGGATATGGATGTAATTCAGGCGAGCAAAGGCGAGAGGCAAATGGCGAATTTCGCGAGCGCGGTAGTGCCGGATTTGTTGCCGCGTGATCAACTGCTCCAGCGCCTGCACGGCGTCGCCAACACTGGCAGGTTGCAATCCGGTCTGCGCGCACTGACGGAGTATGTCGGCGCTTCGCACTACCTTCTGGCGCGCTGCGATCTCATCCAGGAAAGCGGTCTCGATTTCATTGTTTCGTCGGATTGGCCTTTCGACCTGGTGAGGGATATCGCCAATGACCTGGTTCGCGGCTATGCCCGTTCGACGGAGCTGGAAAAATGCATGCAGGTGTTCCAGCCGAATTTTGCTCTCATGCCTGACAATGCCGACGTGCCGGACGGCGCCAGCCGCCAGTATTGTTCTGTCACCTTCAATGTCGGCCGGTCGCGGCTGGCCCTGATGTTCCTGTTCGGCGAGGGGTTCATCCTGTCGCCGGAGCGCCTGCGGGATGTGGGCCTGCTTGCAGGTTATGTCGCGAGTTTCCTGCGCTGTGGCGGGACGAAGGTCGATCGCGATTTCGATTTGACCGACCGCGAGCTGGAATGCCTGTTCTGGATCGCCGAGGGCAAGACCAGCGACGAGATCGCGATGATCCTCGGCATTTCCCGCAATACCATCAACAACTACATTACCAGCGTGATGCGCAAGACGGCGACCAAGACCCGGTCCGAGGCCATTGCCTTCGCCGTCCGCAATAATCTCGTGTAGGGGGAATCCATGGCGCATCCATCAGCCAGGACGATGAGCAGCGCCGATCAGCTGCGCATGGTGCGTGTGAACAGGATTTCCAGCCGGTCCGATCTTTTTCCGCGGCTGATTGCGATGCAGAAGCTCGCCGATGCTCAAGGCTTCGCGATCTTCCGCGTCAGCGGGGCAGGCCTTCCGGCAAAACAGCGCCTTGTCTGCGAGCTCGAGAACTGGGGGTCTTCCAATGCCGGTTTCGGCAAGGCCTTCACCGACGCCTACGGCGATATCCTTCTCGACCACATCGAAAAGTCGTTGCTGCCGCTCTCATGGGCCGGCGGTCACGACCGTGCCGCACCCGGTCCTGCCGACTTCGCGCCGTTCATGACGCGGCTGCAGGACGGTATCGTGCCTTTTTCCGGCCTTGCCTTTCCGGTGCGGCTCGGCGCCGTCGGCAACGGTTTCATCGTTTTCACCGGCGATGAGCTCGATCCGTCGAGCGATACGATCGTCGAGCTGCACGGTCGCTGCTGCCATATCATGATGGATCTGCTCTCGCTCGACGAACGCCGCACGGCGGCCGCCGAAGCGCTCAGCGAACGCGAGATCGCCTGTCTCCAGCTTGCCGGCGACGGCCGCATCAGCGAAGAGATTGCCGACAAGCTCGGCCTCTCCGTGCACACCGTGAACGCCTATCTCGGCTCGGCGACCATCAAGCTCGATTCCGTCAACCGCATCCAGGCGATCGCCAAGGCGATCCGGCTCGGCTATATCAGCTGAGCCCGCTCAGCCATTTCAGTTGAGCCCCGCCGAGCTCAGCTGAAGCGGATGGATCTGCTCTCGAAAGACCGGATGAAAGCTCTTATGTCTTGATGAGAGGTCAGCCCGCCAGCGCCCGCGGCGCCTGGTTGACGTTGTAGCGCGATTCCCGAAGGCTCTTTTCGAGGAAGCGGGTGTTCTCATCGGGATCGGCCGAGGGATCCTGGAACGCGATATGGTTGATCTCGATGCCGGCGTGATCTTCGGCCAGGGTCAGCTGCGCATAGACGGTGACGCCGCGCGGTTTGATTTCCAGATCGAGAACGACTTCGGGCTTGCCGCCCCACTCCAGCGTATAATTGCCGCCCAGGCCGAAATTCACCGTGCCCGGATGAAAGAAAAGCTCTGCCGCCGAAGCGACGAGATCGGAAAGATTGCCGTAATACTCGAAGCGCAGCAGCGAAATAAGGTCAGAAGCATCCAGAAGGCGCAGTTCCGTGGCGACCGGGCTGATCGCAACTGCGAGGATTTTTTCACGCTGGGTAGAGTGGGGGCATTTTTTCATTCGGCTTATCTTACCCGTTTGTTCTTGGCGTCTGCGGCGTAGACCCGGTGGATCAGCTCCGCAACGGCCTTATAGAAGACTGACGGTATGACACTATCGATCGAGACTTGCGCAAACATGGAGCGTGCAAGCGGCGGATCCTCGAACACCGGGATGCCGTTTTTCTCGGCAATCTCCCTGATTTTGAGCGCAATCAGGTCCTGGCCCTTGGCCAGCACCACCGGTGCGTCGTTTTCTTCGCGCGCGTAACGCAGCGCCACGGCATAGTGCGTCGGGTTGGCGATGACGAGCGTCGCCCGGTGCACGTTGGCGATCATGCGCCGGCGCGCGCGGTCGCGCATCAGCGAGCGCTGCCGGCCCTTGACGAAGGGGTCGCCCTGCGCCTGCTTGTTTTCTTCCTTGATTTCGTGCCGCGTCATCTTCAGCTCGGTGAACCAGTGATGGCGCGTCCAGAAGACATCGGCGATCGCCACGACCGCGGTGGCGATCAGCACGACGATGATGATCTTGCGCATCGCCGTCGAGATCCGCGCCAGGATCGTCTGGGGGTCGGAAAACATCGCGTCGATCGAGCTGAAATACTCGCTCCTCAGCACGAAAAACAGGATGACCCCGACGACGACGACCTTGAACAGGGATTTGCCGAACTCGACGAGGCCCGGCAGGCTGAACAGCCGTTCCCAGCCTTTGGCGGGAGAGATGCGCGAGGCCTGCGGCCGGATGCGTTCGAGCACCGGCGTCGGCAGGTTCTGGAAGACGGAGGAGGCGATGCCGAACACCATGAACAGGATGAGGGCAGGGGCCAGCAGCGCCGCAGTGGCCCAGCCCAGCCTGACGAACAGCGAAAGGACATCCGGCCCCGTTTCGATCTTCCACTGGTCGGGCTGCTCGAAGATGTCGCGCAGCGTTTCAGTCATGCGCCCGACGCCGTCGGGGAGGAAGAACACCAGATAGATATAGGTGGCAAGGATGGTGGCGAAGATCGACAGCTCGCGCGAAAACGGCACGTTGCCTTTCTCAGCCGCGTCGGATTGCTTTTTCGCGGTCGGGGCTTCTGTTTTGCTGTCCTTGTCATCGTCTGCCAAGACGCGGCCCTCCGTCAATGAAATTGGCCGCAGCATCAAAACAATGAGCTAAAGCGCGTCGCCGGAACCGAGGTTCTCCGCGACGCGCTTTAAAGCGCAGCCAGTCACTTGAAGGGTAGTCGCCTGCGACACGGCGATCAACGGCCGCTTTGCCGCACGCCGGATTTGTCAACAGTCTCGGAGTTCCAATGCATGTCGCCCGCAAGTGCGTCGCGGTTCCGGGATAACGACATGCATAAGACAAGGAGCCAAAGCGGGTCGCATGAACGAAGTTCGATGCGCGACGCGCTTTAGGCGGCTGCCGAAGCGTCGCCTTCCTTCTCCTTGAGCTCGATCTGGCCGGAGTTGGCCAGGCGAATCGCTTCCTGCGCCACGGCGCGCCGAGCAATGGCGATCTCGCGCGGATTGACGCCGCCCATGCCGCTCTGCAGATCCGATTCGATCATGCGGCGCTGGCGCGGGCTGATGGCGGAGAGAACCGATTCGCGGATTTCGGCCGGCGAGCCGCGCAGCGAGACGGTGAGTACATCCGTCGAGATGTCGTTGAGCAGCAGGACGCGGCTGCGCTGCGGCATGTACATGAGGTCCTCGAACAGGAAGATCTTCGGGCGGACCTTGTTGACGGATTCGCGGCTGATCGATTCGAGCGAGGTGAGCAGCGTGTCGACCTGCGGCTTGTCGAGCTCGTTCATGAGATCGGCGACCTTCGTCGAGCCGGCGGCATTGCGCTCTGCCTCGACCTCGGCAAGCAGCGTCATCACCTGGTTCTCGATGATCTGCGCAGCCTTCGGGCTGACGGTCTTCATGTTGACGGTTCGGTTCATGATGTCGGCGCGGCGGTTGTCGGGAAGCTGCAGCAGCACCTTGGCGCCGAAATTGGACGGCATCATCGAAAGAATATAGGCAACGGTCTGCGGATGTTCGCGCAGCAGGAACTGGGCGACGAATGTCGGCTCCGCCTCGCTGAGGCGATCCCAGATCGAGGTTTCGTAGGCCTGGAACGCCGTGCGGCGGCCGAGCAGGCTGTCGACCTCGTCGGGCGTCAGGCCCTCTTCCAGAATGGCTTCGATCGCCTTGGCATTGTCCATCAGTCCGGCGCCCTCGGTGAAGAGGTCTTCGAATTCGCCGACGAGCATCAGGAGCTCGTCCGGCGGGATGGCGCGCAGCGACTGGGCGGATGCGATAATGGTCTGCAGTTCAGCCTGGGTGAAATATTTCAACAGCCGGCCGGCGACGCCCTTTCCCATAGCGAGAAGAACAGCCGCCGCCTTTTCAGCCTGGGTCAACGGTTTCCCGGCTAGCGCGCCGCCGAAATCGTCAAAGTCCATCATGGTCTAACCTCTCCGTCCCACACAGGGATCAGGCTTTTTTCGTACTCAAAACTTCTATCAGTTTCACACCGAATCGGGTGTCGTCGTTATCAAGCACCGTAATTTCGCCGCGGGCAATCCTGCGGCCGTTCACCATGATCTCGACCGGTTCGCCGATTTTCTTGTCGAGGGCGATCGTCGCCCCTTCATTGAGGTTCATCAGGCCGGAGACCTGCATGCGGCTGGTGCCGAGCATGATCTGGACATCGATCGGAATGTCCATGATCAATTCGAAATTGGAATTCAAAGCGCTGCCGAGCGGCGCCGGCGACGCCTCGAAGGAAGCGCTGCTGCCGAAATCCATGCCGGCGGGGGAATCGGCATTGCCAGCACCGAAATCGCCGCCGAAATCGTCGCCGCCGAACGGGCTGTCCGAAATCTCGCCGCCGAAGGCCGCCAGATCGGTTCCGGCTGCGAAGGCGTCGTTCTGCAGGTCGTCGCCAAACTGCGGCAGGTCGCCATCGGCATCCTGCTTCAGCACGCCGCGCAGATCGTCGATCGCCTGGTCGAGATCCGCTTCGCTGCCCGGCATATCCAGGGAGAGGTCGTTCTGCTGTGTTTTCTTCGTAGCCATGAAATCACTATTCCAGTTGAAACTTGCCTCAAACTGCCTTTGCAGCCCAAAAGCCAGAGAACCGATTAATTCATTAAATGACGGATGAGTTCGTCATCCGAGTTCATCGTGTCCTTGACGCGGACCATGTAGTTTTCGCCTGAACGCCCGAACTCGCACACATACAATTCCTTGCTGTTGGCGCTGACCTCGACGCGTACGTCGCCGTGATCGCGGAAGGGGATGACATCGCCGACCATCAGCTTCGAGATGGTGCGCAATGTCAGGTCCTGCAGCCTGATTTTGGCCTCGAGCGTGACATGCGAACGGCGAACCTGGTCGCCGAGCTGTTCGGTCCATTCCGCCGAGCTGCCGCCGGACTGGCGCTTCGGCTTAGGCGGCGTCACCTTGGTCTTGAGCAGCGCCGTCTGCGGAACCATCAACGAAAATTCCGAAACGATGCCGGCAAGGGTAATCGACATATTGATGGCGGCGGCGAATTCGTCCGGGCGGTCCTCCGGCGGCCGGGCGCGCATCTCAAGGGCGTGCGGGACCGAAAGGCTCGGTTCGAAACCGCCAGGCGCATTGACGGCCGAGCGTAGCACCTTGGCGATCTTGTCGAAAACCATCACCGCCAAGTCCATTTCGATGATCGACAGCAGCCGGTCGGCCGGCTCCTCGATCGTATCGGCGGTGGCGCCGAGCAGGTGCTCCATCAGCGTGATGACGAAACCGTTGCCGCAGGCAAGCGTGATGTTCTGCGACCAGTTGCGCAGCGTCACGTCGGCGAGCGTGACGTTCGAGTTCAGGTCGTCGATCAGATGGTTCTTATAGCCGATCTCGCAACCGAGATAATTGACCGTCACGTCGAGGCCGGTCTCGCTCTTGATGACGTCTGGAAAGAATTCGCTGTAGATTGCCCCGAAGGAGCTGCAGATCTTGGCGACCCTGCCTCGGTCGCCGAGCCCGCCCGTCAGCTTGGCGAGAAGGGCAGGATCCATTGCCGGTTTGTCTTGCGAAGCATTGCTCATGGTCATTTAAGCCGCCTTGTTCTCGCCGCCTGGATTCATCATTTCCTGTTCGACCGCATCGATGGACGGACGCTCGTAAGCCGAGATCGTCTTGCGGCCGTATTCGAGAGCGACCTGCGGCACCGAGCCGTTCATGTAGGCAAGCAGCGTCTGCTTGACGATGACGTAGAGGCGGTGCTGCTTGTTGCGGACGATCTTGATCTGGGAGACCAGCGGCGAGCAGACGCAGTAGGACAGGAGAATGCCGAGGAAGGTGCCGACCAGCGCCGAGCCGATCAGATGGCCGAGCACTTCGGGCGAATCGTTGATGTGGGCCATCGCCTTGATGACGCCGAGAACCGCCGCGACGATACCGATCGCCGGGAAGGAATCGCCCATGATCTGGATCGCGTGGTAGGGCTTCATCTTGTCGTGCATGATGGTGTTGAGTTCTTCGTCCATCAGCGCTTCGATCTCGTGGCTGCGGGCATTGCCGATGATGATCAGGCGCACGTAGTCGCAGATGAACGCCGTCAGTTCCTTGTTCTTCAGAACCGTCGGGGCCGACTGGAAAATCGTCGATTCTGCCGGATTGTCGATATGGGCTTCGATTTCGTTTCGCGACTTGGTGCGCAGGTCGCGCATCAAGGAATAGAGCACGCCGAGCGTATCGAGATAATTGCGTTCCTTCGGCACGGCGTGCTTGAAGGCTTCGCCGAGCGCCTTGCCGGAATCCTTCACCACCTTCATCGGGTTCGCCATGATGAAGCTGCCGAGGCCGGCGCCGCCGATGATCACGAATTCGAAGGGCTGGAACAGCGCGTCCACGTGGCCGCCCATTGCCATGAAGCTGCCGATGACACAGCCGCAAGTCACTATAAATCCGATAATGATATTCATCGTCAGCCCAATCTGAACGTTACTTTTCTCTAAGAGGGTTAGGGTTTCTGCCTTGCGTGAGGCTGATGAACGGGCCGCGCGCAAGGCATTTCCGCGTGCCAGCTTCGCGCAAGCATCTGCCGTCAATCTAAAGGAGACGAATGGGTACCCGTACCCGTTTCTGAGATGCCGCCTCAGCGAAATCCCGGCCGAACCCCTTAAGACGACGCCCGGCTTTTCGTTCCGTTCATCGCCAATGCTTGGAGCCTACCGACATGCAATCCGGTCTTTATGTTTCTCTGTCGTCGCAGATGGCCCTCGAAAAGCGCCTGAACACTATTGCGGACAACATGGCGAACGTGAACACGACCGGTTTTCGCGCCACCGAGGTGAAGTTCGACGAGATGGTGGCGGCGACCAAGAACAAGCTGAACACCAAGGTCGCCTTCGTTTCCCAGGGCAACGACTATCTGAACGAGTCGAACGGCGAGCTGCAGCACACCGGCAACATGCTCGATTTCGCCATCAAGGGCGACGCCTGGTTCTCGCTCGATACGCCCGCCGGCCGCGTGCTGACGAGGGACGGCCGCTTCACGCTCAAGGACACAGGCGAACTGGTCTCGATCCGCGGATATCCCGTTCTCGACGCCGGCGGGGCGCCGATCCAGCTCAACTCGAAGGGCGGCGAGCCGGCCGTCGGCACCGACGGCATCATCTATCAGGGCGACCGCCAGGTCGGTTCGCTCGGCCTGTTCGAGGCCGATATCAGCAAGGGTTATCTGCGCTACGAAAACAGCGGCATCATGACCACCGACCAGCCGCGCGCCGTCGTCGACCGCTTCAATGTCGGTGTCGAGCAGGGGTATCTCGAAAACTCCAACGTCAACGCCATGCGCGAGATCACCCAGCTGATCGAAGTCAACCGCGCCTTCGAAAGCGTCTCGTCGCTGATGCGTGACAGCGAAGATTCCTTCAAGGAAGCCGTTCAGACGCTTGGGGGCAGCCGCTAATGCCTGTCGCCCAAAAGTGTGCAGCGGTTTTGGGAGGACGGCATGCATAAGAACAAAGACCGAAAATGTGTCGCATTTTCGGGTGGGATTGAAGCATGAGCACGACGCTACTGTCCGAGGACGCCCTTTCCCCGAAGCTGGCGCATCTGGCGGGCCTCGTCGACCGATACGCATCACCGGAGTTCTCGGTTGCCCATGGCGGTCGCGTGCAGACCATCGCCGCCGGCCACTACACGGTTCGCGGTCTTTCCCGCCATGTTCGCCTGGGCGAGTTCGTCGCTCATAAATCGGCGACCGGCATCCATCTCGGCGAGGTCGTTCGCGTCGAGCCTGATCTGATCTATGTCTGCCCGATCGAGCCGGGCGAGCCGATCGGCATCCACGATACGGTGATCCGCAAGGGCGCCTTCCGGATCTCGCCGTCGGACAGCTGGTGCGGGCGCACTCTCAACTCGCTCTGCGAACCGATCGACGGGCTGGGGCCGATCGCCGAGGGCCTCGACCGCCGCTCGATCTCCAATACCGCCCCGCCCTCGATGACCCGCAAGCGCGTCGAGGCCGGCTTCAAGACCGGCGTGCGCGCCATCGACATCTTCTCGCCGCTCTGCCTTGGGCAGCGTCTCGGCATCTTCGCCGGCTCCGGCGTCGGCAAGTCGACGCTTCTGTCGATGCTCGCCCGCGCCGATGCCTTCGACAAGGTCGTTATAGCGCTTGTCGGCGAACGCGGCCGCGAGGTGCGCGAATTCATCGAGGATACGCTCGGCAGCAATATGAAGAAGGCTATCGCCGTCGTCGCCACCAGCGACGAGAGCCCGATGCTGCGCAAGATGGCGCCGCTGACGGCGGTCACCATCGCCGAGCATTTCCGCGACAAGGGCGAGAACGTTCTGTTCATCGTCGACAGCGTCACGCGTTTCGCCCATGCGATCCGCGAAGTGGCGACCGCCTCCGGCGAACCGCCGATCGCCCGCGGCTATCCCGCTTCCGTCTTCACCGAGCTGCCGCGCCTGTTGGAGCGCGCCGGTCCCGGCCCCGAGGGCGCCGGCACCATCACGGCGATCATCTCGATCCTCGTCGATGGCGACAATCACAACGATCCGATCGCCGATTCGACGCGCGGCATTCTCGACGGCCATATCGTCCTGCAGCGCAGCCTCGCCGAGGAAGGGCGGTATCCGCCGATCGATCCGCTCGCCTCGATCTCGCGCCTGGCCCGCAAGGCCTGGACGCCGGACCAGGAAAAGCTGGTGTCGCGGCTGAAAGTGCTGATCCACCGCTTCGAGGAAACGCGCGACCTGCGCCTGATCGGCGGTTACCGCCAGGGCGCCGATCCCGATCTCGATATGGCGGTCAAGCAGGTACCGATCATTTACGACGTCCTGAAACAGTCGCCGGGCGATCGCGACTCGCCCGATGCCTTTGCCGATCTCGCCGGTGCCCTCAAGGCTGCAGCCGGTATCGGCAATCAGGGCGGAGCCATCCAGAGGAGATAGACGTGGCTGAATTCGACGACGAACGCATTGCCGCCCCGAAGCAGCGCAGGAAGGCTGCCGGCCTGGATCGGTTTCTGACCTTTGCCGGCCTGGCGCTCGCCGGCGCCTCCGCCTTTTTCCCCTGGTACGTGTTCTTCAACGAAGACAAATTCGGCATCAACGTCGCCGCCAGCGACAATTCGCGCGAACTGCCGGACTGGCCGGCCCGCAACGTCTTCAGCGTCTCGCCGCTGGCCATGGTCAACAAGAACGAGCCGGACAAGAAAGCGCCGCCGATCGATCCGCTAACGACGGCGACGGTCTCCGACCTCGGCAAGGAGCGCGACGGCCGCCCCATCCTGGAAGATCAGCCCTTCCCCGGCAAGTCGCCCTTCCGCCTGCTGCACGTTTCCAACGGCCGGGCGCTGATCGAGGATACCTCCGGCATGTATGTGGTGCGCGTCGGCTCGATCCTTCCGGACCAGAGCCGCCTTGCGACGATCGAACAGCGCGAGGGCAAGTGGATGATCGTTACCTCCAAGGGTGAAACCTACCAGAACAACTGAACCTGCGGCCAGATCAGAAGGCAACAGGGGCTCCGCCGAAAACCGGCAGGAGCCCCGTTTTTTTGGGCGCGCGGCGCTCCCCGAAAGGCGGCTTGAAACCTGAATTCCCGTAAGTCCCACGCAAGATTACCGCACTAGGTTCGGGACAGTAAAAACGGAGAGTTTCATGCAACCGATCCAACTTTTCGACTTGGCTTCGCGACAGGCGGAATGGCTGACGATCCGTCAGCAGGTTGTTGCCGGCAACATCGCGAATGCCAATACCCCGAAGTTCCGCGCCAAGGACGTCACGCCTTTCGACGCCGTGCTCGACAAATCAGACATCACCATGACGCGCACCAATCCGGCCCATCTCAGCGGCAATGATTTCAGCGCCAGCGGCGATATCGACGTCAAGGACGCCGCACTCGACCAGGAAATCGGCATCCAGGAATCGGGCAACACGGTCGGTCTGGCCGAGGAGCTCTCCAAGTCTGGCGATATCAAGCGCCAGTACGATCTGAACACCTCGCTGGTCAGTTCCTTCAACCGCATGATGCTGATGACCGTCAGGAAGTAAAAGTCATGGATCCGCTTTCAGCAGCAATGAAAATCGCCGGTTCCGGGCTCGAGGCGCAGTCGACGCGCCTGCGCATCGTTTCGGAAAACATCGCCAACGCCCGCTCGACCGGCGACACGCCCGGTGCGGACCCCTATCGCCGCAAGACGATCACCTTCGGCCAGCAGATGGATCGCGTCACCGGCGTCGAGACGGTCGACGTCAAGAAGGTCGGCGTCGACGAAGGCGACTTCAGCACCGAATTCGACCCGAGCAATCCGGCCGCGGACCAGAAGGGCGTCGTCAAGCTGCCGAACGTCAACATCTTGGTCGAGATGGCAGACATGCGCGAAGCCAACCGCTCCTATGACGCCAATCTGCAGACCATCAAGCAGACCCGCGATCTCATCTCCTCCACGATCGATCTCCTGAAGAGCCAATAATAATGATCAGCAGCGTCCAGAATGTCAGCAACCTTTCGATGACGCGCGCGCTCGGCGCCGTCGACACCGAAAATTCCGCCTCGTCGTCTGCCGCCACCATGCCGGGCACCGCTGGTGCGGCCAATAATATGAGCTTCGCCTCCGTCATGGGCAATATGGCAACCGACGCGGTCACCAGCCTGAAGGGTGCGGAAAGCATGTCCTTTGCCGGGATCAAGGGCACGGCGACGACGCGTGAAGTCGTCGATTCCATGCTCCAGGCCGAGCAGACGCTGCAGACGGCGATCGCCATCCGCGACAAGGTCGTCTCGGCCTTTCTCGAAGTCACCAAGATGCAGATGTAACTGATTTGAGGACGAACACATGAGAGCGCTCGCCATTGCAGCAACGGGCATGGATGCCCAGCAGACCAATCTGGAAGTCATCGCGAATAATATCGCCAACATCAACACGACCGGTTTCAAGCGCGCGCGCGCTGAGTTCTCCGATCTTCTCTACCAGACCGAACGCGCCAAGGGTGTCGCCAACCGCGCCAACCAGGCCGTCGTTCCCGAAGGCGCCAATATCGGCCTCGGCGTCCAGACCTCGGCGGTCCGCAATCTGCATCTTCAAGGCGAACTGACCCAGACCGGCAACGATCTCGACGTGGCGCTGATCGGCAAGGGCTTCTTCCAGATCCAGTCGACCGACGGGACGACGCTTTACACCCGCGCCGGCGCCTTCAACAAGAACGACCAGGGCCAGCTCGTTACCATCGACGGCTACGAGGTCCTGCCGGGCATCACCATTCCAACGGGCTCGACCGAGCTGACGATCAGCCGCTCCGGCCAGGTTTCGGCCAAATTGCCGGGTGCGGCCGATGCGACCGTGCTCGGCCAGCTGACCCTTGCCGACTTCGTCAACGAGGCGGGCCTCCAGCCGCTCGGCGACAATCTCTTCCAGGAAACGGCGGCCTCCGGCGAAGCCGTCGTCGGCAATCCCGACGAGGAAGGTTTCGCCTACATGAAGCAGGGTTATCTGGAATCCTCGAACGTCGACCCGGTGAAGGAAATCACCGAGCTGATCTCGGCCCAGCGCGCTTACGAAATGAATTCCAAGGTGATCACCACCGCTGATGAAATGGCCACCATCGTCAGCAAGAACCTGAAGTAAAGGGAAGGGCCGAAACATGATGTTTTGCCGGGCAGGACACATCTCAGGATGGGTGGCGGCAGCCACGATCGCAATCGCGGGCATTTTCGCGCCCGCGGACGTGTATGCCGGCATGGGTTATGCCGTCGTCCCGACGACGATCATCTACCCCGGCGACACATTGTCGGCCAGCCAGCTTCAGGAGGTCGAGGTCACCAACCCCAACCTCGCCGGCGATTTCGCCAAATCCATTTCCCAGGTCGAAGGCCTGGTCTCCAAGCGCACATTGCTGCCGGGCCGCACGATTTCGGTTGCAGGCCTGCGTGAGCCCTATACGGTGACACGCGGCTCCTCGATCCGCCTCGTCTTCTCGCTCGGCGCGATGACCATCTCAGCCGCCGGCTCGCCGCTCGAAGACGGCGCCACCGGGCAGCTGATCCGCGCGCGCAATATGGATTCCGGCGTCATCGTCAGCGGCACGGTGCTTGCGGACGGCACGGTCCATGTGAGGGCAAAATGAAATTGTTCTTCCGGTTTTTGACCCTTGTCGCGGTTCTCGCCATGAGCCTGGCCGACGTCGCGCCCGCCTTCGCGCTGACTTCCCGCATCAAGGATATCGCCTCGCTTCAGGCCGGCCGCGACAACCAGCTGATCGGCTATGGTCTGATCGTCGGCCTGCAGGGGACCGGCGACGGTTTCCGTGCCTCGCCGTTTACCGAGCAGTCGATGCGGGCGATGCTGCAGAACCTCGGCATCTCGACGCAGGGCGGCCAGTCCAACGCCAAGAATACGGCGGCCGTCATGGTCACCGCCAACCTGCCGCCCTTCGCAAGCCCCGGCAGCCGCATCGACGTGACGGTGAGCTCGCTCGGCGACGCAACGTCGCTGCGCGGCGGCACGCTCGTCATGACCTCGCTTTCCGGCGCCGACGGCCAGATCTACGCCGTCGCGCAGGGCGCGGCGATCGTCACCGGCTTCCAGGCCCAGGGCCAGGCCGCGACCGTGACCGAAGGTGTGACCACCGCCGGCCGCGTGCCCGGCGGCGCCATTATCGAACGCGAACTGCCGTCCCGCTTCAAGGACTCGGTCAATCTCGTCCTGCAGCTGCGCAATCCCGATTTCTCGACGGCGATCCGCATCGCCGACATCGTCAACGGTTATGCCTCGGCGCGTTTCGGCGGCCCGGTGGCGGAAGCCAAGGATTCGCAGGAAGTGGTGATCCAGAAGCCGCGCCAGGCCGATCTCACCCGGCTGATGGCCGACATCGAAAATCTCATCGTCGAAACCGATACACCGGCGAAGGTCGTCATCAACGAGCGCACCGGAACGATCGTCATTGGCTCCGACGTCCGCGTCTCGCCGGTTGCCGTCAGCTACGGTACCTTGACGGTGCAGGTCACCGAGACGCCGCAGATCATCCAGCCCGAGCCCTTTTCGCGCGGCCGGACCGCGGTCCAGCCGCAGACCGATATCGCGGCTGAGCAGACCGGCGGGCGCGTCGCCATCATCGACGGTCCCGACCTCAGGACCCTCGTCGCCGGCCTCAACAATATCGGTGTGAAACCGGATGGCATCATCGCCATTCTCCAGGGCATCAAATCGGCGGGCGCCCTGCAGGCGGAGCTTGTGCTGCAATGATAAAGATCATCAAAGACATGACGGTCCTGCAATTGCTGCGTCGGCTGGCGCTGCCGGCAGCAGGCCTCGTCCTTCTGTCGATCCCCGGCGCCTTCGCGCAGGAGCATGCGCCGGCGGGCGACATCACTTCCCAGGACGAGGTCAAGCAGTTCTGCACCAACATCGCCGACCCCGCTCGCGACCAGCGTTACCTGCTGCAGAAGCAGGAACTGGAAAAGCTTCGCGCCGACATCGACGCCCGCATGGCCGAGATGGACAAGCGCAAGGCCGAATACCAGGACTGGCTGAAACGGCGCGACGATTTCCTGAAGCAGGCGGAAGCCGGCTTGACCGACATCTACAAGAAGATGAAGCCGGATGCGGCCGCACAGCAGCTGCAGGATATGAATATCGAGGTGGCCTCCGCCGTGATCATGCGGCTCGGACCGCGCCAGTCGAGCCTCATCCTCAACGAGATGGACGCGAAGAAGGCCGCGGCCATCGCCAGCGTCATCGCCAGTGCGTCCGATCCCAATACGTCGAAGGATCCTTCATGAATATGCGTTTTTCGGCCGCGATCGCCGCCCTCGCACTCCTTGCAGGTTGCCAGTCTCCGACGGCAGTCAGCGAGATCGGCCGCGCGCCCGCCATGAGCCCGATCGGCAGCGGCCTGGCCTATGGCCAGACGCCGCAGATGGCGCTTTATCCGAAGCAGCCGCGCGCCGTGGCGCAGGGTTATTCGCTGTGGAGCGATTCGCAGGCAGCGCTCTTCAAGGACGCGCGCGCGCTCAACGTCGGCGACATCCTGACGGTCGACATCCAGATCAACGACAAGGCCTCCTTCGACAACGAGACCAATCGGAGCCGCACGAATTCGAGCGGCATGAACTGGGACGTCAACGCCCAGATCTTCGGCTGGACGCCTGAGTCCAAGACCGACCTGACTTACGGCTCAGACACCAGCACCGACGGCAAGGGCAAGATCGAGCGCACCGACAAGATCACCCTTCTGGTCGCCGCCGTTGTCACCGGCATTCTCGAAAACGGCAACCTCGTCATCTCGGGCTCGCAGGAAGTCCGGCTGAACCAGGAGCTGCGCATCCTGAACGTCGCCGGTATCGTTCGTCCGCAGGACGTCAATGCCGACAACCAGATCTCCTACGACAAGATCGCAGAAGCCCGCATCTCCTACGGTGGCCGCGGTCGCCTGATGGAAGTGCAGCAGCCTCCGCGCGGCCAGCAGGCCGTCGATCTTTTCTCGCCGCTTTGAGGCTGAACGACGATGGCAGAGCCAGACGTAAGCGCAGGTCAACCGAAGAAGAAATCCGCCACGCTGATGACGATCATCGGCATCGCCGTCCTGACGCTGCTCGGCGCCGGCGGCGGCTGGGCGGTCGGCACGATCGTCGCGCCCAACATCAAGGGCGCCAAGGAGGCCGAGCAGGCCAAGGACGCCGAGGCCAAGAAAAAGGCCGAGGAAGGCCTGGCCCACATTTCCACCGAGGCCAACAACGTCGTCCAGCTCGAGCCGATCACCTCGAACCTCGCTTACCCCTCGGAAAACTGGGTTCGACTCGAGGTCGCGTTGCTGTTCAACGGGCCGCCGGATGTCAAGGTTTCCGAGGATATTCACCAGGATATCCTCGCTTATATCAGGACCGTTTCCCTTCAGCAGATCGAGGGGCCGCGGGGCTTTCAATATCTCAAGGATGACATACAGGAACGTGTTGACCTTCGCTCGCAAGGGCGGGTATCGAAGGTCATGTTCAGGACATTTGTCATCGAATGATTCGTCTCATAGTTTTCCTTGCCGCCATGATGGCGGTACCGGAACTGGCGGTGGCACAGCAGCTGCCGACTGACTTGTTGAACGTGCCGGTCGATGGCTCCGTCGCCGCCTGGATCATCCGCACATTCGGCCTGCTGACCGTTCTTTCGGTCGCGCCGGGCATCCTGATCATGGTGACGAGCTTCCCGCGCTTCGTCATCGCCTTCTCGATCCTGCGCTCGGGCATGGGCCTCTCCTCGACGCCCTCCAACATGATCCTGCTGTCGCTGTCGCTGTTCATGACCTTCTACGTCATGTCGCCGACCTTCGATCAGGCCTGGCAGAACGGTGTGCAGCCGCTGCTTGCCAATCAGATCAACGAGACCGAGGCTGTCCAGCGCATCGCCGAACCCTTCCGCACCTTCATGGCGGCCAATACCCGCGACAAGGATCTGGCGCTTTTCGTCGATCTGGCGCGCGAGCGCGGGCAGAATATCCAGACATCAGGTCCGATCGACTACCGCGTGCTGATCCCGGCCTTCATGATTTCCGAAATCCGCCGCGGCTTCGAGATCGGCTTCCTCGTCGTGCTGCCGTTCCTCGTCATCGACCTCATCGTCGCCACCATCACCATGGCGATGGGCATGATGATGCTGCCGCCGACGTCGATCTCGCTGCCGTTCAAGATTCTCTTCTTCGTGCTGATCGACGGCTGGAACCTGCTCGTCGGCAGTCTGGTGCGCTCGTTCAACTGATCGGCCACCGTTCATTTATTCGCTCCTATCGTCGTCAACGAGAAAACCCCGCCGGATCGCTCCGGCGGGGTTTTCTCGTTGATGATTGAAAGTTTACTCGGCGGCGAACGGCGCCGTGCGCGGCGGCAGCGCCGCAATATCCATGTGCTCGGGTTCGAGGCGCTGTTTGGCGCGCTCGGCCATGATTTCGTAAGCCTGCTCCAGATGGTCGCAGAAACGTTCGGCGTCGAAGAGCGGCGCGATATAGCGCTTCTCTTTCAGATGCGCCTTGTACTCGGCGATCCGTCCGGGATTCTGCGCCAGTTCGACGGCGAGATCCTCGTAGGCCTGCAGGTCGGTTGCAACGAGCTCGGGCAGGTCGATGGCCCGCAGCAGGCTCTCGCTGACGCGTGAGGCGAAGTTGGTGCCCTTGACGGTCAGCACCGGCAGGCCGCCCCAGAGCTGCTCCGAGGTGGTCGTGTGGCCGTTAACCGGGAAGGTGTCGATGCCGAGATCGGCCGCCTGCTGGCGGTCGATATGCTGTTCGTAGGGCGCGCGCGGGCAGAAAATGATGCGCTTAGGCGAAATGCCCGCCGTCTGGAACTGCTTCAACAGGTTCGCCTGGTTGCGCGGCGTGTTCGCCATCAGCCAAAGCACGCTGTTCGGCGCCCGCTTGAGAATGCGGCACCAGCTGTCGATCGTCTCCGGCGTGATCTTGCGGTTGCCGTTGAACGAGGCGAAGATGAAGGCCGCTTCCGGCAGACCCAGCTGCTCGCGGGTAACCGGGCGCGGCTTCGGGCGGTGCATCGGGTCGTTCGGCTGATAGCTTTCCGGCAGCCGGCAGAATTTCTCATGGTAGAAGGGCTTGGCCACCTCGGGCAATACCGAATGGTCGCCGATAACATAGTCGAGATCGATATTGACCGTGCTGCCGGGGAAACCGAGCCAGCCGACGTGGACCGGTGCCAGCGGCTGGTTGAACACTGTCGCGCGGCTGCCGGAGGTGTGGCCCTTCAGGTCGACCATGATGTCGATATTGTGCTCGCGCACTACTGCCAGCACCGCCTGGTCGGAGAAACCTTGGATGTCGACGATCCGGCCCCAGCGGCCGCGGTCGGTAACGTTGTGCTTCAGGTATTCCGGACCCGTATGGCAAAACAGCGTCACCTCGAACCGATCCTTGTCGTGCAGTTCGAGGATGCGCTGCAACAGCTTCATCGTTGCGTGGCGATCCCAGAAGTCCGACGACATGTAACCGATCCGGATCTTGTTTGACCATGTATGCGGCTGGTTGCGGCGGAGGGCCACCCGTTCCGGGTTGAGGGGGGTGGTGCCGATCGTCGCATATCGGTTGAAATCCTCATTGCCGCACCAGTGCAGATGATAGAACGGGTTGTCCTTACGCAGGATCTCGATGTCGCCCTTTGCCAGTGCCGCGTCGATCACCGCCTGATGTTTGCTGGCCTCTTCGAAATCGTTGAATTCGCGCGCGAAAACCAGATGCAGGAAGCGGAATGCGTGATTGCCGGGAAACCGCTTGAAGAGGTTGCGCGAAAGGCTCTGGTTGGTTGCGTCGTTCAGATCGTCGCTCAGGAGCAGGGCAGCCAGGCGCATATGATCGGGATTGGCACTCTGTGACAGCACCGTCTTGAACGGGCGAATGATATCCCGCTGCTGCCGCTTCAGATAGATCGCGGTGATGATGAAGGCGAGTTCCGCGTCGTCCTGCGCCTTGGCGAGGTTTCGCATGGCAATCAGCAGGGCATCATCCTCGTTGCCGATCTCATAATGCAACTTGGCAGCCTGTTTCTGGTATTCGTAGGAATTCGGCCCTTCGCAGTTGCCGGCCAGGCCATAGGCTTTCGCGGCATCGGCCTTGAAGCCGAGCTGCACGAGGTTCTTGGCCAGCAGCGCGTAGGTCTTGGCGTCCTGCTGGATATCCATGAGCTGGTTGAGCGTCGCCAAGGACTGTGTGTAGCGGCCCGCCTGGTAATCTCTGGATGCCGCAGAGAACGAAACTTTGCTGTTCAAAACCCAACTCCGTGAAGGAAATGTTCTGGCATGGCTGTCGATTGCCGACACGCACGAGCCGTCCTCCCCGAAAACGGGTGGGTCGATCCGATGATGCTATCCCGGCGCCTGCCACATTGTCATGTGAAGCTTGCTTGAAACCGGTGCGCCTCATGAAGACGCTTCCTTTCATGAGAGAAAACGGTTTCTTTCCCCGTATGTTAGCATGCGAAGGAATAGATTCAGCCGGCATTAACTATGCGATGTAAGGAGCCGGCACGAGGCCTCTATTTTTAAGAAGTTGGCAAGCATTGGCTGCGAGATTGCCCTGGACATGACGGGTTTGGGCCAAACAAAAAAAGGCGCCGAGTAGCATGAAGCTGGTCCGTCATCGCCGGTACTTAGTCCGGTATGTCCTCCTTTTTGTATCTAGTTTCCAGGGGACAGATTTATGACAAGCATTAACACCAACACTTCCGCACAGGCCGCTCTCCAGACGCTACGCAACGTCAACCAGGGTCTCCAGTCAACCCAGGCGCACGTTTCGTCCGGCTATCGTGTCGGCAAGGCATCTGACAACGCGGCATATTGGTCGATCGCAACGACCATGCGCTCGGACAACAAGGCACTTTCCGCCGTTTCCGACGCTCTCGGCATGGGTGCTGCCAAGGTCGACACCGCTTACACCGCCATGGACAGCGCCATCGACGTCGTCGGCGACATCAAGGCCAAGCTGGTTGCCGCCACTGAAAACGGCGTCGACAAGGCCAAGGTCCAGGAAGAAATCAGCCAGCTGCAGGAGCAGTTGAAGAGCATCGCTCAGTCGGCTTCCTTCAACGGCGAAAACTGGGTTGCCGGCGCTGACGGCACCAAGAGCGTCGTTTCGTCCTTCGTCCGTGACGGCTCCAACGCCGTTTCGGTCACCACGACCGACTACGTTCTCGATGACGGCTCCGCAGGCAACGTTCTGTTCGGCATGAGCAACGGCTCGGTCGAAACCTCCACGGGTATCCTCGGCACGTCGAATGGTGCGACCGGTTCTGTCTACTCGATGGACATCACCAACTTCACCGCCGGCCAGATCCAGACGGCCCTGACCAACGTCGAAGCGGCTCTGAAGTCCATGACCAGCGCCGGTGCTGCTCTCGGCTCGCTCTCCAAGCGTATCGACAGCCAGGACGAATTCGTGTCGGCTCTGAGCGACTCGATCGACTCCGGTGTCGGCCGTCTCGTCGACGCCAACATGGAAGAAGAATCCTCCAAGCTCAGCGCCCTGCAGACCCAGCAGCAGCTGGCGATCCAGTCGCTGTCGATTGCGAACTCCTCTTCGCAGAACATCCTGTCGCTCTTCCGCTAAGAGCGGTCGGCAAAGGCTTTCAAGTTTCGCGGCCGGGTCATCCCCGGCCGCGAAATGTTTTAACATAAGGTTAATGAAAATCCTCCTAAGTGTCAGATATTTTTACGCTATTTCCATTTTGAATTTAGCTTTCCTTAACCATCTTGCTGTTTTCTAGGCCCATCGAAACGGCGAGTTAACCTTAACGAGAATGGTTAACAGGCATGATGCTGATCGCTGTGGGCCGGCCGAAAATCCGGAATGTCCCTTTTTAAAATCTGCCAACAAGGGGCAAACAAACTATGACGAGCATCAACACCAATAACGCTGCAATGGCAGCCCTCCAGACTCTTCGTGGCATCAACCAGGGTCTCCAGACAACCCAGGCTCACGTTTCCTCAGGCTATCGCGTCGGCCAGGCTTCCGACAATGCTGCTTACTGGTCGATCGCAACGACCATGCGCTCGGACAACAAGGCGCTTTCCGCTGTTTCCGACGCTCTCGGCCTCGGCGCCGCCAAGGTCGACACCGCTTACTCCGCCATGGACAGCGCCATCGACGTCGTCGGCGACATCAAGGCCAAGCTGGTTGCCGCCACTGAAAACGGCGTCGACAAGGCCAAGGTCCAGGAAGAAATCAGCCAGCTGCAGCAGCAGCTCCTGAGCGTCGCTCAGTCGGCTTCCTTCTCCGGTGAAAACTGGGTTGCCGGCGCCGACGGCACCAAGAACGTCGTTGCCTCCTTCGTCCGTGACGGCTCCAACGCCGTATCGGTCGTGATGACCGACTACGTTCTCGACGACGGCTCTGCAGGCAACGTTCTGTTCGGCATGAGCGGCGGTGCGGTCGAAACCTCCACGGGTATCCTCGGCACGTCGAATGGTGCGACCGGTTCTGTCTACGCGATGGACATCACCAACTTCACCCTCGGCCAGATCCAGACGGCTCTGACCAACGTCGAAGCCGCTCTGAAGTCCATGACCAGCGCCGGTGCTGCTCTCGGCTCTATCTCCAAGCGCATCGAACTGCAGGAAAACTTCGTGTCGGCTCTGAGCGACTCGATCGACTCCGGTGTCGGCCGTCTCGTCGACGCCAACATGGAAGAAGAATCCTCCAAGCTCAGCGCTCTGCAGACCCAGCAGCAGCTGGCCGTCCAGTCGCTGTCGATTGCGAACTCCTCTTCGCAGACCATCCTCACCCTGTTCCGCGGCTAATAACCCTCGGAAATATTGGCCCGCCGGTCTCCGGCGGGCAGGTCGGAAACAAGCCGCGCTTCGATGGAGCGCGGCTTTTTTTAATGTCCGTTAATGATTGATTAACCATAATGCTGTTTTCTCAGGTCAACGAGACGGCGGGTTAACCAAATTTAAGAACCGGTTAACAGGCATGAGGCTGGTCCCCGTTCCCGGTAGCTTTCCGGAATGTCCCTTTTTATCAACTGCCGACAAGGGGCAATCATTTCATGACCAGCATTTTGACCAACGTTGCGGCGATGGCCGCTCTTCAGACACTCCGCGGAATCAATGACGGCCTCGAGGCTACGCAGAATCGCGTATCGTCGGGTTATCGCGTCGAAAAGGCGTCCGACAACGCCGCCTATTGGTCGATCGCAACGACCATGCGTTCGGACAACAAGGCGCTCTCCGCTGTCTCCGACGCTCTCGGCCTCGGCGCCGCCAAGGTCGACACTGCCTACTCCGCCATGGACAGCGCCATCGACGTCATCAGCGAGATCAAGGCGAAGATCGTCGCTGCGACCGAAAAGGGCGTCGACAAGACCAAGGTTCAGGAGGAAATCGGCCAGCTGCAGCAGCAGCTCCTGAGCATCGCGCAGTCGGCTTCCTTCTCCGGTGAAAACTGGGTCGCCGGCGCCGACGGCACCAAGAGCGTGGTTTCCACCTTCGTGCGTGATGGCAACGGCAATGTCTCGGTCAAGACGACGGACTACATCCTGGACACGAGTTCCGCGGGCAACGTTCTCTTCGGCATGACCTCGACTGGCACGATCGACACGGCCGCCGGCATTATCGGCACCTCATACGGCACGATCGGCTCGATCTACTCGATGGACATCAGCACCTTCGGCTCGGTTGAGATCTCCATGGCCTTGACGTCGATCGAGGCCGGCCTGGAAGCGATGACCAAGGCTGCATCGCAGCTCGGCTCCATTTCCACGCGCATCGAACTGCAGGAAAATTTCGTCGGGGCGCTCAGCGACTCGATCGACTCGGGCGTCGGCCGCCTCGTCGATGCCGACATGGAGGAAGAATCGAGTAAGCTGACGGCGTTGCAAACGCAGCAACAGCTGGCGATCCAGTCGCTGTCGATCGCCAACTCCAGCGCGCAGAACATCCTGACGCTGTTCCGCAGCTAAACCAGGCGCTGAAGCTGGACCGAATCTTGCGCCTTCGTCCGGCAACAAACAAAAAGCCTCTGAACCGCGTCCGAAACGGCGCGGTTCTTTCTTTTATATCATAGGCTTGAGTTGCATTGCGATCGAGGCAGCGCGTTCCGCGCCGCGCTCTTGCCCAATAGGTTGATATCGAGTTACCTTCGCTTTCAGTTGATTTGCTTTTGCGACACGCCGGTGGAAACTCTACCGGAGGCATGACGCCACTTCAGTCGCCGCCGGTATTCCGGCCTGCCCCTTGACCTTATTCCGAGACCCTGTCGATGACCGTTAAGATTACCAGCGCGGCCGCGGTGAATGCGCTTGCGGTGCTGCGCAGCATCAACAAAGAAGCCAGCCAGACCCAGCAGCAAGTGTCCTCGGGATACCGTATCGAGACGGCCGCCGACGATGCCTCCTACTGGTCGGTCGCGACCGTCATGCGCTCGGACAGCACCAATCTCGGGACGATCGGGGATGCGCTCGGTCTCGGAGCTGCCAAGGTGGACGCGACCTACACGGCGATGAATTCGGCCATCGATCTTATGGGCCAGATTCGCGCCAAGCTGGTCGCAGCGAGAGAGCCTGGCACCGACAAGGACAAGATCAACGCCGAGATCGGTGAATATAAAGAGCAACTGCAGACGATCGTCGAATCGACCTCGTTTGCGGGTGAGAACTGGCTGCTGAACGGCAATACCACCGCGCCCCCGACATGGTCTGTGATCTCAAGCTTCGTGCGCGCTCCGACCGGCGAATATCAGGCCCGGACCATCGATTTCCCATCGTCGCAGACCATCCTCATCGACAAGAACAATGCGAGCGGCGGGCTGTTGACCAAGGCGGTGGATGCCAATGCGATCAACAACAGCGGCGCGACGGCGCGCAACTACTACCTACTCAACGCCAACTCGACCACGCCGGCGACCGGAACGGAAATTGCGATCGGCAATAACACGACCGATGCGCAGCTTACCGACATGCTTGACGTGACCGACTCGCTGCTCGCCACGCTGACGACGACAGCCGCATCCATCGGCGTGATGAAGACGCGCATCGACGATCAGATTGACTATACGGCCGACCTCTCCGATTCGATCGACAAGAGCGTCGGTGCGCTCGTCGATACCGATATGGACGAGGCTTCGATCCGGCAGAAGGCGATCGAAACCCAGAAGCAGATGGCCGTCGAAGCGATTTCAATCCTCAATACGGCGTCGAGCAAGATTCTGATCCTGCTGGAATAAAGGTGGGCGCGATCGCGGATGGCGGCGCCATTCATCCTCGCGCAAGTTTGACTTCCTAGTTTCCGGCATGAAGGCATCGTCCGAATTCGTGCCGGCGCAAGGCGAAGCCCTTGCCCGTTTCGAAGCGGTATGCCGGCGCGCTAGGTCGTTTTCAGCGGGGGTGGCTATGCCGCATGCCTCCCGAATACTGGATGGTTTTTTATGAGCATTACGCTTTCCCGGTATTTGAAGGATTTCGGTGAACCGGAACCGTCAGCGCCGATCATCGCGATGGACGATTTCGGCAGCGACGGTTTTCCCGAAATGCCGAGCGAACCGGCGATCGACGTCGAGGCGGAGCGCCGCGATGCCTATGCGCAAGGGCATGCCGCAGCCACCGCTGATCTGACCGAGAGATACGAACTCGAGGCGCAGACACTGGCCGACGTTCATGCACGTGAGCTCGAGGAGCTGAAGCTTCGCTACGAAGTCGAGGCGGCAGCGGTCATTGCCTCCCGCATCCGCGATATCGCCGAAGAGGTTGCGCAGTTGGTCAGTGCCGGCGCCGCCGCAGCGATCGCGCCCGTGATGACCGAAGCGCTTGCCGCGCGCGCTACCGAGAGCCTCGCCGTCCTGCTGCGCGACGCGATCCTCGAGGGTGCTGCCGGACCGATCGTCGTCCGCGGGCCGACCCGGCTTTTCGAACGATTGACGGCCGAACTCGGCGAACATGCCGGGGCGGTTCGACACATTGAGACTGACGATATCGATCTTGCCGTCGAAATCGGCGAATCCGTCATCGTCACCCGCATGTCCGCCTGGGCAGCCAGCTTGAAGAAAGTTCTCGAATGAGCGAAGGCGAAAACCACCACCACGGCAAGAACGAGATCATCATCGTCAAAAGACATGGCGGCGGTGATCACGATGGCTCCCATGGCGGTGCGTGGAAAATTGCCTATGCCGACTTCATGACGGCGATGATGGCGTTCTTCCTGGTCATGTGGCTGGTCAATGCCGCCAACGAGGAGACCAAGGCCTCGGTCGCGACCTATTTCAATCCGATCAAGCTCTCCGACGAAAAGCCGACCGAAAAGGGTCTGAAGAAGCCCGTCGACAACGCCGAGGGCGAGGAGAAGCAGGAAAAGTCGAAACAGAAGGAAGAAAATCCGAACGACGGCAAGGCTTCGGCGGATGGTGACGACCAGACATCGACATCGGGCGACCAGACCAACTATTCCGAGGCCGACTTCTTCGAAAATCCATATTCGGTTCTGGCAGAGATCGCCCAGGAAGTCGGCCAGCAGGCCAATGTCAGCGCCAAGGGCGACGGGGGAGCTGCCGATTCCGGCCCGGCCACCGGCGCCGATGGCGGCGAGGCCTATCGCGATCCCTTCGATCCGGATTTCTGGACGAAACAGGTCGAGGTCACGACAGCCGGCAAGTCGGCGCCTCCCGGCAAGAGCGACGAGCAGGCGGCCGAGAGCGGGGCAACCGAGGTCGCCAAGGTCGAGGATATGAAGCCGATACCGCTGACCACGGACCAGAAGGCGGTCGCCCCGGAAGCCAAGGAAACCAAGGGCGCCGCCGAGGCCAAGGACGGCAAGGCGCCTGATGACAAGAAGTCCGGCGACAAGAAGGCGGATGACAAGAAGGTTGGCGACAAGAACGCCGAAGCGCAGAAGGACGCCGATCATCAGAAGGATGCGGACAAGAACGCCGACGAGACCGAGCAGCAGCAGAAGCAAGCCGAACAGTTGCAGCAGCAGATCGCCCAGCAGATCGGCGGCGTTGCCGGCAAGCTTGCCGAAGGCTTGACCGTGACGGCATCCGAAGGCGGATTGCTGGTCAGCATCTCCGACCAGAGCGACGATTCGATGTTCAATATCGGTTCCGCGGTTCCGCGCCAGGAAATGGTGCTCGCCATGGAAAAGATCGGCGCCATTCTGAAGGAGCGGGGTGGCGCGGTCGCGATCCGCGGCCACACGGACGGGCGCCAGTATAAGGGCACGCAGAACGAGAACTGGCGGCTTTCGATGGATCGCGCCCAGAGCGCCTACTACATGCTCGTGCGCGGCGGGCTCGACGAGAAGCGCATCTCCCAGGTCTCGGGCTTTGCCGACCGTCGGCTGAAGCTGCCGGCCGACCCGTTCAACGCGACCAACCGCCGGATCGAGATTCTGGTGCAGGCGGATCGAGGATAACAGGATGGCGCGTCGGCAGCATCGTTATGTCGGATTTGTGGCCCTCGGCCTGGCGATACTGTCGCCAGCCGCAGGCAAGGCGCAGGATCCGGACGATCTCGCGCCGTACAAGATGCTGCGGTCGCTGCAGTTCGTGCAGGATTCCGTCGTCTCCGGCGATCATTCGGCCGGTGAGATGCAGCGCTTCATGCTGGGCACGATCGACGAGCGGCTGCGCACCGTCGACACGTCGGTCTTCGATGACGACCGCAATGTCGATGCCGCGCTGATCTACGCGATGAGCGGCGGCAATCCGCAGACGCTCGAATATCTGATCGCCCACGACGTCAACGGCTATTTCGACAATCGTGTCACCGATGTGCTCAGAAAATATCTGAGCGGCAAGGGACTGCTCGTCGCCAAGACGCTGGAAGAGACGGCCAGGGAATACCGCGACAAGAAGATCGGCCCTTACCTTGCCTTGATCGGCGGCAACGTGCTGATCGCGACGAAACCGACGGACGCGCTGGATCTCTACGACCAGGCGCGCCTTGCAGCACCCGGCACGATCGTCGAGGAGGCAGCGTTACGCCGCTCCGTCGCCATCTGCGTCGACAAGGGCATGCTCGACAAGGGCATGGCCTATTCGCAGCGTTATGTCAGGCGTTTCCTGCATTCGCCCTATGCCAGCCAGTTCGCCGATCTTTTCGTGACGCTCGTCGTCGGCCATGATCACGCCGTGAAGCCGCAGGATGTCGTCGACATCCTGTCCTTCATGGACGCGCCGCGCCAGCGCGAGGTCTATCTGCGCATCGCCCGCGCTGCCGCGATTGCGGGTAAGTCGGAGCTGACGCATATGGCGGTCGAGCGTGTGCAGTCGCTCGGCGCCGGCACCGACAATGCCTTCGGTCCGCTGGCGGATTTCTATGGCGGTATGGCCGGCCTTACCACGGAGGATGTCGACCGGGCGGCGAAGAATGTCAGCGGCATCGCCGGCGACACGCTTTCGCCGCGGGATCAGGCGCTGCAGGAAGCGGCGCGATCGGTCGCCGAGCAGATCCTGCGCGCTCCCGACCCGGCAAGCCTGACGCAAGCCTCGAACCCTAACACTTCTGATCAAGAAATCACTTCTGAAAAGGCTGCGGCGACAGATCCGCAACCGGGAGCGCCGGGCGCGCTTCCCGAGCCTGTTCCGGGAGGTGTGGCATCGACTGGCCAGAGCCAGGGTACCGACCCCTCATTCAACGCATTTGTGACGACCAATCGGTCCAAGCTCGACGAGATCGACGGTCTTCTGGCGCAGGAAGGCAACGAACAATGATGGATATGAGCGTCTTGGGCGGCGCCGCCGGTGCGGATGCCGCGGCGGCTGCGAAATCTGCGCGGCCGATTGGTAAAGACGATGCTGCCGGCCAAAAGAACGGCTTCTCCGATGCGCTTGCCAAGGCAAGCGGCGGTACTGCAAATGACGACGCCGACGATGCGCAGCCGGATCAGGGCGCGGTTGCCAATGCCGGCGCCGAGACCATGGCGCGGACGATCCGCAGCCGCACCAAGCCGTTGATCGATCTCAGCGACGCCGCGTTGAAGGCGCAGGCTGAAGCGCAGCCGGAAACCATCGCCAATACAGAAAAAGCCGCGGCAAAGCCTGGAAAGGCTGCGGTCAAAATGCCGGCGGATCTTGCCTTGAAGCTCGATGCGAAAGACCGCTCTGCCGAGGAGGTCGTTCAGGCAGCCAAAGGCGGCAAGCACGCCAAGGCCGAGGCGTTGGAAACCGATACGGACAAGGACAGCGGCGATGAGGACGGGGCCATTTCCGATGTCCTCGGCCTGCTGAAGCAGGATCCCGCCGACGGCGCGGTCGCTTTGTCAGCGGCAGCAGGCGTCCATCCGTCCGCCAAAGCCGATGAGGTCAAGCCGGCCGACAAGAAGATCGAGGGCATCGAAGCCAAGGCAGGCGGACATGCATCCGACGCCCTGGCGGCCGTCACCGGCGTCGAGAGTGGCAAGACCGACGATGTCAAGGTTCCCGGATCGGAGAATGCCGAAGCCACCGAGGGCAGGACATTCAGGCTCAGCCGCGCCGATGGCCGTGGCGTGTCGATGGATGTTCATCTCGGCACCGAAGAGGCCGGGGCTAAGGACGGCGGAAAGAAGGCCAATGTCGAAAACATCTCGGTGCTCGAATCTCGCCGTTATATCGGCCTGGCGCAGAATTCGAATTCTGCCGCCGTCACTGCCGCGCTCTCGGGCGATTCCGAATGGGCGCGCGCCATGGAGCCGAGCTCGGCTCTCTCCAACGCGGCGGAATGGACGAGCACCGGCAAGGTGGTCAATACGCTGAAGATCCAGATGAACCCGCTCGATCTCGGCATGGTGACGGCGACCATGCGCCTGTCCGGCGACGCCCTGAACGTCGATCTCAAGGTCGAAACCGGCGCGGCTTATCGTCAGATGAAGGAAGATCACGGCAAGATTCTCGAAGCTCTGCGCAGCCAGGGCTACGCCGTCGACAATGTCACCATCAGCATGGCGCCGGTCGAGCGCAGCGACGCCGGCAACCAGGCAGGCGGCCAAAGCCAGGCCTCCCAGCAGCAGTCGCTGCCCCAGCAGGGGCAGGGCGGCGAGGCGCGCGAGCGCCATAATCAGACGGCACAGCGGGCGGATGGAGGCTTCAATGGCGCAGGCGAGACCGGTATTGAAGACGTTTCTGCTGGCCGCAGCGGCGGCACTGGCGGCGTTTACCTCTGAGGCGAAAGCCTCCACCGGTGCCTGCGAACGCGAAATCCAGTCGGCCGCTGCCAAATACGGCATCCCGGAAGGCATCCTCTATTCGGTCGGCCTGACGGAAACCGGCCGCAAGGGCTCGCTCTATCCCTATGCCATGAACGTCGAAGGCAAGGCGATCTTTCCGCCCTCGGAGCAGGACGCCATGAGGCAGTTCGATGTTGCCCGCAGCAGCGGCGCCAAGCTCATCGACATCGGCTGCATGCAGATCAACCACTATTATCATGGCGAAAATTTCGGCTCGGCCGAGGATATGTTCGACCCCCATCGCAACGTCGAGTATGCGGCAAAATTCCTCCGCAACCTGCATGACCGTCACGAGACATGGACAATGGCGGTAGCCAGATACCATGCCGGCCCAAACAATGACCCCGCGCAGAAGCAATATGTCTGCCGCGTCATTGCCAATCTGGTCGCCACCGGTTACGGCAAATGGACTCCTAATGCGAGTAACTTTTGCCGAAATTAATTCAACCAAAGATAGAATTGGCCTATTGTGACGAAACTGTGTCACAATATGGCAGGAATCCGGCGTGAATCCCTTGTGCAAGTCATAATTAAGAGACTGTTAACTTTTCCACGAAATTTTGGTGTGCATAAATCACCGTACCCACTAGATATAGATCAAATCGCCACCCGGATCTTAATCAATTATTAGTTTCTGCCATTAACTTTAACGAGTTGTCGCCGATTCGTGCGATTCGTACCCATAGATCATCGAAGTGCCACACTGATTCGGAGGCGGACGAATGATCGTCGTGGTTGATGAGCGTGAGCTCGTGAAAGATGGATACACATCTCTGTTTGGCCGTGAGGGCATTCCCTCCACCGGCTTTGATCCGACGGAATTCGGTGAGTGGGTGCAGACCGCTGCCGATTCCGATATTGCGGCAGTCGAGGCCTTCCTGATCGGTCAGGGCCAGCGCAGCCTCGAACTCCCCCGGGCGATCCGGGATCGGTCGATGGCGCCGGTGATTGCGGTCAGCGACCAGCCCTCGCTCGAAAACACCCTTGCACTGTTCGATTGCGGCGTCGACGACGTGGTGCGCAAGCCAGTGCATCCGCGCGAAATCCTCGCAAGAGCGGCCGCGATCCGGCGCCGGCTGAAGGCGATCGCCAACTACACCGAGATCGGCGGCATCCGCGTTTTCTCGGATGGTCGCGACCCCGAGATTAACGGCGAAGTCTTCGCGCTTCCCCGGCGCGAGCGCCGCATCCTCGAATATCTGATCGCCAATCGCGGTCGCCGGGTCACCAAGACCCAGATCTTCAACGCTATCTACGGTATCTTCGACGAAGAGGTCGAGGAGAACGTCGTCGAAAGCCATATCTCGAAGCTGCGCAAGAAGCTGCGCAAAAAACTCGGCGTCGATCCGGTCGATTCCAAGCGCTTCCTCGGCTACTGCATCGATTGGGCCTGATTTTTCCGGCCGGGCCGCAGCGCCCGGCTGAACCTCGATATTGGCCTTGCAGCGCGCCATGACAGACAGCTTCACGCAAGGCCCGACAAATACTCTCGAGTTTAACAGGTAAAACGAGGTTTTCAGATGAGCATTTTCGGCAGCATGAAGACGGCGGTATCGGGGATGAACGCGCAGGCGAACCGCCTCAGCACGGTCTCCGACAACATCGCCAACGTCAACACGACCGGCTACAAGGCTGTGTCGACGAGCTTCTCGTCGCTGGTCCTGCCTTCCTCGGGCGGCAACTACAATTCCGGCGGCGTTCAGACCTCCGTCCGCCAGGCCGTCTCCGATCAGGGCGACATCTCCTACACCACCTCGACCACCGACCTCGCGATCTCGGGCGACGGCTTCTTCATCGTTCAGGGTCCTGACGGCACGCCGGTGCTGACCCGTGCCGGCGACTTCACCAAGGACGACGAAGGCAACCTCGTCAACGCCGCCGGCTTTGGCCTTATGGGCTATTCCTACGACTCCGGCGCTCCCGCCGTCGTCGTTAACGGCTTCGACGGCCTCGTGCCTATCAACGTCAATCAGGAAGGGCTGACCGCTATCGCCTCGACATCGGGTGTCTTCAAGGGCAACCTTGATTCCGGCGCCAATATCGCTCCGGTCGCCCCCGCGACGGCGCCGAGCGCGAACGCCGCCACCACAACGGCCGATACCAAGAAGTTCTCGATGGTCGCCTACGACCATCTCGGCAACAAGGTGATGTATGACTTCTACTTCACGAAGAGCTCGGTCGTAACGCCGGTGCCGGCCGCCGGCGGTGTTACTGCCAGCACCTGGGAGGTTGCGGTGTTCCGCAACGCCGATGCGGCGACGGGCGGCACGACTTCCTTCCCCTACACCGGTGGTGCCGGTGCCGTTGTCTCCTCCGGAAACCTTACATTCGACCGCAACGGCAAGATGCTGACGGGCGGCGCCCTCACGATCGCCGATACAAGGAACGCGCTGTCGATCAGCATGGATCTTTCCGGCTTCACGCAGCTCGGCGCCGCCTTTGCCGGCACCGGCACGCCGAACGGCCAGGCAGCAAGCCCGGTCAAGGATGTCACCATCGATGGCGATGGCATCGTCTACGCTAAATACGAAGACGGCAGCACGAAGCCGCTCTATCGCATTCCGCTCGCCAACGTCGCAAGCCCCGACAAGCTGACGCTGATGAGCGGCAACGTTTATAGCGCCAACGGCCAGTCGGGCGTCACGGTCACCGGCTTCCCGCAGACCAACGGCCTCGGCACGATCAAATCGGGCGCACTCGAAGGTTCGAACGTCGATCTCGCCGGCGAGCTGACCGAGATGATCGAATCACAGCGCAGCTATACCGCCAATTCCAAGGTCTTCCAGACGGGGTCCGACATCATGGACGTCCTCGTCAACCTCAAGAGATAAGCAGGGTAACGGGTAAGCTATGTCGCTCACATCCGCACTTAATACCGCGCAGGGAATATTCAACAATACCGGCACGCAGAGCAGTGTCGTATCGAACAATATCTCGAATGCGGGCAATAAAGATTACGTGCGCCGGCAGGCGATGCTCACCACGTCTTTGAACGGCGCGCAGGTCGTCAAGATCGACCGGGCACAGGAAGATGCCCTGCTGCGCCAGTACCTGAAGACCTCCTCGCAAGACAGCGCCCAACAGGCATTGCTGGGCGGTCTCGAAGATCTCAAGTCGATTATGGGTGGCAACGACTACGAAACGTCGCCATCCACCTATCTCAGTGTTTTTCAGCAGAAGCTTCAGGCCTTCCGCACGACGCCGGGCAGCACCGTCGCCGCCCAGGGCGCCATCACCGCCGCCCAGGACGTCGCCAATTCGCTGAACAATGCCTCGCAGTCCGTTCAGGATGTCCGCGCCACCGCCGATAAGCAGATCGCCACTGATGTCGATACGCTGAACACGCTGCTCAGCCAGTTCGAGAAGGCCAACAACGCGGTTAAGACCGCCACGTCCTCGGGTGCGGATGCCTCAGGCGCTCTCGACGAACGCGAGAAGGCTCTGAAGCAGATTTCGCAGATCGTCGGCGTCAACGCGACGACGCGTGACAACAACGACATGGTGCTGAGCACCTCCGACGGAACGATCCTTTTCGAGACCGTTCCGCGCAAGGTGACGTTCAAGTCTCAGGATGTTTACAACGCGACGGTCACCGGCAATTCCGTCTATATCGACGGTGTGGCGCTGCCACGCGGCAGCGGGTCGACGACGACGGCACAGGGAAGCCTCCAGTCGCTCCTGCAGGTCCGTGACGAGATCGCTCCCAACTTCCAGAAGCAGCTCGACGAAATCGCCCGCGGCCTGGTCTCGCTCTTTAAGGAGCAGAGCACGTCGGGCACCCCGGCCTATGTGCCCGGTCTCTTCACCTGGAGCGGCGGCACGGTCGATACCGGCACCACCGCGGTTGCCGGCATGGCCTCGACCATCACCGTCAGCAGCCGCGTGATCACCGCGCAGGGTGGCGATCCGATGCGCCTGCGCGATGGCGGCGTCAACGCCGGTGGCGTGGTCAACAATCCTACCCACCTCAGCGGCTATACGACCGACCTCGATCGTCTTTACACTGCCTTGGGCTCCGACATCGATTTCGATCCGGCGGCAGGACCGGCCGTCGGTTTCGACGCCACGACGGGCATCGATTCCAACGTCAGCATCATGGAATACGCCACCAATTCCCTCGGCTGGCTCGAGCAGTACCGCAGCAATGCCACGACCGCGGCGGAAAACAGCTCGGCGGCGCTGTCGCGCTCCGACGAAGCCTATTCCAATGAGACCGGCGTCAACCTCGACGAGGAGCTGACGCTGCTCCTCGACATAGAGCAGTCCTACAAGGCGGCGACCAAGATCCTGAACGCCGTCGACGAAATGTTGAAGTCATTGCTGGATATTGCGAGTTAAGCCATGAAGAGCTCATTTATTTCAAGTTCGGCCATTCAGAATGCGATGCGACTGACGATCCGTCAGGGGCAGAACCAGATGACCAAGGCGACGATGGAAGCAACGACGGGTGTCTATGCGGATATCGGCGTCTCGCTCGGCGGCAATGCCGCAAGAAGCGTCGACTTCACCCGCGAGACCGACCGGATCGACTCGATCAAGGCGAGCAATTCGCTCGTCACCGCCCGCATGGAATCCTCCCAGCTCGGCCTCTCCAAGATGAAGGACGTCGGCGACGGCCTGGTTTCGAAACTGACGGCGCTCCAGGGCAGCCACGATCCCGGCAGCGTCACCGTCGCCATCCAGTCGGCGACCAGCGCGCTCTCCACCATGATGGACACCGCCAATACCATGGTGAACGGCGAATATCTGTTCTCCGGCATCAACACCGACGTGCAGCCGCTGACCGACAAGACGACGGCGACGAGTGCCGCCATCGTTACGGCGCTGAACAGCTATGCAGCCGGTCTCGCGCCCCCGAAGGCGGTCAGCGCTCTTACCGGCGCCGAAATGCAGACCTTCATCACGGGGACGGTGGAGCCGATGTTCAGCCAGGCAAACTGGACCAATGCGGCGACCGGCTGGTCGCAGGCATCGAGCCAGAACATGACGAGCCGCATCAGCAATTCCGAAGTGATCGAATCCTCGACCAACGCCAATTCCGAAGGCATGCGCTACATGGCGCTCGCCTCGGTGATGACCTCGGCGCTGCTCGGCCAGAACCTCAGCAGCGATGCAATGACCACGGTGTCCAAGCAGGCGATCACCTACACGACGAAGGCGACCAGCGGCTTGGTGACGCAGGCAAGCCAGCTCGGCCTTTCCCAGGAGCGCGTCAAGAAGTCCAACGACGCCCTCGACGCCCAGTCGAACATCATCAAGAACAAGCTCGTCGATCTCCAGGGCGTCGATCCCTACGAGGCTTCGACCCTCGTCAAGACTTTGGAAACGCAGCTTGAAACGGCTTACACGATCGTCTCGAAGATCCAGCAGTTGAGTCTCGTAAACTACCTTTGATGAGCAAAGGCGCGCAAGATTAAGAAGGATGCATGAATGTATCAGTTCTCTTATGCCGAAGTCATGCAGGACTCGGTGGCCGACGCGAAAGAGCGGGAATGGCAGGTTCTTGACCGGTCCATAGATCTGCTGTCGTTGGCGCGCGACAAGGAAAAATACGGCCGGGAAGCCATCGAAGCCCTGTTTTATACGCGCCGGGTGTGGATCAGCTTCATCGAGGATCTGAAACATCCCGACAACCAGCTGGAGATCGAGCTCAGGGCCAACCTCATCTCGATCGCGATCTGGATATTGAAGGAATGCGACAGGATCCGAAAACGTCTGTCGAATAACTATCAGGGCATCATCGACGTTACCACCATCATCAGGGATGGACTTAAATGAAAAGTACACTTCGCATTTCTCTGAAAGCCGGAGAAAGAATCTTCATCAACGGCGCCGTCCTGCGTGTCGACCGCAAGGTCGCGCTGGAATTCCTGAATGATGTGACGTTCCTTCTCGAAAACCACGTCCTCCAGCCGGAGGGCGCCACCACACCGCTGCGCCAGCTCTATTTCATCGCGCAGATGATCCTCATCAATCCCGAGGGCAAGGACCACTCGACGGCGATGTTCCGCAAGTCGATCACCATGCTGCTCACCTGCTTCAAGAACGAGGAAATCCTCGCCGAACTGAAGCGCATCGATGCACTCGTCTCGACCGGCCGCGCCTTCGACGCGCTGAAGGCGATCCGCGGCCTCTACGCGATCGAAGACAATATCCTCAACAACCACGAAATGCCGCCGACGATGGTCGAGCAGATTCGCAGGGAGATTGCACCATGGCGGTAGATGCAACATCGAGCGTGACCTCGGCGGGCACCACGAGCACGACGAATTCCGCCCAGCAGAAAGCGACGCTGAACTACGACAATTTCCTTCAGCTGCTCATTGCGCAGATGAAGAACCAGGATCCGACCGATCCGGTCGACGCCAGTGAGCAAATGTCGCAGCTGGCAAGCTTTTCGCAGGTGGAGCAGACGATCCAGACGAACACCAAGCTGGATACGCTTCTGTCAAGCTCGAGCCTCACTCAGGCCAGCAGCTACGTCGGCAAATACATGGAAAGCGCCGACGGCACCGTCAAAGGCACCATCGAATCCGTCAAGGTTTATTCCGACGGCATCATTGCGACGACCACGGATGGCGGTAAGATACTCGTGCAGGCGGGAATCACCGTTGCTGACAAGGCGCCGACCACGACGACCACGACCAGCGGCAGCAGCGATACCTGATAGCACGGCGCCGACGCGCCGGTGACACCAATCATAGCAGCCCGGCCTCGGCGGGGCTGCTTCAAGGCGATATGAGGTTGCCTTCAGATGAATGAAGCTGATGCATTGGATCTGTTCCAGGCCGCGATCTGGACCGTCCTGATTGCCTCCGGTCCGGCGGTCCTCGCCGCAATGGTGGTGGGTCTCATCATCGCCTTGATCCAGGCGCTGACCCAAGTGCAGGAAGCGACGCTGACCTTTGTGCCGAAGATCGTTGCGGTGCTGATCACCGTCGGCGTCACCGCACCCTTCGTTGGCTCGCAGGTCTCGATTTTCACCAATCTGGTCTTCTCGCGCATCCAGTCCGGATTCTGAGCCACCTTCGCGCAAGCTTCGCCATTTAACTCTCGATCCGAATTGGGCGGACCGAGTCTGCCTCCTCTCATGAAGAGACGGAATTGTTATGGCGCAACCACCTGCATTACCCCTTCCGAAGGTCGCCCCGAGCCTGCGCGATGTCGGTTTTGCCCTCGGCATCATCGGCATCATCTGCATTCTCTTCCTGCCGATCCCGCCATTCCTGATCGACATGGGTCTGGCCTTTTCGATCGCCTTCTCGGTGCTGATCCTGATGGTCGCGCTGTGGATCCAGAAACCGCTCGATTTCTCGTCCTTCCCGACCATTCTGCTGATCGCGACGATGACCCGGCTGGCGCTGAACATCGCGACGACGCGTGTCATCCTGTCCCACGGCAATGAAGGTCACGACGCGGCCGGCGGTGTCATCGCCGGTTTCGCAAGCCTGGTGATGTCGGGCGACTTCGTCATCGGTCTGATCGTCTTCCTGATTCTCATCACCATCAACTTCATCGTCATCACCAAGGGCGCCACGCGTATCGCCGAAGTTGGCGCGCGTTTCACCCTCGATGCCATCCCCGGCAAGCAGATGTCGATCGACGCCGATCTTTCGGCCGGCATCATCGATGAAAGGGAAGCCCAGCGCCGGCGCAGGGAACTCGAAGAGGAAAGCTCCTTCTTCGGTGCGATGGACGGTGCCTCGAAATTCGTGCGCGGCGATGCCGTCGCCGGCCTGATCATCACCGCCATCAACGTCTTCGGCGGCATCATCATCGGCTATTTCCGCCATGGCATGCCGATCGGCGAAGCAGCCGACGTCTTCGTCAAGCTCTCCGTCGGCGACGGCCTCGTCTCGCAGATGCCGGCCCTCATCGTCTCGCTCGCCGCCGGCCTTCTCGTCTCGCGCGGCGGCACCACCGGCTCCACCGACCAGGCTGTCGTCAACCAGTTGAGCGGTTATCCCCGCGCGCTCTCGGTCTCGGCCGTGCTGATGTTTGTCCTGGCGCTGATGCCGGGCCTGCCATTCGTCCCTTTCGTGATCCTCGGCAGTCTTCTCGCATTCGGCGCCTGGTTCATCCCGCGTCAGGTCGAGGCTGAAAACAAGCTTCGCCGCGAGCAGGAGGAAAAGAAGGTCGTCCAGAACAAGGAGCTGGAAAAGGATTCGGTCAAGTCGGTGCTGCGCACCTCGGAGATCGAGCTCGCACTCGGCAAGATGGTCTCGACCCGCCTGCTCGGCGCCCACCAGGAACTCGCCTTCCGCGTCGGCAAGATGCGCAAGAAGTTCGCGACGCAATACGGTTTCGTCGTGCCGGAGATCAAGGTCACCGACGATATCGCCATCGCCGAGAAGTCCTACCAGATCCGCATCCACGGCACGACGGTCGCCTCCAACTTGCTGCGCGTCGGCGAAGTCCTCGTCGTGACCGGCGCCGGCCGCCGGCCGAGCATCCCCGGCGACGAAATCCGCGAACCCGCCTTTGGCATGCCGGCCGTCTCGATCCTCGAAAACTTCGCCGACGATCTGAAGCGTGAAGGCTTCCAGCCGATCGACAACGTCTCCGTCGTGCTGACCCATATGAGCGAGGTCATCCGCAACAACCTGCCGCAGCTTCTGTCCTATAAGGACGTCAAGGTGCTGATCGATCGCCTCGACCCCGAATACAAGAAGCTCGCCGACGAGATCTGCTCGTCGCATATGTCCTATTCGGGTCTGCAGGCGGTGCTCAAGCTGCTGTTGGCCGAACGCGTCTCGATCCGCAACCTGCACCTCATTCTCGAAGCGGTGGCCGAACTCGCCCCGCATGTCAGAAAGACCGAGCAGATCGTCGAGCATGTCCGCATCCGCATGGCCCAGCAGCTTTGCGGCGACCTCGCCGACAACGGCGTGCTGCGCGTGCTGAGGTTGGGCAGCAAATGGGATCTTGCTTTCCACCAGGCGCTGAAGCGCGACGCCAAGGGCGAGGTGATCGAATTCGACATCGATCCGCGCAGCCTCGAGGAATTCAGCGAGCAGGCCACCAAAGTTATCCGTGAGTTCATGGATCGCGGCCTGCCATTCGCACTTGTCACCTCGCCGGAAACACGCTCCTATGTGCGCATGATCATCGAACGGCTGTTCGCCACGCTGCCGGTCCTGTCGCATGTCGAACTGGCCAAGGGCATCGAGATAAAGATTTTGGGCTCTATTTCATGATAACAGACCCGCAAGGGACCGTTCTCGCGCTGTTTCTGGTCTTCTGCCGGATCGGTGGCTGTGTGCTTTCTCTTCCGGGTTTTTCCTCGGCGCGCGTGCCTGAACAGTTGCGCGTCTTCATCGCCGTCGCGCTCTCGATCGCCGTCGTGCCGTTGCTCTGGGATACCGTCTATCCGGCCGTTCACACCGGTTCCGGAACCTATATCGGCCTGATTTTCAGCGAATCGCTGATCGGCGTGATGTACGGCATGCTGGCGAGAATCTACACGCTCGGCATGCAGTTCGCCGCCTCGATCCTTGCCACGATGGTCGGCTATACCCAGCCGGGCTCCGCCGACATCGTCGAAGATACGCCGGAGACCAGCCTTTCCGCCTTTATCACCTTTGCCGGCATCATGATCCTCTTCATCATGGATTTTCATCACATCGTCTTCCGCGCGCTGATCGATTCTTACACGACCATGCCCTTCGGCGGCCTGATGCAGATGCGCGCGACGCTGATCTCCTTTACCGACACGCTGGAGCAGACGACCTACATCATGCTGCGCCTGTCGAGCCCGTTTTTGATCTACGCCATGATCTTCAACGTCTCGATCGGTTTCATCAACAAGCTGGCGCCGCAGATCCCGGTCTACTTCATCTCCACCCCCTATCTGCTGATGGGCGGGCTTTTCCTGATCTATTTCTCGATTGCGGCTTTGGTCAGCCAGTTCGGCCAGTCCTTCGGCTCGATCTATATCGGACGGTGAGACGATGGTCGAAAAGAACCGTTCCCAGAAGCTCAAGCGACTGCTCTCGGTGCAGCGGCATATCGAAAGGATGGCCGAGAACGATCTGGTCGAGACCAGCCGCCAGCGCGTCGAAGTCAATGCGGCGATGGACGACGTCATCGTCGCGCTCGGCTCGATGGACCCGGTCCACCACGCCTTCTCGCAGAATTACGCCGACCGATTCGGCAGGCTCTCCATCAAGGACCAGCAGCTGACCGGCATGCAGCAGGTCCACGAAATGCGGCTGGCACGCGAGCGCGCCAAGGGCGACCGTTTTGAAGAAGGCATGAAGGAGGCGCTCGAGGCCGAGCGCCGCGAGGCCGACGACAATGCCGTCTACGACGTCATCGACCAGCAATTCGCAACGCCAGCCTCCAGCAAGCTTCAAAACCCATAATCGTTGCAATCTTAAATTAGAGGATTGTAACGTGGCTATTTCGCCCCCCAGTGATCTGGTCCTGGACGTTGTCAAAGCTGCCGACCCCATGGAGGTTCAGGCGGCCCAGGAAAAATTGAAGGCAAATCGTGCGGCCTTTGCCGCAACGAGCCTCGCCGAGAACGGCAAGGGTTTCTCCAATACGGTCGATGTTCTCGACCATATCGGCCAGAAGAGCGGCCTCAACAGCATCCAGAACCGCACCAAGGCCGAGGAAGTCCCGGAAAGCTACCGGAAGTTCGAAGCCATGGTTCTGCAGAATTTCGTCAAGTCCATGCTGCCGAGCGAAAGCGAAGATGTCTACGGCAAGGGCGCGACCGGCGATATCTGGAAAGGCATGATGGCCGAACAGCTCGGCAACACCATGGCCAAGGGCGACGGCATCGGCATCGCCAAGCAGATGTACAGCGAGCAGCTGCGCCGGCAGGAAGGCAAGATCGTCAATGCCTCGACCGATAACGATGACCGCAACACTGCGATCAGCATGATCGACGACTTCCAGCGCAAGACATTCGGCACGCCGACCGCCGAAGCCAAGACCGATAGAACAGGATGATTTCAGGCCGGTTGGCCTGAAATATGAATCCTCTTCACAATTAAATGGTTAGAGCATGCTGTCGCCCGAAAACCGGGCACAGTTTCGGCATCATGCTCCAAGCGACGCATAACCGAGGGTACAATGGAAATAGTTTCGAACGAATACAGGATCAAATCCGTTCTCGGACGCCTCGAAATGATCATCGACAATGAGAACACCCGGATCGGCAGCGATCCGCAGTTCGATCTCAAAGTCTCCAATGCGCATAAGAGCCGCTGCCTCTATGAGCTGTCGATGCTTTTCCGTGACACCGATCCGGCCGAGCTTGCCGCTGCCCATCTCGATCAGCTGCATGGACTGAAGAAGAAGCTGGTTCTCAACGCCCGTCGGGTCGAGGCGCATCTCGAAGCGGTTCGCGCCGTCGCCGATCTGCTGAAGAACGCCGTTCAGGATGCCGATGCCGACGGCACCTATTCCCAGGAACAATTCGCCGCGCGTGGAAACTGATGATCAAGCTCGTCCTTACCGGTGTCTGGGTTTGCGCCATCACCTTGGCATCGGTCTACTTCTCGGTGTACCTGGCGACCGCGCCGGCGCCCGCGGCCACTGATTCCAAGCAGAGCGCGCTCGAACTGGTGAAGGGTGAAACGATCACCGTACCGATCATCGGTAACGGTGCGATCACCGGCTATTTCCTCGGCCGCGTTTCCTTCATGATGAACAAGGAGATGCTGAAGGGCGTAACGCTGCCGCTGGCCGAGATGACCACGGACGAGCTTTTCAGCCTGCTCGTCGGCAACAAGATGGTCGACATCGCCCATATCAAATCCTTCGATCCGAAGGTCTTCCGCGAAGAGATCAAGAAGGGCATGAACGAGCGTCTCGGTGGCGACTATGTCGCCGAGGTCATGCTGGAGCAGCTCGACTATCTCTCCAAGGAGGACGTCAAGGAAAGCTCCGCCGGGCAGCCGAAGAAGGTGGGAACGCCCGTCAAGATCCTCGAGACCGCACCGGCCGGCGAAGCGCCGGCGCCGGCCGCCCACTAGAGTCTGTCAGGGTTATTCTGAACCATACCCTGCATGTCTGAGGTAGTTGGAGCACTCCTGGGGACTGAACGCCTTCAAGAGTTCTCCAATGCGTCTCCATGTAGTTTCAACGGTTCGTTCGTC